>JANMXV010000868.1:0-11129 GCA_031381325.1 Betaproteobacteria bacterium | reverse complement strand
GTGATGATTTACCCGCGGCGGGCTGCCTCCGGCGACCCTGACCTTGATCGGCTCTACGCATTGGGCATCGACGCCTGGCGTATCGGTCAAGCCATGCTCGCACGTCATATTGAAATTACCCTCGACGGCGTTACCGGCAAGCTCACGCTGGGACGCGAGCGCCAGTTCAAGCGCGAATTGGTCAGCGTTCGCCTCGGCGCAATTCTGCCTGACGCACCAGCAGGTCCCATCTCCCCTGCCGTCAAGCCCGCGCCGGCCACCAAGCCCGCCACTGCGGCCAAGCCGTGACCGCAGCGTGAACAACCGCGGCAAGGACGCTGAAGCGCGTGCCGCGCGCTATCTCGAGGGCCACGGCCTGCACATCGTTGAACGCAATTACCGCTCCCGCTACGGCGAGATCGACCTCATCGCGCGCGATGGCGTAACGCTGGTGTTTGTCGAAGTGCGGGCCCGCAACTCCAACGCCTTTGGCGGCGCGGCGGCGAGCATTACCGCCGCCAAGCGCCAAAAACTTACGCGCACGGCGTTGCACTATCTGGCCGGCGCGGGGCGCACCCCGCAGTGCCGCTTTGACGCCGTGTTACTCGCCGGTGACGACGGGCCGGTGGAGTGGATACGGGATGCATTCAGTGCTGCGTGAGAGAAAGACTTGTGAGCTTTTCGGGGTACTTCAGGATTACAACAGGTCTGTACAAATGCCCCGCGACGGTGCAAAATAGCACTATGGACTTGCTAAGCCGCATCAGCGAAAACTTTTCCGAGAGCGCGCACTTGAAGCTGGAGTGCATGGATGCGCTCGCCGCGCCCATAGCCGCCGCCGCGCAATTGATGGTCGATTGCCTGAAAGGCGACGGCAAAATACTCGCTTGCGGCAACGGCGGCTCGGCGGCGGACGCGCAGCACTTCTCGTCCGAACTGCTGAATCGCTTCGAGAAGGAGCGTCCGGGCCTGGCCGGCATCGCGCTCACCACCGATAGCTCAACCATCACCTCGATCGCGAACGACTATACCTATGAGCAAATATTTTCCAAGCAGGTACGCGCGCTGGGCCATGCCAACGACGTGTTGCTGGCTATTTCTACCAGCGGCAACTCCAAAAATGTCATCGCCGCGATAGACGCTGCGCACGAGAGCGGTATGCAGGTGGTGGCGCTGACGGGCCGCAATGGCGGCAGCATGGGGGAACTCATCGGCGAGAATGACGTCCATATCTGCGTGCCCGCGCAAAGCACCGCGCGGATACAGGAAGTGCATTTACTCACGATACACTGCCTGTGTGATGCTATAGACTGTCTATTACTGGGGGTGGATTGATGCGCAAACTACTGGGATGGTTGACATTGATGGTTGCGGCGATGCCGCTACTGGGCGGATGTGCGGTAGCGGTGCTGGGCGGCGCGGCGGCAGGGGGCGTGCTGCTGGCGGAAGACCGGCGTACCGTGGGCACCATGACCGAGGATCAGGGCATAGAACTCAAAGCCGGCAGCCGCATCGGTGAACGGGTGCGCGATGCGCACCTGAATATCACCAGCTTTAACCGGCTGATATTGCTGACGGGCGAAGTCCCCAGCGCGGCTGCGCGCGAAGACGCCGAGCGCGTCGCGCGCGCCGTCGAAAACGTGCGCGGTGTTTTCAACGAGGTGCAGGTCGCGGGCAACACCGCGCTCAGTTCGCGCACCAACGATGCTTACCTCACCTCTAAAGTCAAAGCGCGCTTCATTGATGGTCAGAAATTCAGTCCCGTGCATGTAAAAGTCGTCACCGAAAACAGCGTGGTTTATCTGATGGGCCTGGTCAAACGCGCCGAGGCGGAAGGCGCTACCGAAGTCGCGCGCACCACGGGTGGCGTGCGAAAAGTGGTGCGGTTGTTCGAGTATCTTGACTGAGCTTGCATTACCCGCCACCCACCTTCGAACAAAAAATTCACGCGCCGGCTGGCGTCGCAGCATACGCACGCGCGCTGCCGCGCCCGCTGGTATTCACCAACGGTGTGTTCGATGTGCTGCATCGCGGGCACGTCACCTATCTCGCGCAAGCGCGCGCGCAGGGCGCGAGTCTGATCGTCGCGCTCAACAGCGACGACTCCACGCGCCGGCTGGGCAAGGGTGACGAGCGGCCGGTCAACCGGCTTGAAGACCGCGCGGCGGTGATTGCATCGCTTGAAGCGGTGAGCGCCGTGACCTGGTTTGAGGAAGATACGCCGCTCGAACTGATACGCGCGCTGCAGCCCGACGTGCTCATCAAAGGCGGCGACTGGAAGCCGGCAGACATTGTTGGCGCTGCAGACGTCACGGCGTGGGGCGGCAAAGTGCATGCTATACCGTTTTTGCATCAGAAATCGACCACGGCATTGCTCGAATCGATACGAAAAAATATCGATAAAAACAAATAGTTACGACGCAGGGCAAACCACCGCTTTGACCTCGGTGCCGGGCATGGCGTTGCGCAGGGCGCTGAGTTTGGCAACCGCGACTGCATTCGGCTCACGCACATAGAACACCACGCGCCGGAAAAACCCTTCGCGCCGTTCGATAACAGCGTCGGCTACACCTTTTTTCCGCAACGCCGCCAGCAATATTTGCGCCGGCTCTTCGCTGCGAAAAATGCCCAGAGAGACCGCGTTACGCCGTTGCGGCGGGTCGAGCACGATCGAGTAATCAGTAACGCCCAAGCCCTTGAGCCGCTCGGCGGCTTTGTCGGCGTCCGCGCGTGATTTGAGCGGGGGAATCACCACCCAATGACCATCCAGATCGACCGCCGCGCGCCGAATTTGCGCCGCAGGTAATCCTAATTCGGCTATCGCGGCGTCCGCGCGCGCTGCTTCCGGCCCGATGAAAGCGCCCCATTCCAGGCAGGCTGCGGCTTTGCCATCTGCCGCCGCTTTGGCAAGCGGCGGCGCGGATGGCGCAAGCAAACGAATTTTCTCTGGCGTGATCTGCACTTGCTGTATGCGCTCTTGCGCGCTCAGCGGCGCGCGTAGATAGCGCTCCCACGCGAAAAACGCCAGATTGCCCAACACCAGCAACAGAAAGACAGCGCGCATTGTTTCAACTCACTTTTCAGCTATTTTTTCAGCTATTTTCTTTGGCAATTTCGAGCAAGCCCTCAAGCACCAGATTGTCCACCAGCTCAACGCTCACGTTAAGTCGCGGCTGTATTAGCGCCGCCATGCCGCCCGACAGTAGCGTGAGCGGCGCGCCTTGCCCGCTTTCTTCCATGTAGCCGCGCATGCGGTCTATCGCACCCGCAAGCGCATTGACCGCACCACTCATGATAGCGTCCGCGGTGTTGTCCGGAAAATAATAGAACGCGCCTTGCTGCTTCTTCAATTGCGCGGTGCCGCTCTCCAGCGCGGTGCGCATCAAATCCAGCCCCGGCACGATGATGCCGCCGAGAAATACGCCCTCGCTGGAGAGCGCGTCTACGGTCATGGTGGTGCCGGCATTGACCACTACGCACGCGCGACCGGTGTTACCATAAAGCTTCCACGCTGCGATCAGCCCCGCCCAACGGTCGGAACCGAGTTGCGCCGGATCGGCATAACCGCTGCGCACGCCGCACTGTTGTTCGCGACCCTGCACCCAGATGGGCGCAACGCCGTGAATCGCAAGCGCCGGTGTGATGGCTGCACGCAAATGCTCACCTGCGACATTGGACACGACAATGCGCGTGGGCGCCGGCAAATCCGTGAGCGCTGCGCCCAGGTGGGCCGCGTCCGCTGTATCCAGCCACGCGCGCCGCAGCCAACCGCTGCTGTCGGCAAAACCCCACTTGATGCGGCTGTTGCCGGCGTCGATGGCAAGGATGATCATGACACGCGTCCCGCCGCACGCAAACTCACGTCGCCACTGTGAAACGCACGCACGCCGCGCGCAGTTTCCAGCAGCAGCGCGCCATCATCGCGCACGCCCCGCGCCAAACCGGATTCGCATACGCCGCCGGATAGCGTAAGCCGCACCGCACAGCCTTGATGCACATGGCGGCGCTGCCAATCTTCGCGAAACACCTGAAAGCCCGCACGTTCAAATTCGAGCAGCACGCGATTGAACTCGCCGAGCAACACCGCAAGCAATTGATTGCGATCCACCGTATGCCCGTACAAGGTTTCAATATCTGCGGCAGCTTGATCCATGCGCGCATCTCTCGTCTGCGACAACCGCACATTGATGCCGGCGCCTATCACGACCGCGCTCGGCCCCAGCGCGTCGCCTTGCATTTCAATCAGAATGCCGGCAATCTTGCGCCCGCGCCACAGCACGTCATTGGGCCATTTCAAACCCACGCCGCTCACGTCACTCAGGCCCATCGATTCGAGCGCCCGCACCACGGCCAGGCCCACCGCCAGACTCAATCCCGCCAAGGTGGCTGCGCCCTGCGAAAAACGCCACAACACCGAAAACGTCAGCGCCCCGCCCAACTGCGTATGCCAGGGCCGATTCATGCGGCCCCGGCCTGCGCGTTGCCACTCCGCAACGATGACGCTGGCGTGGGGTGCGCCGGCCTGCGCACGTTGTAACAGCAGCGTGTTAGTGGAATCGACTTCATCCATGACGTCCAGATTAAACGGCGCGGCCTCGCCCAGATAGTGCGCAATTCGGCTCGCGTCGAGCAGGGACAGCGGCTGCGCCAGGCGATAGCCGCGCCCGCGCACGCTAAACACGTCAAGCGCGGCCGCTTCAATTTCCTGCACGGCGTTCCAAACACTCGCGCGCGACACGTTGGCCGCTTGCGCCAGCGTAGCGCCCGAGTGAAATTCGCCGTCGCCCAGCAGTCGCAGCACGTGGTAAGCAAGGGGTTTCATGGGATAGCCCAAGGATACTACGATAGCGCATCTGCGCCGCCGGTTCGACAGCATCGCGTGACGCAGCTACACTGGGAAAAAATTCAACGTCAATCGAGAGGAGATTCCCATGCGTCTTATCACCGCCGCTATAATCATCCTAGGCACCCTGGGCGCTCTGACCGCCACATTCCCACTTACCGCGCTGGCGCAGGCCTGGCCCACCAAGCCGATACGCATGCTGATTCCCTATCCGGCGGGCGGCACTTCGGACATTCTCGCGCGCATGATCGGCCCCAAGCTGACTGAAGCATGGGGGCCGCAAATCATCGTCGACAACCGGGTCGGCGCCAACGGCAACATCGCCATGGACATCACAGCGCGCGCGCCCGCCGACGGCTATACGCTGGTGCTCAACGATCTGGGCAATCTCGCGATCAGCCCCAGCATGTACAGCAAGCTGCCTTTTGACATCATCCGCGATTTAACGCCGGTGGCGATGGTGTCGTACTCTGCGCATTTGCTGACCGTGCATCCGAGCGTGCCGGTAAAAACCGTCAAGGAGTTGATTGCGCTGGCCAAGGCCAACCCCGGCAAGCTCAATATGCCGGTGGGGTTGGGTGCGGCGGTGCATCTGGCGGGGCTGTCGCTGGAGCAGCGCACCGGCGCGAAGTGGGTGTACGTGCCGACCAAAGGCGGGCAGGCATCCATCATGACGGTCGCTACCGGCGAAGGCGACCTGTTGTTCATGGGCATGCTGCAAACGCTGCCGCACGTCAAAAGCGGCAGGCTGAAACTCATCGCGGTGTCCAGCGAAAAACGCGATCCCAACTTGCCGAACGTGCCCACCGTGGCCGAAACGCCGGGCCTCGAAGGCTTCGTCACCGGCTCGTATCAGGGCATTGTGGGTCCGGCCAAGTTGCCTGTTGACGTGGTGACCAAAATGAACACCGAGGTCAACCGTATCATCGGCACAGCCGACTTCAAGGAAAAACTCGCGTCACACGGCACCATCCCACTGCCGATGTCGCCACAGGAAATGGGCAAATGGCTGGCGGCTGAAAAAGATCGCTGGGCCAAAGTGGTCAAGACCAGCGGATTTACCATCGAATAAAATTTTCAGTTTCATGTCCAGCCCTGCCGGCGCATGCAGTGGTTCATCATTCGCTGCGTTTTACAAATTCAAGCAATTTCGCTTCAATTTGATCTTTTACCCTGGCGCCGGGTTTCAGTATCACTTTGGCTTTGTCATTTTTGATGTTTCTGTTGATTACACCGCTCATCATGACACGCCGGTCGGTTTGCGAGGCTTTCCCGGCAATGCCCTCTTCAAACAAAGCGCTTATCGAGCGGTAATCGGCGTCACTGAGCTTCACCGTTTTTGCTGTTCCGCCCGAATAGGTTCCGCTTGAGCTGTTTTCTTTTTTGACAGGAATGTATTCCAGCGTGCCGGGGGCGATCTTGTAGGTATTCGCCGACCCGTCGCTGTATGAATAATCCTGCGAAAAACCATTTCCACTGTAAAAAAGGACGGCAACTGCAAAAAAGCAGAAACGACTAAATCTCATTTTCACGATTCATCCGACTTTCGCATTTAATTGACAGCAGGGAACAGACTTCTCGTTAACATACCTCACGATACCGGCTTGCGCCACACGCTGGCCAGCCACGGCTGCTGTGCCAGCGGCAGGCCGGCGGGGCGGTAGTAGTGGATCAGTTCGACGAATCCGGCGGTTGTCATATAGCCGCGCCAAGCCTGCAAATCGTGAAAGGCGCTGTAGCGATCGCCGCTCCAGCCCTCCTGACCCTTGCCTCCATCACCGCGCGGATTCGAGCTGAAGAGCACGCCGCCGGGCTTTAGCGTCGCACGCAATTCCATCAGCACGCGCGGCAATTCCTGGCTGGGGACATGAAAGAGCACGGCATTTGCGAACACGCCGTCGAAGTGATTGTCAGGCAAGCTGAGCTGGAGAAAATTCTGCTGCAGAACGTCACAGCCGCTGTAGGCGCGCGCCATCGCGGCGAACTGCGCCGCGCCCTCAACGCCGGTCGCGTGGTGACCGAGTTGCTTGAATGTCTTGAGATCGCGTCCCGGTCCGCATCCGAAGTCCAGCAGATCAAACGGCGGCGGCCCCTCTATGTATTGCAGTAGCGCCGCGATGTTCTGGCTGACGTCGTGATCGCGCGTGCCTTCCCAGAATGCTTGCGCACGCCGTTCATAATGCTCCAGCGTCCGTGTGGCAGTCTGTTCGATCTCTTCGAGTGTCAGATTCATGCTTGAACATTGTATGCGCTTTGCTTCCAGACCGGTTTATGTTAACTGCGCAGCGTTCGACAGCACTGTGCTTCGCGGCTACACTTTGCTGCGCAACTTCCCATACCGCAGGAGAACGCATGGTCCGCTCCATCAGCCTTGCCAAATAGATGGCGATGCGCGCACGCTACCTCGACAGCCGAGATGTAGAGACGCTTACCGAGGCGCTCACCAAGGCCGCATCCCGGTCGAGTGAGATGGATATTGCCGCAGCTTTCTTCACAAAAGCCGGTGCCGAGCAAGTGGAGGCGCTTCTGCACCAACTCAGCGGACCTCAGAAAAAGCAGCAGGTACGGGTGCTGGTTGGGACATGGCTCGGAGTGACAGAGCCCGCTGCTCTGCGGCAACTCCACCGCAATCCACGCATCCAACTGCGTTGGTAAACCGGGTTGATTCCCTATCAAGCCATAATCGAATATTAAGAGCGGGAAGTAACACCAAGGCGGCTGCGCTTTTAGCTCTTTCGAAACCAATAAGTAGGAAGGGCAGCGCCAAGTGAAGGAACAAAGAGGGCGCGAAACGTTACGATCCACCAAAGTACAGCTTCTCCGGATTCTCAACCAGAATATGCCGCCGCGACTTTTCATCCGGCGCCCATTCCCATAGCAGCCTAAAAAGTTCGAGATCGTCCCGCGCGTGCGCCGGCGAGATTTTCTTTTTCCTCACACAGGCCTTCCATTGGAGTTCTCTCTCATTTTGAATGTGATTACGCGGGACTAGTGCGTATTGCCGATCTACGTAACACCATTTCCCTCATCCCAACCCTTCTGCTCCGCTTCAAGTGTTCCCTTGTCCCGGAGGGAGAAGGACTTTTTCATCCCTCTCCCGCCGGGAGAGGGACCGAGGGTGAGGGAAGGTAGCATCGTCGCTTAAGTTGTCACAGTGATTTGTAAGTCTCAATAAACCGCAAGTACGCATCCGTATAATGCCCGAAACAAGACTTGCTAAAAATTCACCTCAAAATTTCCTTATAACGAAACAAATGTTCGCCAGACTCCGACTCGTGCTCCTCCTGTCGTTAGTATCATTCGCGACAGTTCCTATTTTTGCACAAACACCTTCGACAAGTTCAGGACAGACCTACCCGGAAAAACCCATGCGCATGATCGTGCCGTTTTCCGCGGGTGCCGGTACCGATATGCTGAGCCGCATCATGGCGCGCAAGCTGGGCGAATCGTGGGGACAGAACATGATCGTGGAAAACCGTCCCGGCGGCGGCACCATCATCGGTGTAGCGGCGGCGGCCAAAGCGCCGCCCGACGGTTACACGCTAGTGATGGTGACGCCTTCGTTCATCATCAATGCCACGGGCCTGAAGAAACTGCCTTACGACAGCATTAAGGACTTTGCGCCAGTGACGCTGTTCGCGACATCGCCGCTGCTGCTCGTCGCGCACCCGTCGCTGCCGGTAAAGTCAGTGAAGGAACTGATTGCGCTGGCGAAAACACGGCCGGGGCAGATCACCTATGCCTCCGCCGGCAATGGCAGCCCGACGCATCTGGGCATGGAAGTGTTCAGAAGCGCCGGCGCTGCAATGTCGCACGTGCCGTACAAAGGCGCTGCGCCGGGCTTGATCGATCTGCTTGGCGGACACGTGCAGGTGATGATGACCACGCTCGCTTTCGTCAAACCGCACGTCGAATCAGGCAAACTGCGCGCGCTGGGCGTGAGCACGGCGCAGCGTGCCGCCTCCATGCCGCAGGTGCCGGCGATAGCGGAGACACTCCCCGGCTACGAGGTGCTCAACTGGTGGGGCGTGCTGGCGCCTGCGGGTACGCCGGGCGTTATCGTCAACAAGCTGAATAGCGCCATGGTGAGTATGCTGCGCGAGGCCGATGTGCGGGAAACGTTCGTTCGTGAAGGCATCGACCGCGCGGGATCAAGCGCAACTGAGTTCGGCGCTTACATCCGCGCCGAGATCGCGAAATGGACGAAAATCACCAGGGAAACCGGCGTTCAACTCGACTAAGAAACGTTGATCTCTTCAAATACAGGCAACGGCGTAAGCGTCCTGTACGTCCGCAGGCAAACGATATTCATTCCACGAAGCGCCGGCATCAGCCGTGCCGAATACCTGCCCGCCGCGCGTAACGCAATAGATTTGCGCGGCATCACGCGGATGCGAGCACACCGCCATCAGCGTGGATTCGGCTTTGATGCCATGATCGATGCGCTGCCAGCTTTGCGCGAGATCGTCGCTGCGAAATAGCGTGCCGTCCTTGCTGAACGCCGCAGGCGACAGACACGCATACATCGCGCGTGCGTCGTGCGGCGAGACGATCACCTCGGGATTGACGGGATGCACGGCAATCGCGCGCACTTCAACCTTGTCGGGCAGACCGGCACTCAGCGCCTCCCATTCACCGTCTCCAGGAGCACGCCGAAACAATGCACCGCGCAGTTGCTCCCCGGCCCTGGACACGGAATATCCCGCGCCCGCGAAAATTCGCGCTTTACCATTACCTGCCATTCTTTTCTCCCAAATCAGTGGGCGCGTCACGGCTTATGACAGAGCGCCCATGTAGCATAAGTATTTGTTTTTATTGAAAAATTTATACCCAACCTGCTTTAACTTTCTCGGGCGTGAACGGCACTTGCCGCAGCCGCACGCCGGTGGCATCAAAAATCGCATTGGCCAGTGCAGCGGCGAGCGGCCTGCAAGTTGCCTCGCCGCCGCCAAAAGGCGCCATCTCCGGGTGATCGATCAGCGTGATATCAATCGATTCCGGCGCGTCCTTGATGTCGAGGATGGGATAGCTCTGCCAATCCACGCTGGTTACATTTTTGTTGTCGAACTTTACTTCTTCGATCAACGCGCGGCTCACTGTCTGCACGATTTGCGCTTCGAGCGTCTGGCGCAGCAGATCGGGTGCGATCACCTGACCGCAATCATGCGCCACATAAAAGCGCCGCGCCCAAACTTTGCCAGTGTTGCGGTTGATTTCGACTTCGGCAATCACCGCGACGCGCGTCTGGCCGCGCACGGAATAGGCGAGGCCCTGACCCACAAACACGTCGCCGCGCGTTTGCTTGCGCGCGCCGGCGTGCGGCTTCCAGTTGGCCTTCTCCGCCACCGTTTTGACTACTGCGAGATCGCCTTTGTGACTCAAATATTGCATGCGAAATTCAACCGCATCGGTATTGGTTGCCACCGCAAGCTCATCCATGAAGGACTCGACCGCGAAATGAATCTGCGGCCCGCCCGGATCACGAAAATGCGAGGTGCGCAGCGGTGACGCGCGATCGAGCAGCGGCGGAATGGTCTCGGACGCCTTGCGGCGCGACGCGAACGAGTACGACTCGCTGGGCGGACCGAACAGCCACGTGGGCTTCAACGGCCAATCCATGAGCTGGCCCGCGAGCGTGCGCTCCGGCGTCCCTTCATCACGGAAAAAATCGCGCCGCGAAAAACCCTTGCTCTCGAAATGCCAGGCCGTCACCTTGCCGTCCTTGTCGATGGCAGCGCGCGAGGTATGAACCGAGGCCGGCGCCTTGGGATCCCAACCGGTGCCTTCATGACGCATGCCCTGCACGCGCACGGGTTTGCCGACGGCCTTCGACAGCACAGCGGCATCCATGGTGGCGTCGCCCGAATCGTTGCGGCCATAGGAGCCGGGACCGACCATGGAAATAACTTTGACCTTCTCTTCGGGCAAATTGAACATCAGCGCGATGCCATCACGGCAGTGATGCGGCTTTTGCCCGCCGGTCCATATCGTCGCCGCGCCATCGCGCATATCGGCCACACCACAAGCCGGCGCCATCGACGCGTGCGAATGAAACGGCCATTCATAAGTGGCTTCGACAATTTTCGCTGCACTCGCAAAAGCGGCATCTACATTGCCGACATTTACCTCATCGTCGCGCTTCATCACCCTGGCGTTGCGGATATGGTTGTAGAGGTCCTTCTGATCCGGAAACGGCGGTTTCACGTCGGACCAGGTGACCTTGAGTTTCTGCGCAGCCCGGATCGCATCCCATTGTTTGGGCGCGACCAGTCCGATAAAACCCTTCTGCCACACGACTTTTACGCCC
>JANMXV010000714.1:0-7632 GCA_031381325.1 Betaproteobacteria bacterium | reverse complement strand
GGATTACGAATACGTGCGCGCGGGCACGTGCAATCTGTTCGTGGCGGTGGAGCCCAAAGGCGGGCGGCGCACGGTCTTGGTCACCGACCATCGCGCCAAGGTCGATTTCGTGGCCTTCGTCCAGTATCTGCTCGAAGATGTGCTGGGAATCAAGTCGGCGAAGGCGCTTCTGCGCCGCGTCGTCTTTCACTACACCCCGAAACACGCCAGTTGGCTGAACATGGCTGAAATAGAAATCGGCATTCTTGATCGTCAGTGCCTTGATCGGCGCTTGCCAAACCGCGACGCAATCGTTACTGAGGTGGACGCTTGGCAGATGCGTCGCAACGCGGAACAACGAGGGACCGCGTGGTCGTTCACGCGGCAGGGCGCGGATGCAAAATTGGCAAAACACTATATATCGTAATTAATGTGTCGTAGTGCTGGCCCGCAGTTTTGGCTCAACCTGCAGGCGGTGTACGAACTGCACCTGGCCGAGCAAAAGACGGGCGGGGCCATCAAGACCCTGCCGACGCTCAGCGCGCGCGCAAAGAAATCTGCTGCCAAGGAACTGCATCCGGCGTGAAAGAGTAGTTCGGCGTTGCCAAGAAACCGATGACGGATTCAAGGCAACTGCGTTCGTTGATGAATCCGGAGGAGAACTCCGTTTGCACCAAGAGATTGGCGTGGTCCGACCCGGCATTGAGCGGGATTTTGCGTTATTGGATCCTGTGGGGTGCGAATTCGTAAAAGCGTAACGCGAATAACCTTTGCGGTGCAGTCTTGCGGAGATTGCGCGCGTGATAACGTGCAACTCATGCGCGATCTGCTACTCTTGGCGATTCACCTGTGTTGATGCCAACTAAAAATTGACCAGTTGTGAAGTTTGTGCCGACCTATCATTGACCATCTCCGCTACGCGACAGACAATGGTCAACGAGAAACCGGCACCGGTGGTCAGTGTGGGATCAGCGCGAACATGCAGGTATCATTCCGAAAATTGCTCGTGGAACTGCGCATAGTCCACAAGGCCGCGTAGATGGATTGCAAGAACGGATGCCAAGCAAAGATTCCCGCTGGATGACTTGAATGAGCGAGCGTGATTGAAATCGGCAAGGGAGGCGTAGATGTCCGAGCGTACTGTGATTTCTTCAGATTCCCACGTAATCGAACCGCCGCAGATGTGGCGAGAGTACATCGATCCAGCAATGCGGGATCGCGCGCCGCATCTTAAGCACGGGCCGGAGAACGACTTCTACTGTATCGAGGGCTTGAAGCCTATGGATGTCACCGTGCTGTCGAGCGCGGGCACGCCATCGGAGGAACTGAAAACCTGGAGGCGCTGGGACGCCCCCGGTCGCCTCAAGGGCGGCTGGGATCCGGTAATCCGAAAAAAGGACGCCATATCCGATGGCATCGATGCGGAGGTTCTGTACGCAACCATTTCAATGAAGCTACTGCCCTTGAAAGACATGGAATACAAACATGCCTGCTTCAAGGCCTACAACCGATGGCTCACCGATTTCTGCAAGACCGATCCCAAGCGTTTCCTGGGCATGGCGGTCCTGATGACCGATGACGTTGATTCTGCCGTGAAGGACCTGCACGAGGCAAGGAAAATGGGCCTGGGCGGCGCCATGCTCGGCATGACCTCGGGCGAGGAAGTCACCTACGCGAGTCCGGAGTTCGATCCCCTGTGGCAGGCGGCCCAGGAACTGGACATGCCGCTCGCCATGCATAACTTTACCCAGGGTGAGAGCAAGGTGGCGCGCAGCCGCTTCGAGGTGTTTGCATCGGCCCCGTCGGATGTCCAGTACTGCATTTCCAGCCTCATATTTGCCGATGTATTCGAGCGCTTCCCGAAGCTTAAAATAGTTTCGGTGGAAAACGACATCGGCTGGGCGGCCAACTATCTGCAGCGCCTAGATCATTGCTTTCATCGTTACAGCGTGTTGCTGAAAAAGACGTTCAAGTCCGGGCGCCTGCCCAGCGAGCAGTTTCGTGACCACGTCTTCCTCACCTTCATGGACGACATGGCGGGCATCCGCACCTATGATCTCATTGGTGTCGACAATGTGATGTGGGCTAATGACTACCCTCACGGCGACAGCACCTTCCCTCATTCAAAGGAAGCCATCGCGCGCCAGTTCGACACGATGCCGGTAGCGGACCGGTCGAAAATCCTCAGGGAAAACGTCCTGAAATTGTTTAACTGGTAGACCAGCTTTCGCCACATTCGGACGCGGCCACGGTCCGACTCCCGGCGGGTGCTGAGTGTCCACAAAAAAGGAGCGCTGTAATGCCGGGTAATAACGTAGATGTAGAACTGTGGAATCTGCGCGTTCCGCTTGATCCGCCCATCCATTCGCCCAGAGGCATGGTGACCGAAACCTGCCTATTGCTGGTGTTCCTGTCAGACGGGAAGGGCAATCGCGGAGTCGGCTATTCGTCCTTCAGGCGATCGTCGGACGTGGATCTGGCGACCGCGGTTGCCAGGAAACTCATCGCTGAATCAGCACTCGGCCTGGCAGGGCTGCTCAATGTCGAGCGTCAGGAGGAGGCAACCTGCGAAGGCAACGCGGCTAGCAAGTCTGCGGCCAGTGCCGTCAGCCTGGCTGCCTGGGATCTCGCCGGCAAACAAGCGGGCGTGGCCTGTGCCGATCTGTGGGGGCGCCCCGCGGGACGCGACAGACTCGACTGTTATGCGAGCGCCCTGTGGCTGGACAAATCGCCCGCTGAGTTGATCGCCGAGGCAAAGATGCACCGGCGCAACAACTATCGCTATGTGAAAATGAGAGTCAGTCGTTCCCTTCAGGACAACCTGGAACGCATCGCTGCCGTGCGACAGGTGTATTCCGAACCCGGAACCGTCGCGCTTGAAACGGGCTCGGAATGGACGGCGGCGATCGCTAACGAGTTTCTCGATGCGTGCAGCGCCAAGCTCATGTGGATCGAGGATCCCGAAGCACATGACAAAATACATCTCGTCAAGGACCACCCGGTCAATACCATCGCGGCGGGAGAGAAGTCCACCAGTGCGCGCGATCTCTACGACCTACATACGCGCGGCAGGCTTCGCAAGCTGATCATCGATGTGCAGTACGTGGGCGGGCCGGTCCGCTTCCTCGAAGCCGCGAGATCCCTGAACGCACTGGGCGCAACGGTCGGCGCACACCGGTTCTCGCATTATTCCACCCACCTGCTGGCCTGTTTGCCGCGCAGCCTGCCCATAGAGATGCTCGACTGGACGAATACAGCGTTTCATCCGCTCGCGAGTCCGGACACATCCGGACGATTGCCGGTCGAGGGACCGGGCTTTCGCATCCTGCTCGATCAGGCTGTCATCGAACGGCACGGCGTGAAGGTGCCGCTGCAGCTCTGATCGACGTGGTTGCTCACCGGTGTATACGGAATTTCAAACTACTCTTTTCGCTCACCGCAACGTTATTGCCAGCCCTGCGAGTGCTCATCTTTACGGTGTTCCGTGAAGATTTCGGCATCTCAATGTGTTGGCCCGAAACGCGCGCCCTCGCGCAGCCGCGTTTTCATATTGGCGAGGCCGCGCCGCCTTTTTCTGAATTGCTTTTTCCTTAGCCATGGCGAGCTTTATATTACGTTACCGGCAACTATATTATACCCAGTGATCGAACAAAGAGCCTTCGACCTGGTACTGCCGTGTCTTGGGTGGTTCAAGGCAACTTAAACATCTAGTCCCGCGATCAATCAACTCATCTTTGACTCAGGCAAAAGGCAAGGCGCATTGCCTGCTCTTTGCCTCCCTAGCCATTCAGTGGGGGTTGATCACATGCGCGCCAAATTCGCTCAGCGTGCGATCAATGCTCAGCAGACGATAACCCAAATGTTTCGCCTGTGCATAAAGTAAGCGATCAAACGGATCGCCATGCTTTTGCTGCAATTCACATGACAGCAAAATCGGCTCAAGCGACAGTGCGCACATGCGAAAGCCGTCACGCAATGCCTGCTCGACCACGCGGCGCGGTTGCAGGTTAATCTTGCCTTTGCGCCATTTGAGACCTATCTCCCACACTGACACCTCGGAGAACGCCACCTCGTCGGCGCGCGCCATCGTCGCACGCGCAGCTGCGCTCAACGCGGGCGCATCCGCCAGCGCCCATATCAAACAATGCGTATCGAGCAGCACTTTCATCCGCGAAGCAGATCATCATCTGTCATCGGGGCATGAAAATCCGCTGCCAGCTTTAGCTTGGCACGCTTCAAGCCGCCAAGACGCACGCCACTTTTCGACGCAATTGCGGTCACCGGCATTAGACGCGCAAGCGGCTTGCCTGCGCGTGCAATGACGATTTCCTCCCCGGCAACTGCCTTATCCAGCAGTGCAGAGAGATTGGTTTTTGCATCGTAAATGTTAACCAGCATAGCTGCCTCCACGTCAATCGGGGATAATTGGTCAAATTCTAGCATTTCTGACCAACCACGCACAACCCTATATCAGTATTAGGCCAACATACCTTTATCAGCGTCACGCCAATCAAGCTTTCGAGGCCCAGCCCGAAAACAAGATTTGCAAAAAACTGTTCGATAGAAGGCGCATGGGCACCAAATCGACCGAGGCAGATAGAACATCGTCCCCGGCTGATGTTCATCTCGCTGGCCAGGCGAGTGATGTTGAGTTTGTGGTCATGCGGTGGAACGGCTCGCTTTTTGTGCGCGGCCGACGCTCTACTTCGCGAAATTCCCGGGCCGTATCGGAAGCAGTTTAATGTCCGTTCAGCGTAGTTCAACCCGCACCCGACGACCTACGATTTCGGCGGCGCGCTGTAAGGTACTCAGGGTGACGTCGCGCTGTGGGTCGAGCAGCCTGTCGAGTTGGGTGCGGCTCGTTCGCATCAATTGCGCCATTCTGTTTTTGGAAAGTTTTTTTCTGCCATCGCTTGCGTGAGTTGCCAAGCGATGACCTCTTTGATGGCCTGTGCCTCGAATGTTTCGCGCACGCCCTCTTCATCGAGGAATGAATCCAGCGTGGAACCACGGTTCGGATGGGCTTTCTTCGTCATCGCCTTATCTCTTTCATGTGCCGCCTGGCTAGGGTCAGATCGGCAGCGGGTGTCTTGGGGCTCTTCTTGATGAACCCGTGTAGCATCCACAGTTCACCTTCACAAAACAACACGCGCGCAATACGCCCGCTCGGCAGATTGAGGTAGAACAAGCAGTCGTGTCACCAGCCGCCATTTTGATTCGAACTGGGCTGGTAACCGACGTCGTGGTCAACCTCGTCGTCTATCTAGCCGATCAAGCCGACGCCGTCGCGCACGGTGATTCTGGCGCCGTATGGCGCGCACAACGCTTCAACGCGGGCGAGTATGCGTGCCGCGTCTTCGCCGCGCGCAAAAGACGGTCTGCCGCGCGTCTGCAAGTGGTTCTCCGGTGCGAGTCCGTGCTCGTTCAGCGTTACCGGAACGAAACGCAGTGACGCAAGCTCGCCGCTGGCGAAGGTGCAATCGGCGATCGCGCTTTCCCAGACAGCGGGCCGGTAGTAGCCGATTTTCGTGACCGTATGGAAAATGAAGCTTCCCAGACCGTAGAATATCGGGCGCCGGCGGTAGATCTCGATGCCATGCAGCAGCGGCGCGCCGTGGCTCACGAACAGCGTGGCGCCGTTGTCGATGCAGCGTCGCGCCAGCACCTGCTGCCACGCGGGTGTGTTGGCGAAATCCGGCTCCCAGTAGTGATTGTGGTGGTAGACGAGCACGACAGCGGCTTTTGCCGCAGCGGTGCGGATCGAAGCGAGATTGCGTTCAACATCTTCGTCATCGAGTACGTCGGGCGCCGGACGGCGGATTTCGTTGACGCCGGGCCGTGTCGCCGTTGCCGCGCCGCCGGGGCGTATCATTCCGGTCGCGAACGAAACCACCGCGAACGTGCCGTTCGCCGTGTCGCGGAACCCGGGCATCACCGCCTCGTCGAGATTGCGCCCGGAGCCGGCCTGGGTGTAGCCGCGCGCGCGCACTTCATCCAGCGCGTCGAGGATGCCGCCGGTATTGAGATCGAAGGCGTGGTTGTTGCTCATCGCGAGCACGTTGATTGACAGCGACTTCAGGCAATCGAGTACCGCGGGCTGCGCGTAGTGCGTGAACTCCGACGTCGTGCCGCGAGTCGGCACGCCGGCGCGCGGGCCTTTGATCGAAATTTCCAGATCGGAAAAACAGATGTCGGCGGCAGAGAACAGCTTCGGAAAAGCAGCGAGATCCTCGTACGGAAAGGTTCGCAGATCATGCTTGATCAGTGCCTGGCCGAGCGCGACTACGCGCATGCGGCGCGCAGGCTGCGCGCGGACGGGCAGCGGCAACGCGCCAAGCGCTACGCCGGTGGACGCCACGGATAGAAAATCACGGCGGTTCATATGTTTCCTGCAAGGATGGCAAATTTAACAATGCATGCGGGAGTATCCCGGAGTGTGGCAGCCGCGGTCAACGTGAAATGAAAAACGTGACACGTGAAATGTGAAACGTAGCAGGTAGGGTGCGCACTGCGCGCCATCGACTTTCGTAACGCGTGCGCGATGTGCATCCTACAGCCGTTTTCTTTGTGAATTGGGAAACGTGACCCGCAGTCCGTACAATGCAGGTCTTACGTTTCACGTTTCACTCTTCACCCATTCACTTCGGCAGCGGCGCTTTATCCAGCCCTTCTATTTTCGCGCCGGCCTTGATGCCGCGCTTGGCGAACCAGCCCAAATTCATTTCCAGCGCGTAGCGTACGGGTTTCAGTGCCGGGTGCGCGTCGCGAGTGTGCGGCTTCATGTCTTCGATGTTGGCGATGACGCCATCGCTGTCGATGAAAGCCACCGACAGCGGGATGAAGGTGTTTTCCATCCACATCGCGTGGCGCGACACGTCGGTGAACACAAATAGCATGCCGCGATTCTCCGGCATCATGCGCCGGTGCATCAGGCCCTGCATGCGCTCCGGGTCGGTGGCGGCGACTTCAGCGGTGAGCTTATGGCCGGCGATGGAGAGCGGGATTTCCGGCATTTGCGCGCGGGCGCTAAGCGCGGCGGCGGCGAGCGCGAGCACCAACAGGGGGCGGACAAGCTTCAGGATGTGGTATTTTTTCATAGTCAATACTGAACGCGGCCCTGCGAAGGGGCGTTGACTGAATCACGCCATGCTGGCGCAACGCCAGCATGAAGAACAGCACGAACATCGTGTGCGGCGCATTACGCACCAACAACACACCGCCCAATGCTGCCACGCACCAATAGCGAGCGAAGCCAAGGTCTCTATTAATTTAAGTATTTGTTTTTAATGAATTTAATAGATATGGCACGGACGTTGCTCTTATGTGCTATGCGAGAAACTGTGTTCGCCTGTGCGGTCTCCGGCGCACGTTGAAGGCGACACAGTTCCGGTGCAAATCTAAACGGAGGATGAACCATGCTTTTCGGACGCCACACCAAGAACCCAATCAAGATTGCAGACAAGGGCGTTACCGACTGGAAATACACCACCTGCGGTTACTGCTCAACCGGCTGCTCGATTGAAGTCGGCTTGAACGCCGAAGGCAAAGCGGTGGCCGCGCGCGGCGTGGGTGACGCGCCGGTGAATCAGGGCAAGCTGTGCATCAAAGGCATCTTTGAGCACGAGTTGTTCAACTCCGCCAATCGCGGCAAAA
>JANMXV010000710.1:0-1348 GCA_031381325.1 Betaproteobacteria bacterium | reverse complement strand
TCGGAGAACGCGTTGAGCTTCTCTGGACGGTTCAAGGTGATGTACGCGATGCCGCCCTCTTCTTTGTATTCGACCAGTGCCATCGAGCTTGCTCCTTTTGATGCCTATTAATGCGTAATGTTTTCGCACTATAACCTGACTCGACCCTCTGCAAACCAGCACCCGGCGCACCCTGCTCACCATGCGCTATGATGCCGTATGCGTTCAAGATTGCGATTGATGTTTATCCTGTGCCTCGCGCTGCTTGCGGCTTGCGCCAGCCAGCACACCGCGCCGCCCCGGCCCAGCCCGGGGTTTTCGCCGGGGCAACTGGCCAAATCCGATATCGACCGCGTGGCAGAGGCGCATCAGCAGGAAATATTTCTGAATCTGCGCATCCTCGCCGAAAAGCTCTACCGCCGCAACCCGCGCGAGTTGAAGAAAAGCGGGCAAAGCACGGTGGATGCCGGCGTCGCACGCATATTTGATGTACACCACGGCTGGCGCTTTGCCGATCTGCGTGGCGCACGTGGCACGCCAGCGATTCAACTTGCGCTGCGTGAGGATTTTAAGGGCGATCGCGTGCTCGCCTACAGCGTGGGCCTGGCGAGCATGATTCAGGCCGCGTTCCACGACAAAACAGAATTTTTCATGCTCGACGATCTCGATGCGCAAGGCCTTTACAACGCCGCGCGCAATGTTGAGATCGCGGTGTGGAAGCTCTCCAACACCCGCCACGCGCAAGGTCAGTTGCTGCTGCTGTCCAACGAAGCAGCGGGCCCGGTGATCAATCTCAGCTATGAACGCGAGTTTGGTAAAGTAATCGCCAGCCTGGACATCCTTTCCAAAATCGCGGCGGACAAAAACAACCGCACCGTGGTAAAAGTCATTCAAACTATCGCCACGGCGGTGTTTTTGCCGATAAGATAAGAAATTGTGTAACTATTTATTTTTAAACACTATTTTACAAACGGATAGCGCGCCATGAATCAAGTAACGACCACCAGCGGTACATTCACGCCGCCGCAATTCAGCGAAGTGATTTTCAAAACATCGCGCTTCACCGCCATGAAAGAGTGGCACGAAACCGTCACCGACGTAAAAGCCTTCTTCGTGCGTGACGATGCGCAGAAAGCGACCTGGGCCGGCGCCTACAACATCGCGTTCATCCGCATATTTTCGGATCACCCGTACACACAGGTGCTGGGCATATTCGAGGTTCCCGCCGTCACCGGCCATGCCGACAATCAAAAAGGCGCGCCCGGCATGCACCACATGCAACTGCGCCACGCGGGCCTCGACCATCTGTTCAGCCGTTACGAAGACTTGCGTGCGCGTGGCATCACGCCGATGCGCTCGTTCAATCACG
>JANMXV010000700.1:0-15772 GCA_031381325.1 Betaproteobacteria bacterium | reverse complement strand
CGCGTCACCAATCCGACCATGCGCAACCTGTTCATGGGGCCGCGCAACCTGTTCCGCATGCAGGAGGCGCTGCTGTCGGTGCTGGCCGGCGACGTGTATGGCAAAACCCCGATTCGGGTTCCGTTGCTGTTATTCAAAGGCCTGTATTACGCAATATCCTTGCTCAATTTCAGGCGCACATTGAAGGCCGGGGAAATGCGCAAACACAATATCCGGGATGTAGCTGAAGCCGGCGCGCCGATTAACTGATGCGCGAGACGGTATCCCCGCTACATGGCGCGAACCCGACCATTGCAGCATTTTTGGAACAGCAGGCGCCGTGGAAAAGCAGCGTGCTGGGCGCGCTGTGTTTTTCTGCCGATGCCGTCGAGAGTCAGATGCTGTCTGACATGGAGGTCCCCTGCTTGCGCGTAGCCATGCGCAGACTGGATGCCGGCGATTCAATCTGTGAAGTCTGGCGCGGCAGCGCACCGCTGACGCAGGGCCGCTGTGGCGCCATCCATTACCGCCATGACGATGATGTGTTGTTCGGCGTGATGGTCTTGTCTGAAACACTGTTTGAAGCCGGCGCCGGCAAAACGCCGTTACAACAAGCCGCCGAGTCGGCCTATCGCCAGGTATTTGAACTGCTAGCCACGCTGCGCTACCCGTATCTGTTCCGCGTTTGGAATTACTTCGCTGACATCAACGCCCACAGTTACGGGCTGGAGCGCTATCGCCAGTTCAACCTGGGGCGGCAGGACGCTTTTGTTGCGCGTGGACGTGATGGGGCGGGGAATGTCCCCGCCGCGTGTGCATTGGGTTCTGCGCAGGGGCCGTTGACCATTGCCTTTTTAGCCGGACGTGTGGCGCCGCTGAGCATTGAAAATCCGCGGCAGATCAGCGCCTACCATTATCCGCGGCAATATGGCCCGCGCAGTCCGATGTTTTCGCGCGCCGCTCTGGTGCGCCTGGGGCAGGACGAGGTGTTGTTTGTATCCGGCACCGCCAGCATTGTTGGCCACGCGACCCTGCACCGCGCCGATGTCGTGGCACAAACCCGCGAAACCATGACCAATATTAAGGCGGTGCTGGCCGAGGCCAATCGCGATCGTAGCGCGGGCCGGCCCGCGTTCGATTTGGCCGGCCTGGTTTACAAGGTATACGTGCGCCACCCTGCTGATCTGGCGCCGATTCGCGCCGAGCTGGCGCACTGCGTGGGCGATGCGCTCAAGGCAGTCTATCTGCAGGCTGATGTGTGCCGCCAGGAACTGCTGCTGGAAATTGAGGCCACTGCCGCGCATCCGTTGCTGTCCGCTCGGCGGGATTGATTATGCGCGGCGCATGGCGCGTGTTGCTGAATGGCTACGATTACCTGGTGATTTATCTCGGCCTGGCCTGGCTGGGGTTACTGTGCCTGGCATGGACGCCGATAGCGTTGATTATTTATCCGCTGCTGTCCGAGCGCCGGGGACGGGCGCTGGGGCGCACCATCATCACGGCGGCGTTTCGACTATACCTTGCCAGTCTTAGCCTGTCGCGCCGCTTCAGTTTTGATCTGGAAGCGCTGGATGCTCTGCGCGATGAACCGTCGTTGATTATTGCACCCAATCATCCGTGTCTGCTGGACGCGGTGATGGTGATTTCACGCTTGCCGAATGTCGCCTGCGTGCTTAGAGCCAATCTGATGAACAATATTTTTCTCGGTGCGGGCGCCCGCCTGGCGCGCTACATCCGCAATGAACCGGTGCGGCGCATGGTGGGATTGGCCATCGAGGATTTTGACTGCGGCAGCCATCTGTTGCTATTCCCGGAAGGGACCCGCACCACCTCGTGCCCAGTCAATCCGCTCAAGGGCAGTATCGGCCTGATCGCGAAGCATGCCCGGGTACCGGTGCAGACCATACTGATAGAAACCGATTCGAGGTATCTGAGCAAAGGCTGGCCGCTGTTCCGCAAACCGCCGATGCCGATCCATTATCGGGTGCGCCTGGGACGGCGCTTTGATCCCCCGCAGCATACCCGGCGTTTCATGGCTGAACTGGAACACTACTTTGCGCATGAGCTGATACACGATTCGGCATTTTACCCCGCCCATTCCCTGCCCGCGCAGGCCGACCGAACGCCCTAACTCCCTTCCCGTTTGCCATCATGACTGCTGTCTCGACCACGCATCTGGTACTCATCCCCAGCTATAACCCCGGCGCCAAAGTCTATGAAACTGTGCGTGCGGCACGCCAATACTGGGCCCCGGTGTGGGTGGTGATCGACGGCAGTACCGACGGCAGCGCCGAGGGCTTAAAGGCGATGGCGGCGCAAGACGCCGGCCTGCGCGTGATGGTCTTGCCGCGCAATCAGGGTAAGGGCGCGGCGGTACTGCACGGCCTGGAACAGGCGGCAGCGGCGGGATTCAGTCACGTATTGACCATGGATTCGGATGGCCAGCATCCGCCCGAATGTATCCCGGCGTTCATGGCGGAATCCGTCAGGCAGCCGGCTGCCATGATATTAGGCGTGCCGGTATTCGATGCCAGTGCGCCGCGCTTGCGCGTAAAGGGACGGCGCGTATCCAATTGGTGGGCCAACCTGGAAACGCTGTGGACAGGCATTGGCGACTCGTTGTTCGGATTCCGCGTGTATCCGGTTGAAGCGTTGCTGCGGGTGATGCACGATCAGCGGTGGATGCGCCACTTTGATTTTGACCCCGAGGCCGTGGTGCGCTTGTGCTGGCGCGGGATCAGGCCGGTCAATCTGCCCGCCCCGGTGCGCTACTACCACGCGGACGAGGGCGGTGTGTCGCATTTCCGCTACCTGCGCGACAACCTGTTATTGACCTGGATGCACGCGCGCCTGTTTACCGGCTTTGTGTTGCGTTTACCCATAATGCTGTGGCGTGCGGGGGGACGATTGTAAGTCCAGCAACTGGCGGATTCAGCATCCGGGAATTGCGCATTATATTACGTACCAGCGCATATAATGCCTGCAATATGCGCCGTAAAATTAATCAATTTTTAGAGGCCCCCTTAATTCACTCTACTCCCCAATGGCGCCTCCCCCTACTGGCCTTGTGACCCCTTAGTTCTGTAATTCCGAGATCCCACAGTTCCGTATAAAAAACCAATCAGAACAAGACAGGTGAAGCATGAAAAAATCCTTAGGGCCTTGCGCTATCGTCTGCATCCTCGCGTGCGCAACATCCGCTTCGGCGCATGCTGAACAGCTTCCCCTGTGGGAAGCGGGTATCGGCATGGCGGGGATTAGTTTTCCCGCCTATCGTGGTTCCGACGAGCGCAAGAATTATCTGCTGCCGATGCCCTATATCGTCTATCGCGGCGAATTCTTGAAGGCCGACCGCCAAAAGGTGCGAGGCATGTTTTATAAGAGCGAGCGCCTGGAACTCGATGTGAGCATAAACGGCTCGGTGCCGGTGAAAAGCAAAAACAACAGCGCGCGCAGTGGCATGCCGGATCTTGATCCTACGCTGGAACTGGGGCCATCGCTGGGCATAACCTTGCAAAAATCCGCAGATAATCACAAGACGCTGGAGCTGCGCTTGCCGCTTCGCGCAGTGATCGCCTCGGATTTTAAGCATGTGAGCCATCAAGGCTGGCTGTTCCAGCCGCAGTTGAGTTGGGATCTCGCCGATTTCCGTGGCTGGCAGGGCTTGAACCTGGGGGTCACCACCGGGCCGGTTTTCGCAAGCGCCCGTTATCATCAATATTTTTACGGCGTGGACAACACGTTCGCCACCGCCATGCGACCGGCCTACCAGGCACGTGGTGGTTATGCCGGCGCCCAAGTCACCACTGCGCTGTCCAAACGTTTTTCCAACTATTGGGTCGGCGGCTTCATGAAATACGATAATCTGCACGGCGCTGCTTTTGAAGATAGTCCGCTGACAAAATCGAAGCACAGCTTTTCCGCAGGCATTGCGTTGATCTGGGTGTTCTCCGAATCGAAAACGAAAGTGGAAGCCGAGAACCGATTCTGAAATCCCCCACCCCTTCTCTATCCCTGGCCTTGCTTAAAACTCGGTATGCAGCCGCAACGAAGTGACGGTGAGCGGACCGCGGTCGGCGTTGTAGGCCGGATTTTGGATGCGTTGCCAGCCCAGCGATAGCCAGGCGAACTTACTCATATTCAGGCTGTAATAAGTTTCAAATATGTTTTCACGCTTGTAATTAAGCCTGCCGTCGCCGATAAAAAATCCCAACCCGCCGGCGGCAAGATAATTGCGATGTGCGCGCGACAGTCCATTGCTGGCAAAGCTAACGCCGATAGTATCTTTTTCCCGCTTCCATGCCGCGCCCTTTACGACCACGCCACCGGAAACCGACTGGTCGATTTCGGTGAAAGCATAGGTTTCCGTTTGGCCGTCGGCCCACATCGCACGCGCGAACACGCCTGTATTGGCCGACAGCGCTTGCTCGAGATTGACGCCGATGCCGCGTTTGGCTTGATTCATGAAGCGCACGTTGTTGATATCCGGCGTGGTCGAGGTTGCCGCGGCGAGTGCAAGCGCATCGTCAAAACGCGACATTTTTGCGTAATTGCGAAACGCCAGCACGCGCAATTTGCCGGCCTTGCCGGCGAGGGTATGCGCACGTTCCACTTCGATCTGATCGCCGTAATGCTTGCCCAGACCATAGTCGAGCTTCAACTGATTCGGCTCTTTGGGTTGCGCGAATCGGCCGGCACGGAATGCCCAATCCTCGTGGAAATACTCGATCGCAACGCCCGCTGAGTAACCCCGTGCATCCGCGGCGAAATCATATGCGCCGTGGGTCATGATCGACCAATTCAAAAACTGCGTGCGCGGGTCATGGCTGTAGGTGTTGTCATCGAAGATATCAGTGACCGACAAATTTCCCACTGTCAACACCAAACGGCGCTTGTCCACCACGCCCGCCAACTGATTCATATCCGATTCGACTTTTTCCTCACCGCCGCCGAAGCCCCAGGTTTGCCGCAGGAAGAGCCGCGCACGGTAGACAGTCAAGTTCGGCCCTGCGGTACGCGCTATCTCGCCGTTGGTGAATCCGCCGAGTCCGGTCAGACCCGAAAGCGGAACGCCTTGGGCGGCTTCCGGATTGAGATAGAACTCGCTACCCGGCCATAGCCTTACGCCCACCGCGGCGGTAGCGGTGAAGGAGTAACTTTTTTCCCTCTGCGGCACAAGACTGTGGGCGCCCGAATAGGGCGCGTTGAATGACGGCTTGCGTTGCCAGACGTACGTGGATTGAAACTTAGCGTTCCACTTTTCTGTCTCCGGCTCCTGCGCAAAGCACAGCACGGGAAGTAAAATCGCAATCAGAAAATGGGCAATATGCATTTTTTTACAATCGCAGCTGTTGGTATCGCGAACAGTGTATAGCCATCCGAGCCTGCCGGATGCAGCCCATGGCGCCCTATACCCTACACCGCGACGACTAAGGAATTGTGACAATCGCACGCAACGCTGGAAACCTTTGTTGTGCCTATCTGACGATGAACACCCAGCCCATTTACTTGCGCAAAGTATTCAGGTAGCGCAGCCGTTCCGCGAAGCCCTTGAGCATTTCAATGCCGAAGATGGGGTTGCTTTTGACCAGTTTCATGAACGACTCACGGTTAATCGTCAGCAATTTACAATCGCTGGTGGCTGTCACAGACGCCGCGCGGGGCCCTGAATCGACCAGTGCCATTTCCCCAAAAACGCCGCCGGGCCCGGCGGTTTCCACCGCTTTGCCCTGGATGGAAATGGCAACAGTACCTTGCAGCAGCGCATACATGGATACGCCGGTGCTGCCTTCGACAATGATGTTTCTGCCTTTCGGGAAACGTACCACCGCGCTTTCACCGAGCGCTGCCGCTATATTGTTAAGCAGCTTGCCGCCGAGCACGCAGCCGGAATTGTTGGCAGCGGCGCCGGACAGCCCGCCGCGTATACACAGTATGGATAGCGTGAGGCGCAGACGCGAGAGCATCATGTACATGAGCATGAGCGCAAACTCCGGCTGCCGGGATAAAGCTTCCTGAAACTGGCCGGCTTCCATTGCAATGAGCAGGCAATCGGTTTTTGCGACGGCGGTTGCGGTGCGCGGCGAGCCGGTGATAACCGACATTTCGCCCAGAATTTCTCCACCCCGGACAACGTCAAGACCTTTGCCGTTCAGGGATAGCGCAATCTCGCCACGAATGAGAAAGAACATGCGGCCGCCGGCCGCTTGCTCGGTCAGCAGCACACCGTCTTTTTTCAGCGTGGCCGGCTTGCCGTTATTCAGGAAAAATGAGCGCGCGACTTCGACGTCATATACTGATTTGTCGGCTTCCTTGGTGTGGACGAAATCCAGGTCTTCCATAACGGGTTCCTGTAGGTGTTAGCCCAGGGCTTAAGGCTGCAAGTTTACATGGGCGGCGGCGCTATGCCGCTTTGCGCGCCCGGCAACCGTTAATTTTGTTGCGCAAATAGTCCGCGGTGAAATCGATCTCCGCGTCGGTGTTAAAACGGCCCACGGTAATGCGCATCACCGTGGCGGATGCGTCGCCGCCCAGCGCCTCAATCACATGCGAAGCTTGCCCGGCGCCACAGGCCGAAGCCGAGGATATCGCGATGCCGGTCATTTCGGCCAGCGGCAGATCGCAACCGGTAATACTCAGATTGAGATTGTTGGCGATGCGTTGTTCAAAGTCGCCGTTCAAATGTACGCCGTCGATATCGCGCAGTGCCCCCCACAGGCGGTCGCGCTGCGTGCGTATACGTGGGACTTCGATAGTCATTTCATCCTGCGCAATACGAAAACATTCGCCCATGCCAACGATCTGGTGCGTCGCGAGCGTGCCGGAACGCAGCCCGTGTTCGTGGCCGCCGCCATGCATCTGGCACTCGATACGCATGTGCGGCGCTTGCTTAACGTAGAGCGCGCCGATGCCTTTGGGGCCGTAGGTTTTGTGCGCGGTAAGCGACATCAAATCCACCGGCAGCGTCGCCAGATCGATGGCCACCTTGCCGGTAGCCTGGGCTGCATCGACGTGAAACAACACGCCGCGCGCACGACATGCCGCACCCAGCGCGGCGATATCCTGCATCACACCGATTTCGTTATTCACCAGCATTACCGAGGCCAGCACGCTGTCCGCGCGCAGCGCATTTTCAAATTTACTCAATGAAATCAAACCGTTAGCTTCGGGCGCGAGAATGGTTAATTCAAAGCCCTGCGTTTCAAGCCAGTGCAGGGTATCGAGCACAGCCTTGTGCTCGGTGGCCACGGTGAGCAAATGCTTGCCGCGCTTGGCATTCGCAAATGCCGCGCCTTTGAGTGCGAGATTATTTGATTCGGTGGCGCCGGAAGTCCACGCGATTTCGGCTGCATTGGCATTAATGAGCGCCGCGACTTGCGCGCGCGCCCGCTCTACCGCGCGCGCAGCCGTTTGCCCGAAACCATGGGTGCCGCTGGCCGGATTGCCGAAATCGGCTTTGAGATAAGGCAGCATTGCATCCACCACGCGCGGGTCTACGGGTGTGGTGGCGGCGTTGTCGAGATAGATGGTCATTTGATTTCGTTGCGCTTCATCATCAATGCTTCGCAACTTGCGCTTGCGTCAGCGCGGCAATCACGCGTTGGCGCTTTTCTTCGATGTCCCTGGCGAAGCCCGGATATTTTTGTTCGACAAAACCGGTGGCAAGCCCGAGTTTCAATAACGCCACCGCGAAGGTCGCGGCAAGGTCGTCAAGGTCGGGGCTTTTCCTGGCGAGCTCCATCGCTTCGATGGTTTCGCCGTACAACTGCTGGAGCGCGTCTTTGGTTTCCTGATCTAACAACATCATGGACATGGTGAATTCCGCTTAGCTGCAAAACGTCAATTGTAACGCCGCGCGCACCCGTTGCGACGGTTAAAATACGCGAAAGTAAGGACGATAATGAGGGCAAAATGGAGGCAAAAAATATGCTAGTTCGTCACTGGATTGTACCTGCGCTGCTGTTGCCGTTGGCGGCATCGCTAACGTTTGCAACGTGGGTCCACGCGCAAAATTACCCTGTGCGGCCCCTCCGGCTGGTGGTGCCCGCGCCGCCCGGCGGCGGCACCGATATTCTGGGCCGCATCGTTGCACAGAAACTCACGGAACCCCTGCGCCAACAAGTCATCATCGACAATCGTGCGGGGGCCAGCGGCATGATCGGCAGTGAAATCGTTGCGCGCGCCGACCCGGACGGCCACACCTTGCTGATTTGTTTTACCACGCACGTCACCAACCCCAGTTTGTTCCCGAAAATGCCCTACGACACCGTGCGTGACTTCGCGCCGGTGGCGATGGTGGGCGTGATCCCCAGCGTGCTGGTGCTGCATCCATCAATACCCTCGCAGTCGGTGAGGGAATTCATCGCCTACGCCAAAGAACGGCCCGGCAAACTCAATTACGGCTCAGCGGGCAGCGGCAGTGCCACGCATCTTTCCAGTGTGTTGTTTCAATCGATGACCGGCACCCGCATGGTTCATGTGCCGTACAAAGGCAGCGCGCCCGCGCTGACAGATTTGCTTGCAGGACAAGTGACGCTGATGTTCGGCAACATGGCTTCCGCCATGCCGCACGTGCGCGGCGGCAAGCTGCGCGCGCTGGCGGTGACCAGCGCAAAGCGTTCAGCCGCAGCGCCGGAACTACCCACCATCGCCGAAACTGCTTTGCCCGGTTACGAGGCTACGTCGTGGTTCGCGCTATTCGCGCCGGCGCGCACGCCGGCAGCCATCGTCAACAAACTCAATAGCGAAGTCAACGCACTGCTGAAACTGCCCGACGTGAAAGAGCGCATGCTGGGTTTGGGCGCCGATTCGATAGCCCTGTCGCCGCGAGAGTTGGGGGCGTATGTCGAAACCGAAATCGTGAAGTGGGGCAAGTTGATCAAGGCTTCCGGGGCGAAGGCGGATTAGGCGCTTGCCAATGCAACGATGCCCAGGGCCGCGAACAATGTCATGGTGACCCAACGAATGGCACGCACCGGCAATCGGTCCGCAATCCGGTGGCCCAGCAGCACCACCGGCACATTGGCGATCATCATGCCGAGCGTAGTGCCTGCCACGACGGCAATAAACGCGCTGAATTTAGCCGCCAGCGCGATGGTGGCGATCTGTGTCTTGTCACCCATCTCCGCCATGAAAAATATCATCAACGTCAGGCTGAATAAGCCGTAGCGGCTAACGTTCCGGGGTTGGCTATCCTTGGGGTCAAACTTATCGGGCGCCAGTATCCACAACGCCATCGCGACAAAGGAAATGCCGACGATCAAACGCAGGGTTTCCGCGGAGAGTGCCGTCGTCAGCCACGTGCCGACTGCGCTGGCGAGCGCATGATTCAGCACGGTGGCAAGCAGAATGCCCGCAATGATCGGCAACGGCCGCCGATAACGTGCGGCGAGCACCAGTGCCAACAGTTGGGTTTTGTCGCCGATTTCGGCAAGCGCAACAATAGCGGTTGAAACGAGGAACGCTTCCATTCGAATCTCCGGGCCGGCACGTTGAAACCAATGACTGCTCCGCGACGCCGGCCCAACCGGCAGCAGAACAGTCAAAAGTCTCGCCCAGCTCGAAGAACCATCCGCACCATGTTGCAATGGCAGCACTAGTACCAATGCAACAAGTATGTTGATGCGGACATCTTCTCCGAAAACATTCGGAGAAGCAGGCTACTCCCCAATGACAGTGTTTATTTTATCACGGCGCGGGTCTTAATCCGTCTTCAGTCCAATTTTCTGCACCAGCTTGCTCCATTTGGCGACATCAGCGTTCATGAATTCGGTGAGGTATTCGGGCGTGCTACCCAGCGTTTCAAGACCCAGCCCCTGCAGCCGTTCGCGTACTTCGCGCAAGCCCACAATCCTGGTCAGTTCGCTGCTCAGCCGCCCAACGATGGCTGCAGGCGTGCCCGCTGGCGCGAGCATGGCATACAAGGCGCCCACTTCGTAGCCGGGATAACCCGATTCCGCCACGGTGGGCACGTCGGGCAACGCGGCTACGCGTTTGGCCGTGGAGACGGCGAGAATACGCAATCGGCCTGAGCGGATGTGCGGCATGCTGGCGGGCGCGCCGATGAAGGTCATTTCGATTTGACCGCCGATCACATCATTCAGTGCCGGCCCGCCGCCCTTGTAGGGCACATGTACGATGTCGATCCCTGCAACAACCTTCAGCAACTCTGCTGACAAGTGCATGGGGCCGCCCGCACCGGACGATGCGAAATTAATCTGACCCGGCCTGGCCCGTGCCAGCGCCACCAGTTCCTTGACACTGCGCACTGGCAGCGCGGGATTCACCACCAAGGTTTGCGCGCCGGTCGCAATCATCGACACCGGCGCGAAATCCCGCACCGGGTGATACGGCAACGATTTGGGATGCAACGCCGGGTTCATGGTGTGACCTGCGCTTATGTACGCCAGCGTGTGACCGTCGGGCGGCGACTTTGCAACATAGTCACTGGCCACAATGCCGTCGGCGCCGGGGCGATTTTCGACGATTACCGATTGGCCCAATGCCTCGGTCAAACGCTGGGCAATCAGCCGCGCCGATACATCCACCGCGCCGCCCGCCGTATAGCCGACTTGCATGCGCACCAGCCGCGCCGGATACTTCGCCGCATCGGCCGGCGCCGTGCGCGTTTGCGCCACCGCACCATCGGCTGCCAGTGTGCAACACCCTGCCATCGCCCACCATCGGATACCGTGTTCCATGCGCCGCCTCCATTTCCGCGATTCGTTGGTCTTACCCGTTAATCATCGTAGCAGATCATCACGCAAGCCGCTGCCATTGCGCAGGCTGGAAACCCGATTGACACGAGGCAGCCGTTGCCGCTAAATGCTGGGCGCAAGCCGCCGCCGCCCTGTGTGACGCATGCGCGGCACAAAAGCACAAAAGGAATATTGTCATGACCCTGCAAGTTAGACCCACCGGCGCCGCGCTCGGCGCTGAAATCATCGGCGCCGATCTGACGCAGCCGCTAGCCGACGCCACGTTCGCGCAGATTCGCGCGGCGTTCTATCAGCATGAGCTTGTCTACTTTCGCGGTCAAACGTTGAGCGATGAGGATCAGATTCGCTTCAGCGCACGCTTTGGCGAGCTGCGCAAGTTGAAGCTGACCAGCCAGCTTCATGTTGATCATCCGGAGATTTTTGTCGTCTCCAACATCAAGAAAGATGGCCAATATATCGGTAGCTACGATGCGGGAGTTTTCTGGCATACCGATGGCGCTTATCTCGCGAACCCGCATGCGATATCCGCGCTGCGTGCGCTCGAAGTCCCGGTGCAACACGGTCGCACGCTAGGCGACACTAACTTTGCCAGCACCTCGGCCGCGTACGCGGCGCTGCCCCAGTGCATGAAAAACCGCCTCGAGGGCCTGCAGGCCGTGCATAGTATCCTGCACCGGCTCACCAAGACGGTGGAATCCGGCATCAAGAAAGACTACAACGCCGCGGTCAAAGCCGACCCGGAAGCCACCCATCCCTTGGTACGCGTGCATCCGGTCAACGGCCGCAAATGTCTCTACGTCACTGAAGGCTACACCGCGCGTATCGTCGGCATGCCGCAAGACGAGAGCCGCGATCTGATCGCCGAACTCACCGCCCATTGCGTAAAACCGGCGTTCACCTGCCTGCACCACTGGCGCCAGCACGATTTGGTGATGTGGGACGACTGCGCGACGCAGCACAAGGCGACATTCGATTACCCTGCAACGCTGCCGCGGCTGATGCACCGGACTACCGTGATCCAGGGGGCGGCCTGAGCCAAAGTTACTTAGGCCAACACCCGTCAGCGAAACGTGCCCGCTTCAACTTCGTCATGAATCGCATTCAAAAACGGCAAGGCGTAGTGGATCACCGGAAATCCACCGGGCATCGCTGCGACTTCCATCGCCTCAACCGCCTCACGCACGCTGGCGCCTTCGCGCACCGCGCGGCGCAAATGCCCATCCAGCGTCGGGAAAGCGCGGTAGGCCAGCACCGCGCATGCGACGAGTTCGCGTATCTTCACCGGCAATGCAGGTGCGGCCGGTGTCCACACCAATGCCGTAAGATCCTGGTGCGCGCCTTCGAAGGCAGGGTCTATCGAATCCAGCCATGCCCATTCACGCATGCCGCGCGACACCGCGCCCGTGACCGGGCGAATGTCATGCTTAGGTTTTTTCGCAAGGGCAGCGCGCTTGGGCTCACCCAAAATTTTGTCGCCGAACTCTTCATGCAGCGTAATCATAAACGGCAGCGCGTAATGCAAGGCCGGAAATCCGCCCAGTATCGCCGCCGTCTGAAAACCTTCCAGCACTTCGCGCAACGTCGCGCCTTCAGCCAATGCGCGCCGCAGATGCACGTCGATACTCGGATAACTGCGGCAGCCCAGAATCACCGCGGCAATAATCTCCCGGTACTTCACCGCCAGCGCCGGCGCCGCAGGCGTCCACACCAGCCGCGCCAGATTGCGCCGTGCTTCGTCGTATGCGGGATCGATCCGCGCCAACCACTCAAATTCCTTGAATGCGTGCAGCGGCGTCTTCGTCACCGACTCGTTCAACTTTGCAGCAGTCATCGTTGACCTCTCCGCTCGTCGTTTGGGTAGCGGCCACTCTATTGACCGCAACGCCGCAAGTCAACCGCGCAGCGCCGGCGGTCTTCATCTTGATAGTTTGCTGCCCGACATGTACTACCGGCTCGGCGCCTGCCGTTTCGACATTCCGCGCCGCAATGATCAAATGTCGGCGGTGATCAAAGCCTCGATGAACAGCCTCACCAATGCCGACGTGACCGACGACACCGGCGGATTTATTGCCTGGCTGGATGTGCAGGACAAAGTCAAGGCCGGGCCTGTCGGTTGCGTCGGCCACTGCATGAGCGGCTGCTATATCACGACAGTGTCGGCGCGTTTCCCCACGCGCATGATGGCGGCCGCCTCGCTTTATGGCGTCAACCTCGTAACCGATAAGCTGGATTCCCCGCATTTGCTGCTCGACAAAATCAAGGGTGAGCTTTACTACGGTTTTGCCGAGACCGACGGCTCGGTACCGGCCCACGTGATTCCCGATCTCACAGCGGCGCTCAAAAAAGCGGGCACGCGGCATACGCTGGAAGTTCTGCCAGGGACGCTACACGGCTATTGTTTCTCCGAGCGCGCTTCCTATAATCCCGTTGCCTCCGAGCAGTCGTGGGAGCGCGTATTCGATCTGTGGGAACGCAATCTCAAGAAGGGCTGACGCTGGAGAAACCCATTGCACCCTGCAATGGCTGCGGATTTTTGTTTGCCAGCCGTGGGGTATCCACTGCCAGTCTGGCTGTTGCTTGTTCATTATCTTCTGCGCCGGAAGGATGGTCTGTTCGGTGGCGTACATTCTATGCGCGCCGGCGACAGCATACTGATTTCCCTCCAATAAAAATGCGCCTCGATTGATCTTTTGTGCGCCAACGCACGGACACCATGCGTATCGAGACTTATTCTGCGAGTGTAAACAGCTTGCGAAGTCTTTGATCTCCTCGCGGCAGGCCACGTTCGCATGGCAGGCGCTATGTTAAGAGGCCAGGTGTAAAGAGGCCAGATGCTTTTGTATTCATACGCTATTCGTCAAAAGGAAATATCCATGAACAAGCTTTTAAAGAACACTTTAGCAGTGGCGGCATTGGCTATTGCCGCGCCAGTGGTCGCACAGGTCACGTTTTATGAACGCGAAGGCTTTGCAGGCCGTTCTTTCACTACGCGGCAGCAGATCGGCAACTTCGAGCGTTATGGTTTCAATGATCGCGCCTCGTCGGTGATAGTTGCCCGCGACCGCTGGGAAGTCTGCGAGGATGCCCGCTTCGACGGCCGCTGCGCGGTTCTGCGTCCGGGCCGCTATCCCTCGTTGGCGGCGATGGGCTTGAACGACCGCGTTTCGTCGGTGCGAATCATAAATGCGAACGCCCGCATTGAAGACTATCGTTACGCACCCGCTCCCGTAGTGGCGCCGGCGCCTGGGGCCGCACAAATAACCTTTTACGAGAACGCAGGCTTTGCGGGCCGGTCTTTCACCGCCAATCAACAGGTCGGCAATTTCGAGCGTTATGGATTCAATGATCGCGCCTCCTCGGCAGTGGTCGTCGGCGACCGCTGGGAAGTGTGCGAGGATGTCCGCTTCAACGGTCGCTGCGTGGTTCTGCGTCCGGGCCGTTATGCGTCGTTGGCCGCAATGGGCTTGGGTGACCGCATTTCATCGGTGCGTCGCCTGACTCCCAACACGCCCATCGACAATGCCCGTTATGCGCCTGCTCCTGTGGTGGCGCAGGTTCCTGCGCAGGCACAGATCATCCTTTACGATAACGAAGGCTTTGGAGGCCGGTCCTTCCCCGCGAATCAAGACGTCGGCAACTTCGCTGGTACTGGATTCAATGATCGCGCCTCGTCGGTAGTGGTGCTCGGCGGCCCGTGGGAAGTTTGCGAACATGCCGGGTTCAATGGCCGCTGCATGGTATTGCGTCCGGGCAGGTATCCGTCGTTGGCCGCGATGGGCATGGATGACCGTGTTTCATCGGTGCGGTTAGTGACCCCGAACGCACGCATCGAGGACAAGCGTTATGCGCCCGCGCCGGTTGCGGTCTACGACAACCGCCGGCGCAACGACGAACGGCTGTACGAGGCAACCGTCACTTCGGTGCGCGCGGTTGTCGGACCACCCGAGCAGCGCTGCTGGATTGAGCGCGAACAAGCCGGCCAGAATCCAACCGGCAATCTCAACGTTCCCGGTGCGCTTATCGGCGCCGTAATCGGCGGCGTTCTCGGTCACCAGGTCGGTGGCGGACGCGGCAAGGATATTGCCACTATCGGTGGCGCGGTCGCGGGCGGCGCGGTGGGCGCCAATGTTGGCCGTGGCGGCAGCGCACCGCAAACACAAGGCGTGCAGCGTTGCGAGAGCGTACCCAGTCAAGCCCGAACCGAATTTTGGGATGTCACTTACACCTTCCGCGGTCAGGAACATCACATGCAAGTGACGGCTCCCCCGGGACCCACGATAACCGTCAACGAGCAGGGCGAGCCGCGCGCTTAGCCCGGCTCATTCACTCGCGAGTCCATTCAACCTATCTCATTTGGAGGCACCGTGAATCATCCAGCCATCGAAGAATCGCGTATTGCGGCAATATTACTGAAAAAACATGAACTGCCGCCCTTGCCGTATGCCTATACGGCGCTGGAACCGGCTATCGATGCACGCACCATGACCCTGCATCACGACAATCACCACAAGACTTATGTCGAGAAGCTCAACGCCGCACTCGAAAAATTCCCGGACTTTCGACAATACTCGGCGTTGTGGCTGCTGCGCAATCTGGACAAAGTGCCCAAAGAAATTCGCACTGCGGTTCAGCAAAACGCGGGAGGCCACGTCAATCACAACCTGTTCTGGCGCGCCATGAAGCCGGCCTCGCCCGGCAACGCCGGCGCCCAAGGCGAACCCAAGGGGCTGCTTCGGGACGCGATCAATCGCGACTTTGGCAGTTTCACGGCGTTCAAGACTCAGTTTGAGGAAGCGGGCGCCAAGTTGTTCGGGGCCGGCTGGGTATGGCTGGCGCGAACCATGCCGGAGGGCGGCAAGCTTGAAGTGATCACCACTTCGGGCCACGACCATCCGCTGATGCAGCATCACTATCCGCTGTTGCTCAATGACGTATGGGAGCACGCCTATTACCTGCACTACGAAAGTCGCCGCGCCGACTATCTGAAGGCCTGGTGGCCGCTCGTCGATTGGGAGCGGGCCGCGCATTGCTTTGAAATATCCGGCCACTCCGCCGCGCAACGCCGGGAGGCCGAA
>JANMXV010000865.1:0-1625 GCA_031381325.1 Betaproteobacteria bacterium | reverse complement strand
CAGTACGCCGGAGATGCTGCTGCCGTACGTCGCCGATTCGGTACTGAAATACCACATGTGGCAAATCACGTTTACCACCAGCCACGGCAACGGTATGCTGCGCCCGTTAGTCGTGTTAAGTCCGATATTGGCCGAGACCATCGCCAAAGCGGGCTGGTCGAAGTCCGACGTCAAAAAATATCTGTTCGAGCACGCACGCCTGCCGGCATGGGAATTCGAGCGTCAGTTGCGCGAGTGGAATATCCGCGGCGTGTGGGACCTGAAAGAAGACGTGCGCATGGGCCGCATCCCCAAGGTATTTCACGAATCCGACGACGAAAATCGATTAGTGCCTATTGTGTGGGAGCCCGAAGACTTCATGATCGCGGTGTCAGGCGATCCGCTACGCAACAATATGTATGTGTTTGCGCACAATGGGTTTTTAGGATATCCCGTCGGCAAGAAAATACACTTGCCGAGGGATTGGGAGAACAAGCTACCTCGGCACACAAGCGACTGAAACCAGCCAAAACGACTACAACAAATTAACCACAGATGAACACAGATAAACACAGATGAAAATCAACTCCCGGGTTTATCTGTGTGCATCTGTGTTCTTCTGTGGCAAATGTTTTTGACGTTTGGTTCTATTGTCTGTGTTGCGGATGGCGTTAGAACATCATCTGCCCGCCGTTGATCTGCAGCGACTGCCCATTCACATAACTCGACGCCGGCCCGCACAGAAAACGCACGACTGTCGCAATCTCCTCCGCGTCACCCTTGCGCCCCAACGGAATCATTGCGTCGCCCAACGGCGCCGTGCGGCCTGCCGCGCGCGCGGTGTTCATCTGCCCCGGCGCGATACAATTCGCGCGGATGTTGCGGTCGCCAAACTCGCGCGCGATGCCGCGCGTGAAGCCCACCAAGCCGTGTTTGGCCACTGAGCCGTGGATGCGTTTCTTGGCGCCGGAGAGTGACATCATGCCGCCCAGCGTGACAATGCTGCCACCGCCGTTGGCGATCATTGACGGAATGCACGCTTGCGCGAGGTAGAACGCGCCATCGAGCGTAATGGACAGCGGCACGCGCCATTCGTCATAACTCAATTCCAGAAACGGTTTTTCGGTGCGCACCGAGGCATTAAGCACCAGAAAATCCACGCGCCCGAATTTTTTAATCACGCTTTCGACCATATGCTTTGCCGCTTTGGCATCGGCGATATCCGCAACATAAACTTCCGCCTGGCCACCCGCCGCGCGTATTGCTTCGACAACTTTTTTCGCGTCGTCGATGGAATGCCGCGTATTCACCGCGACTGCCGCCCCCGCCTTCGCCAATTCCAGGGCTGTGGCGCGCCCGATATTCTTTGCCGCGCCGGTGATCAATGCGACTTTGCCCGCAAGTTCACTATTGCTTTCCGCCATTTTTTTCTCCAAGAGTTTATTAATGCCAATCGCAGCTTGCCCACCTGAAACCTATGTACTACGAGCGCTGCGCAAGCTGATTCAGTAGGGGGCGTATGCTTGAGAGCGTCTCGATTTCCAACAACATTTGCGCCGTCCGCTTGGCTACGTCCGTCCCAACCACCTCCCCGGCATTGCGAATGTACTTTTCCACCACCTGCGCGGGCGGGACCGGTCGCCTGG
>JANMXV010000095.1:0-5242 GCA_031381325.1 Betaproteobacteria bacterium | reverse complement strand
CAAGTATACAAGGTAGGCAATCCAATAGCCCAATATGCTATGATTATTTGCGTGTCTTTCAAATGTTTTTAGTGGAGGTGCATGATGGCCGTGATCACTGAAGCAGAGCGTCGCTTGGCGCACGAGCAGGCATTGGCCAGTACGCGTATCGAGGGCCACGTACCGACCCCGGAATTTCTTGCGGATTCCAAAGCTGTTATCAAAGGCGCCATGACTGAAGAACAGGCACGCGCCGCGAGTCTTGCGCGAGCATTGGCGGACGAACGCGCCGCACGCGCTGCTGCAGCTACCGCCGCTGATGCCGCCTGATTTCGGCGACCCTTACACTTACCCCGGCGCCAGCGTTTTACGTAACAAATCCGGAATACGCGAGCGACAGCCGTTTAATCGTTTTGAGTACGAACACAGCGCGTCGCGTCTCAGAGAATTGCGCGCGAATCCACTCGCCGGCAAGTTCGATTCAGACCATCTCAAAGCCGTCCACGCGTACATATTTCAGGATGTGTACGAGTGGGCCGGCAAGATTCGCACGATCAACATCTCGAAAGGCGATATCGCTTTTGCGCTGGCACCCTACATCGAAAACGAAGCACGCAAGTTAAGCGCTACGTTGGTATCGGAAAACAATCTGCTGGGTTTGGAAAAACCGCAATTCGTTGAACGGTTCGCTCATTACTACGCCGAATGGAATGTGCTGCATCCCTTTCGCGAAGGCAACGGGCGCGCCACGCGCGAATGGCTCGTCCAACTCGCCCGTGCCGCGGGTTACGAACTCGACCAGACGCGCATCGATAACAGCAACCAGCAATGGAATCAGGCCGCGGAACGCAGCTTTTATGGTGACCTCGCGCCGGTTAAGCTGATTTTTGAGGAGGCCATCCGGCCTGCCCGCGTCCTTCCTTTCGATAAGCTACCATAGTGCCATTCGTAGCGGAGTCGAATTACTTGTTCGCGGATCACTGACGGGCGGTGAAACGCAAATCCACTCCGGCACTTTCCCCCCTCACCCGCTATCGAAACACCGGCGTCTTGTTGGTGTAGAACTTCCTCATTTCCGGGCGATATTTCTCCATCATGCTGCGGTTCATGTCCACCGGAGGTTTTGCCTCCGGCGGCAAAAGCGAGAAATATTCGGTACCCGTGGTATCCAGCAGGAATTGTTCTTTGGCGCGCTTGAGCACTTCCGGCTCGGTGAACAAATCTAGCATGGTCGCCGCGAGCACTTTGGCGCCAGCCACCTGGCCTTTATGTGAAATGGAAGATATTGGCGTCACGCCCGCGCGCCAGTTGTGGTAGGTCACGCCCGGTACGCTAGCCGGGAAATTGAAGTAGCCGGAGGGCACCACCCAGGTTACGTCGCCGTTGTCGTTCGACGCAAATGACTGCGGCCGCGCGCCCAGCGGCTGATGCTTCGTTTCCAGGCCCGTCACGCGCAGATTAAGCGACTTTTGAAAACGGCGCGCAAAATCGTCTTCGTCTTTGGACCATTGCGGCATGCCGATGATTTCGATATTTTTTTGAATCTGCTCGGCAAGCACACGGTTGCCCAACTGCGGCCAGGCCGAGGCGATGATTTCATGCGACAGGGTGGTGCCGGTCATCAACGCTGCCCCTTTGGCAACATCGACCACGCGATCAAAATTCTCCTTGGCCCACGGGCCAGTGCTGTCGCGCACATACCACCAAATCTCCCCGAGGTCGGCAATGATGTTGGGCTGGATTCCGCCTTGCGTGATGGTGCGATGCGCGCGCGAACTCGGGCGCAGATGTTCGCGCAAAGCGTTCACGCCCGTGTCCATCAAAGTCACCGCATCCACCGCGTCACGGCCATTCCAGGGATCGACCGCGCCATGCGCAGTTTTGCCCCTGAAGGTGAAAGTGGCGCTGATGGCGGCATAGTTCATCAAGCCGTAGCCGGTGCCGAGGTTCGAGCCGATGTGTACCAGTATCGCCGCATCGGCATCCCTGAACAGGCCCGCGCGAACCAGGAATGGACGCGACACCAACTGCTCCTCTGCCGGTCCAAACGATACCGCCACGGTTCCCGGAATCTTGTAGCGCTCCATCGTTTGTTTGAGCGCTACCGCCGCGCCTACAGCAACGCCGGCATGGGTGTTATGCCCTTCCATATGGCCCGGCGCCCCTGGAATGAGCGGCTTGCGCTCGATGCTGCCCGGCGTTTGCGAGCCTTCCGGCAGTGCATCGACTTCGGTCACGATGACGATCTTCGGCTTGCCCGAACCCCACTCTGCCCAGACATTGGTGGGAAAACCGGCACCGCCCGTTTGCACACGAAAACCGGCCTGCTTCAAGGTGCTGTCGAGCAATTTCGCGCTTTCGAACTCCTGCATGCCAAGCTCGGCGAAGTAGTAAATGGCATCCGACAGTGTCGTTATGGCCTCGGCGTTGCGATCGACAACATCGGCAGCGAATTTCTTCTGCTCGGCGCTCGCCGCATGCGCAGGGTTGATAGTCCCGATGCGCGCACCCAGTTCGATAGCCAACGGCGCATACGACAAGCACAGCGCAGCGGCCATCATTGCACCCAATCGCAAGCTCACTTTGCCTTTGCCGACAGTTCCATTTTCAAAGCACGACATGTATACCCCCTTAGAGTTCATTACAAGACCCCGTCTCCCGGGCCAGCCTTATTCACACAAAAATGGATTTTACCGGGTAACTTCGCGCAAACGTTGCGCCAGTGCCGGCACCTGCCATGATCGCTCCGATAGCGCCCCCCTGCGCGCGTGTTGAAAAAATCAGGCATTAGTGTTGATATGTGCCAAAAAGGAACCCAATTTTGCTTGCTAATGACTAGCTAGAGCCACACTATACGAAAGCTTTCAATATATCAGTTCGCGCACTACGGTGCGCCGTAAATTGGCGCGGCTTATAGAACAAAACGTCGTCGCGCGGCGCAAGCGTATGAATGATCAGCGTTCCACCTTATTGACGCTCTCGTCGTCCAGCGTTAAACAGCTGGGCAAATACGGTGTCGCGCTAATGGCTATTTCGTCGGGTATTCTCAAATAGGCTGCGTCACGTTTTTCCCGGCGGCGCGCAAACATTTACTGCGAGATAGGCACGTGGGCGAACAACAATCGGCAACCAAGCTTCGCGTCTTGGTAGCAGACGACAATTCTGACGCTGCCACCAGCCTGGGCATGTTGCTGGAGATCATGGGGCATGAAGTACGCGTGGTTCATGATGGGTTGGAAGCCATCGAGGCAGCGGCTTTGTTCCGGCCCGATGTGATTTTGCTGGATATCGGAATGCCGAAGTTAAACGGATACGAGGCCTGCCGCTGCATTCGGGCACAACCGCAGAACACCAGCGCCTTGATCGTTGCCCTGACCGGGTGGACTCAAGAGGAAAAGAAGCGGCGCTCGCAGGAAATGGGATTTGACCTGTACCTGATAAAACCCGTAGAGCTCGCCGTGCTCGAAAAATTACTGCTGGAATATCCAGTGCATCGCGAAAAATAGCAACGTCGAACACTGCCTGAATTGTTGCGTTGTCCCTATTTTCAGAAATACATCACGCCTTGCCCCAAATTTCGTGCATTTGACTGCCCGCTTCTCCATGGATACAGTTCCAGCCAGTGAAAAACACTGCGGAGCGCGCAGTGTGAAGATCGCGCTATTAGAACTTCGGAACATATGCATCACGTTCGGCAGCGTTTGTAAGGGCAATTCGTAGTTAGCCGTTAGCTGGAGGGCAAAACATGATGATAGTCCCGAAAAGCGCCGTGGTCGTGTTACTCGCAGGCGTGCTTACGAGCGTTGCAGGCGGTATTGCGGCACAGACCACTTCGACAAGCTCAGCACCGCCTTATCCGGTAAAACCGCTGCGCATGATCGTGCCGTTCCCGCCGGGTGGCGCGACGGACATCGTGGGGCGCTACCTGGCGCTCAGGCTCGGTGAGACTTTCGGGCAGCAGGTGGTCGTCGATAACCGCGGCGGAGCGAACGGGACGCTGGGTCTCGACCTCGCCGCCAAAGCGCCGCCGGACGGCCACACGCTGGTCATCGGGCAGACCGGCAATCTCAGCATCAGCGTCAGCCTGACCAAAGTGGGTTACGACACGCTACGGGATTTCGCGCCGATAACACTGGTGGTCGCGTCACCGCATGTCATTGCGATCCATCCTGCACTGCCCGTGCGCTCGGTGAAGGATCTGGTTGCGCTCGCGAGATCGAAACCCGGTCAGCTCAACTACGCGTCCACCGGCGCCGGAAGTGCGGGACATCTGGGCGTCGAGTTGTTCAAGAAAATGACGCGGATCGATCTCGCGCACGTTCCCTACAAGGGCGCAGTGCAGGGCTTCACCGATCTCGTGGCAGGTCAGGTGGCGATCATATTCACCTCCGTGCTCTCGACGCAGACTTTCGCCAGAGCCGGAAGAGTGCGCATGCTGGCCGTGGCCAGCACGCAGCGTTCGCCCTCCGCGCCCGATACGCCGACGCTGGCAGAGTCCGGCTTTCCCGGAGTAGAGCTGACTTCGTGGTGGGGCGTGCTCGGTCCCTCCGCGATGCCGAAGGAGGTCGTCGCGCGGCTCAACACGGAAATCGTGAAGATCATGGGTTCAGCGGACGCGCGCGAGCGCATCGCAGCCCTGGGGGCCGACATCGTGACCGGCACGCCGGCGCAGTTTGCCGACTATATCAAGGCGGAGAACACGAAATGGGGACAACTGATCAAGGAAACCGGCGCGCGAGTCGATTGACCGGCGCTGTGCGCACGCTTGAGACGCAAGGGACGGTGAGCCGATGATTCAACGACCGCAGAACGCGTACTCCCAATACCACGCGCATGTTTACTTCGACGAGAACTCAACCGAGCAGGCGCGCGCGCTTTGCCAGACCGCCGCGACGCTATTCGGTGTGACGATGGGTCGAGTCCATCAGAAACTCGTGGGGCCCCATCCTCACTGGAGCTGCCAGCTCGCGTTCGACTCGACCCAGTTCGATGCGCTGATCCCGTGGCTCGAGACGCACCGCGACGGCTTGAACATCCTGGTCCACGCGCAAACCGGCAATAACCTCGAGGACCACACCACCCATGCGTCGTGGCTGGGAGAGCCTGCCACGCTGGATCTTTCGCACTTCGGGGCTTAACGCTGCTCTTGCACAGTTGCGCAGAAACGAAAAATAAGGATACGGGTGAGTGTAGCGAACCGCATCGATCCCGCATTGAGCGCGGATGTGACGCGCAGGATACATCTCTCGACTACGCTCGCTGC
>JANMXV010000651.1:0-2302 GCA_031381325.1 Betaproteobacteria bacterium | reverse complement strand
GGCCGAGGGCCGCATCCAGTATTGCCAACACCACACACCCGAAGTGGTGTGGCAAACACGCTGGCTCAAGCACGCCAATCACGCCGTGGGGTTGTCGGGCGTAGTGATTTGCGTGGCAGACCCCGCCGAAGCCGCGCAGCGCTATGCGCGTTTCACCGGGCTACCCGTTCAACAAGCAGGCCATGCGTGGCGGCTCGATAGCGATCGCGGCTATTTGTGCTTTATGCACGCTTCAACGTTGCGACAATGGTTGGGGGTAACTGCACCCACGCTGCCGTGGATTGCCGGCTACGTTATCGACAGCGACGACATGGCTGCCACGTGCGCTGTGGTGGGCGGGCTAGCCTTGGGCGATCGCGTGTGCGTACAATCGCCGGATGCCTTGGGCGGCCTCATGATATTTCAGGCAGCGGGTGCGAAGGCACTGGATGCAACGTTTAAAGACTGACAACAAACTATATGACTACTTTTGACGAAACTTTTGATGTGATTGTTGCCGGCTTTGGCCACGGCGGCGCGATTTCCGCTATCACCGCTGCCGACCAGGGTGCGAAAACGCTGATCATCGAAAAATCCGCGGTCCCCGGCGGACTGTCGATTTGCTCGTACGGCGCGGTGCGCAGCGCGCGTGATCGCGAAGGCGCGTTCAACTATCTCAAAGCCACCAATGGCGGACGCACGCCCGATGACGTCAACCGCGCGCTGGCCGACGGCATGTTTGAAATGGAAGCCTACGTGCGCGAGCTGGGCAAGGTCAACAACGCGCACATTCAAACCTCCATCGAAGAAAACGAACAACGCGCGAATTCAGGTGACCCATATTTGCGGCGCATCAGCGCCAACTACCCGTTGCCCGGCACCGAAGCGTTCTATCACACCTCCGTGATCGACGTGCCCGGCTTTGATGCGCAACAAACTTACCCGTGGGCCAACGGCGCGCCCAACGGCCCCAAGCTGTTCAAGGTAGTACACGATAACGTGGTGAAGCGCGGCATCGAAGTACGGCTCGCCACAGCGGCGCTGCGTTTGATCGCCGATCCCGTCACACACGAAGTCCTCGGCGTACGCGTACGCACCGGCAGCGGTGAACGAACGATACGAGCGCGGCGCGGCGTGGTGCTCGCCTGCGGCGGCTTCGAGGGCAGCGCTGAAATCAAACAGCAGTTTCTCGAAGGCAATCCGGTGTTCAATGCCGCCGCGCGCACCAACACCGGCGACGGCATCCGCATGGCGCAAGACCTCGGCGCGGCACTGTGGCATATGTGGATGATTCACGGCGCGTATGGGTTTCGGCATAGCGATCCAAATTATCCTTATGCGATTCGCCTGAAACGTTTCCCCGACTGGTTTCCCGGCGAAAAACATCGCGTCAAACTCCCGATGGCGTGGATACTGCTCGATCAGCGCGGCAAACGTTTCATGTCCGAGTATCAACCCTACACGCAGGACACCGGCGTGCGTCCGATGCAATATTTCGATCCCGAAACACAGACTGCGCCGCGCAATCCGGCGCTGATGATCTGCGACGACGAAGGCCGCCGACTGTACCCGCTGGGCAAAGCCACCTCCAACGACCAGGGCGTGCGTTACGAATGGAGCGACGACAATCTCAAAGAGGTTGAGAACGGCATCCTCACGCAGGCCGACACGCTGGAAGCACTGGCGCAAAAACTTGGTCTTGATCTTGCCGCCGTAACAAACAGTGTCGCGCGCTGGAACGAGCAATGCGTACGCGGTGAAGATGCCGACTTCGGCCGCCCCGGCGGCAGCATGATGCCCATCGTCAAGCCGCCGTTCTACGGCGCCCCCGTGTGGGCCACGCTCTCCAACACGCAAGGCGGCCCGGTGCATGATGCGCAGTCGCGCATCATCGATGCCTACGGCGCGCCGATTCCGCGTCTGTATGCCGCAGGCGAACTCGGCAGCGCGTTCGGGCATCTTTATCTGTCCGGCGGCAACATCGCCGAATGCTTTGTCACCGGACGCATTGCCGGCGCCCACGTCGCGCGCGGCAGTTGACCGGTGGATTCGGTCACGGCGGCATGCAAATGTCAGCGGATTGCGAAATGAAAGAACTGCACGGAAGTTTTCTGCTGCGTTCGCACAACCTGTTCGCGGAACAAGACCTGGCCGTGGCGGTGATCGACGCGCCTTCGGACCGGCAAAATTTTCCGCATCCGGCTAAAACGGTATTGAAGCTGATGTGATCACAAAAATCGCGGCATGGATCACCACGCAGTAGTGACACCGTGCAAACTTACAGATCAGCCTTGATGCCCGCTGCCTTGATCACCCGGGCGAA
>JANMXV010000646.1:0-6494 GCA_031381325.1 Betaproteobacteria bacterium | reverse complement strand
CGCGCGTATCGCCGGCCAGCGCGGATCTTCGTCGATGTAGTCGCCATACACCGCCAGTATCGGCGTGTTTTTCAGATTGTCCGCGAGGTTCGGATTGCCCGGCCCCGCCGGTTCCACCAGCACCAGCGCTTTCACTTTATCGGGCCGCGCCTGAGCAACCTTTTGTCCGAAGGTGCCGGACTGGGAATGAATCAGTACCACGCAAGGGCAGACTTTATCCACCAGTTCGATGTATGCGGCAATGATGGCGTCGTCAGTCGTCGTCCAGCGCGGCACGCCCTGCTTGGTGAAGTTGTCGTAACCCTCGGCGGGAAACTGGCTGCCGGGCTTCAATTTCATTTTCGCGGGATCCTTGTTGTAAGAACCCGGCCCGGCGCCGATGCGAAAACGCTCGAACGGATTTTCCTTGGTCAAAAATATCGGTTCGCCCTTGAACACATCCGGATACATCGCCCACCCCGAGCGCCCGCGCTCCACCGCATCGGAGTTGTAAACCGCCCAGCCCTTTTTGACGAAGTAGTTGAGCCAGCCTTCGCGTCCATCGGGCGTGGTTTCATAGGTCACGCCGGACAGTCCGCCGCCGTGCCACATCAGCAGCGGCAGCGCGCCGCGCTGATCCTGCGGAATAAAATACTGCACATACATCTGCTCGACCTGATAGACGCCGTTCGGGTCCACCTTTGCTGGAACACCGCCCGGCGTAAACGTGACTTCTTTCACCGGCTTGCCGGAAATCGTAACCTCGCGCCCACCGATGTGGAATGAGCCCATTTGCTTCAAAGCAATCGGCGCTTGATTGGCGCAGCCCGCCAGTAACGCGAATAGAACCAACGTCAACGTTCTCATGATTTCCTCCTCCTTGTCACTGTTGACCGATCACGCGCGGTCATTCCACTCGCGCGCCGCTATCCTTAACCACCTTGCCCCACTTCACCGCTTCTTTCTTGATGTGTTCCGCGTACTGTTCCGGTGTGCTGCCGATGGGTTCAATGCCATCGCGCAACAGCCGATCACGAATCTCAGGTACTTTCAGCACCTTCGCGACTTCGCTGTAGATACGATCAACAATCGGCTTCGGCGTGCCGCCGGGCGCGCAGATGCCCGACCACGAAATCGCTTCGAACCCCGGCAGCCCCTGCTCGGCTATCGTCGGAATGTCTTTGAGCGTCGAAAAACGCGTGCCACTGCTGATGCCCAGCACGCGCAGCTTGCCCGCCTGCACCTGCGGCAGCGAACTCACCGGCTGGTCGAACAACAGCACCACCTGCCCGCCCAGCAGATCGCTCATCGCATTGCCGGTGCCCTTGTACGGCACATGCACCATGCTAATCCCGGCGGCGGAAGCAAACAGCGCCGCCGACAGATGCGACGCCGTGCCTATGCCCGACGAGGCATAGTTAATCTGTCCCGGTCGCGCCTTGGCGAAGGCGATAAAGTCCCTCACGTTTTTTACCGGCAGCGACGGATGCACCACGATGATGTACGGCAGCGAGCCGGTCTGCGTCACCGGTGTGAGCCCTTTCTCCGGATCGTACGGCAGCTTGGAATAAAGAAACGGCTGGATGGCGAACACACCGGTAGTGCATGCAAAGAGCGTGTACCCATCGGGCGGCGCTTTGGACGTCAGTTCCGCGGCAATATTGCCGCCTGCGCCGGGACGATTATCGACGACGACCTGCTGGCCGACATTTTTCGTCATCTCCTGCGCAATCAGGCGTGCGACGATATCGGTCGAGCCGCCAGGCGCGAAGCCGACAAGTATGCGCACGGTTTTGCTGGGATAGGCCTGTCCTGAGCCTGTCGAAGCGGTTTGGGCAGTTGCAGGCGCCACCGCTCCCGCTGTGCATAACGCAAAAACTAACACCATGTAGTTACGATTCATATTTTCTCCGTTGAAACTTTCACCCTTCACTGCGGTTCGATGCCTGCGGCTTTAACGATCTTTCCGTACTTTTCCAGATCCTGACGCAGAAATCGGGCAAATTCATCGGGAGTGCTGCCCGTGCTTTCGATGTTGATTTCCATACGAGCACCGCGCTTAACCGATGGGCGAAAATGCGTGCGATCACATCCGGGCCGCTGCCCGCTGAAGAGGGAACAATGAAGCGGATGGGCCGATCCGGATACGCGGCAATCGCATGCATCGCGGCTGCACTCGAAAGACAAAGGACGGCAACTCCCATCGCAACACATTTAACAATGCCCAGACCAGCGCGGAACAGTGTATTCACGCGCAACATGAAATCCTCCAATCCGAATTGTTTATGAATTCCTGATGCAAAATTTCTACCGATGGATTGGCAAAATTGTAGCCGGCACTGCATCATGAATAGAAAAAATATTTAATAAAAACATATACTTACGTTTCATACGATTCTTCACCCGGATACGCGTTTACGCATCACGCCATCCCTATCGGCTCAGCCAGCGGTTCGCAAATCCTGCCGGGCCGCGCCCGCATCATATCGTGAAGTTCCTTGCGCACCGCAGCGTAACCCGGATCGTCAAACAAATTATTCATTTCTCCCGGATCATTCACAAGATCGTATAACTCGCCAGCGCCCGATTCGAGTTCGAACGTGCATTTGTGCGTCTTGGTGCGTACCACGCGCAGCTTCAACGCCACCCCGCAGCGCGACGGATGCACATGCCATTCGCTGTAGGCGACGTCGCGCGTTTCAGCGCTGCCGCGCAAGAGTTTCGCAAGGCTGCGGCTTTGCAATTCAGCGGGCTTGGCCACACCTGCATATTCGTAAAACGTTGCCGCGAGATCCAGTGTTGATACCGGCTCTACCACCAATTGCCGGCTCGCCACACCAGGCCCGCGCGCCACCATCGTCACCCGCAACAGGTCTTCGTACGGCGTCGGCCCCTTGAGATACAGCCCGTGATTACCGAGCAATTCGCCGTGATCGGTGGTGTAAATCACCAATGTGTTGTCGGCGACACCGGAAGCTTCGACTGCGCTTAGGATGCGGCCAACATTGTGATCGATTTGCGAAATCATGCCATAGTAATTGGCCGTCATCTCGGCAAGCTGCACGTCGGTCTGATCGGGCACGCGCGAACCTTCGGCGCGAAACTTAAGCATTTCCGGGTCTGCAAGTTGCGGTTTCGATTCCAGCGTAGCCTTATGCCACCAAGGCCGGCGCTCGAGATCGCGGGTGCGGTGTTTGGGCAGCACCATGTCTTTCGGGTCATACATCAGGCTCCACGGCTCGGGACAATCAAACGCGTGGTGCGGATCGGGAAACGACACCCATGCACAGAACGGCTTGTCGTTACGACTGGCATCGTTAATCCACTTGATGGCGCGATCACCGATCCAGGTGCTCGAATGCCACGCCGCCGGCAACGCCGAAAACCAGGTCTGCGCAGCACCCGTGCCGGGGCGCGTTTCGGCGGCCCATAATTTGATGCCCTCGCCGTCAATGCCGCGTGAACTGAGCCAGCGCTCGTAATGCCCCACCGGCGGTTGCTCCAGCGGACGCGTGCGATGCAAATGCCCCAGCACGTTCAATTCGCAATGCTGAAAACCCATGTATGGCCCGAACCAGTCCGGCCCGTACTGCGCCTGACTCTTGTTACATTCGGGCGTGCCGGTGGGCGCGAACGTGGATTTGGTGGAGAAATGCGCCTTGCCGATAAGGCCGGTTTGATAGCCCGCGCGCGCCAGCGTGCCTGCGAAGCCGGCTTCACCCACGCGTGGATCAAGATCGACACCGTTGTCCCACACGCCATGCGTCAACGGCAGCATGCCGGTGAGTATCGACGCGCGCGACGGCTGACACACGAGGTTAGGCGTGATGCACGCCGAAAAGCGCGTGCCCTCGCGCGCCAGCCGGTCGATATGCGGCGTCTTGATATTCTTGTTTTCGAAGCCGTTGCAGTCGGCGCGCTGCTGGTCGGAGGTGATGAGCAGGATGTTGGGACGTGATTTATTCATTGTCAGCCTTTGGAAAAACTTTTAACCACAGATGAACACAGATACACACAGATACGGTCAAGGTCTAAAAAGTCAGCTTCGACATTGAAGACATCTTGCCTGCCGTCATTTCGGCGCACGCCGGAATGAGGCGTCAGTAATTTGAGATTCTTTGTGTTCCTTCGAGAAAAATACTTCTGACCTTGCTCTTGATTTTATCCGTGTTTATCTGTGTTCATCTGTGGTTAAAAATGCCCTTACTTGTTCAACCCAAGCTCTGTAAGCAAAGCACGAAATACCACCGCCTCCCTGTCGAGAAAATCCCGCAGTTTTTGCCCGGTCACAAAATTCCCCCGCCAGAAATTGCGATTCAGCTCGCGCCGCCACGCTTCCGATTCGACTAAGCCCGCCAGCGCGCCTTCCCAAAACACAATGTGTTCGCGCCGCATGTCTTTAGGGCCGATCACGCCGCGCCAGTTGGTGAACACGGCGTCAAAGCCCTGTTCCTTCATCGTCGGCACACTCGCCAGCACACCCGTCAGACGCTGCGGGCCAATCACCGCGAGTGCGCGCACGCGCCCGGCAGCCATGAACGGCGGCATGTTGGCCGCCGTTCCGCTCACCATTTCAATATCGCCTGCGAGCATGGCGACAACGCCGTCTCCCGCGGATTTATAGGGCACGAAGCGTGATTTACGCACATCGGCGCCCATCGACTTCCACGCCACGGCCGATGCGGTATGCCCGCCCGAGCCAATGCCGGGGCCGAAACCAACCGCCACCGAACCGGCATCAGCCAGCAGCCGGTCACGCACGTCCGCCATCGATTTCAAGGGTGAATCCGCGCGCACCACCAGCACGAGATAATCGTCGAACAGCAGCGCCAGCGGCGTCACGTCGCGGTGGCCGAGTGCATGTGCGCCGGTTACCGGATTCGACACGAGATTGGTGTTACCGATGGAAATAGCGTGTCCATCGCTGCGCTCGTTAAGATAGCTCCACGCAATGCCATTGCCCGCGCCGGGTTTGTTGATGACAACTACCGGCACGCCGATGGTGCGCGCGTCGTCCCATTGCTTTTGAATCAGACGCGCGGTGAGATCAAGGCTGCCGGCAGGCGAGGACGGCGTTATAAACGCAACCGGACGGGAGGGCTTCCACGCCTGTGCGAATGCTTGCACGTGCAACGACACCAGGAAAGCCGCAACGCTCAGCGCAAGAATATTTGATTTCACGATTTCAACGAACCGCTTTTAGTGCATTGTTCATCTAGCTGAGCCGTGAATGGGTCTTCGCTTGCGACGAATTCTATCGGCGCGTCAAACGCGTCTCGAGCCGCTCGCGCCCACTCAAGCGGCTTTGGGCCGACGCTTCGCGACATGGCGTTCGATCGCGGCCCGCGCTCGCGCCATCACCTTTCCGTGCGGGACCGCGCCATTGCGGTCTATATCTACGTCGGCTTCAATGGTCTCACGCACATCTTCCTCAGTTGCCTCAATGCCATCGCGCAAGACGAAGCGCAGCATCGATTGCGGCGTGCGGCCGGCGAGTTGGGCAAGCTTCGCGATGCGGCGTTGCTGCGTCGGAGTAAGCGCCAAGGATCTCATGCGTCTTGTTCGTCAGTCGATGGACAGCGCTAAGTCTACCATCTGCACGGGGCATCCAACCACGATGAATTCCTTGCAAGGCGGTGTGGTACAGTTGAATTTCTCATCCTTCATAGACAAGGAGCGTCATGGTCGATATCAAGGTAGTCCGTCTCGCCGAGTCCGAGATTGTCAGATTCGCGCCCGACTCGTTCTACCAGCCCCTGCTCGGCGACGACGCGGGCACGATGCCGGTGCGCACCGGCATTCAGACCTGCCAGCCCGGCTACGTCGCCGCTATGCATTCACATCCCTATATCGAGATCATTCACATCCTCGAAGGCACTGCGGAAGCGTGGGCCGAAGGCGAGGAGGACAGCAAGGTACGCCTTGAAGCCGGCGACACCATCGCGATGCCGGCCGAAACCCCGCATAGCTTCCGCGTGGTGGGCGACAAGCCCATGCGTCTGCTCGGCACCCACGTCTCCCCCAAGCGCATCGTGAATTACCGGGACGGCGGGCCGACGGACGGTCGGGGCTACCGCTGCTGAGAACGCAATCCAATGCAGGAGCAAAGCCCTGCTGAGCGCCAGCGCACGCGGCAGTCAAGCCTTTAATTATCGTAAGTCCACTATCGCACCCCTCGTTGCAGGGCAAAAACCATGTCATCGACACTTCCCAATATCGTCTTCGTGCTCGCCGACAACCTCGGTTGGGGCGAACTCGGCTGCTACGGCGGCGGCGTGTTGCGCGGCGCGCCTACGCCGCGCATCGATGCGCTGGCGGCCGAAGGACTGCGGCTCACTAATTTTAATGTCGAATCGGACTGCGTGCCGACGCGCTCCGCGCTGATGACGGGACGCCATCCGATCCGCACCGGCGCGCTGCAATCGGCGCCTGCCGGTTTGCCGCAAGGCATTACGCCGTGGGAAATCACGCTCGCGCAATTGCTGTCGGCGCAGGGATACGCCACGGCAATTTAC
>JANMXV010000857.1:0-2320 GCA_031381325.1 Betaproteobacteria bacterium | reverse complement strand
GCCGTGAAAAACGAGGGCTAACATTGCATTCGAACAGGACGCGCTAAAAGCGGCACGCCCTTCAATTTAAACGTTAGAGGGCATAGGGGAGATTGGGATGTTCATTACGCTGCTGGCGGTTACGTTCGTGATTGCGGTTTTGGTTTCGTTCATTGTGGCGCGAATGTTCACGCAGCCCATTAACGGTATCCTCAACAGGATTATCACCGACGACATAAGTGCGGCTTGGCTCAAGTACATCAAATTTGCGATTTACGTTGTTGGCATCTCTAAAGGTGTTCGAGTGTGGGATCTTGAACGGTACATTAACCCAGGGCGTTACGATGACAAGGCCCGAATTCTCGAGCTCACACAAGACCGTTGGGTTCTGGAAGTCTATCGCACAATCATCGAAACACTACAAGGAATTGCCTGGATGTTGCTCGTGTTTTTCGTTTTCGCGCTCATCGCTTATGTAATCGTCCGTGTCTTTGAATCGCGGAACAAAGCCAAGGTGGAAGCAAATGCCCCCTAACTTTAAATGCAACGCCATACGCGAGGGGCATACGCGAGGGGTCAGACCTTGCCTATTGCCTGACGCTCCTCTTTTTTAGCTGCTAAAAAAAGAGAAATTCCCACCTACGCCCGCTGTCGCGGGCGTAGTCACATCAGCAGCCGTCAGTTGCGGGCGCTATAGCGCTGCGGCTACTTCTCCAGTCGCGCCATAAACCCAATCCCCCGCTTCGGCTTCGGTTCCGCCAGCGTTATCAGATCGCGCAACGCATCGAACACTGCTTTGAATCGTGCGTCGGTTCGCGCTTCGAGCTGATCGAGGCGGGGTGCGAGGTCTTTGTGCGAAGCCAGCGCCTGATTAAGCCGCACAAAGGCGCGCGCCACAAACACACTCACCTCAATGGCGCGCGGGGTATTGAGCACCGAGGCCGCCATCAACGCACCGTGCTCCGTGAAAGCCAGCGTCGCCGCCGGCGAGAATTTGAGCCGGGCGAGGTGGATGCAATTTGCAACCACCTCCGCTTTCTCCGCTGCGGTGAGCTCGAACATGAAATCATCGGGGAAACGCTCGCTATTGCGGCGCACCTGCTGATTGAGGCGCCTGGTAGTGACGCCATAGAGTTCGGCCAATTCCGCGTCGATCATCACCTTATGCCCGCGAATGGCGAGAATGCGGGCGTCGATACGCTCGACGGGAATCGACTTCACCACAGCCATTAGCGGCTCGCTGTTTTGGTGAAGCGGCTCGCGTCGTGCTTGAGAATCAAAAACGCCGTATGGGCTCCCGCCTGCGCGGGAACGACGGAGAGGATAGTTTTTCGGCAAGCGGGTATTAAGTAGCAGGGTTCGATTCTACCGATACCCATGGAAAAATTTGACGAACCGAAATTCCCAACCCCGTCATTCTGGCGTACGCCAGAATCCAGTTAGTTACATGCGCGGCAGCGCTGACCTGAACTGCAAAGTGACACACACACTGGATTCCGGCATTCGCCAGAATGACGACTTGGGTGTTCCTCTGCGTACCCCTCAAGGGGATATTAAGTGAACAGTATTGAGACCCCTTCGATGTTACTTTCGTCGACGCACGCGCTGCGGGCGGTAACCGGTTGTCCGAGCACCTCGCTCATGAAGGTCTCCTGGAAGTTGGCGTTACAATGGGCGCGGATTCAATACCGTATTCAGTATAGCCCACACGAATGCCGAGCGCGTTTGTCGTGCATCCGGCTCTGAACCCTCGGCCATGATCGCCGCGGCATTCAACCGCTTTGCGCTTGCGCAAACTGTTCGCTGGGCAAAAGTGGTGACGCAGGCGGGCATACAGCCAGAGTCGGGCGCAGGTGTGTGTGCCTAATATTGTCACCGGGTAAGCAATTGCAGCCGAACATGTGCGGCGGTCATGCGGTCTGTGAATTCGCGTCACAGTCGCTGTGCCGCGGCTGTTGTGTTATGGCGGGAAGGCGTTCTGTATCCTCTATCGTCTATGCGCTACGCTTGAGTAGAGGCCAGCCGGGAATCGAGGGAAATTGTCCATGAAAACCAAATTATGTGAAATGTTCGGCATCGACGTGCCGATTATCGCGTTCTCGCATTGCCGTGATGTGGTGGTCGCCGCAGCCAAGGCTGGCGGCATGGGCGTGTTCGGCGCGGATACTTCCACGCCCGAACAATTGGCGGTGGAACTGAAGTGGATCGAAGATCACATCGAGGGGCGTCCGTACGGCGTCGATGTGTTGTTCCCGCAAAAATACGATGACGTGGCCAGCCACGTCACGGAAGATCCGCGGTCGTTGATTCCGCAAGGTCATCGAGATTTCGTCGAAGACCT
>JANMXV010000607.1:0-33512 GCA_031381325.1 Betaproteobacteria bacterium | reverse complement strand
GATCTGGTCGAAGTGGCACGAAGCGTACGCGGCGTCGTCAGGGCTATATCAGAACGACTGTTTCTCCAAGAAGGTGGTGATTACCGCCGTACGCGGGCAAAGTTCGGGCGCCGGGAGTCTGCTGGTGTTGTGCTCGGATTTTACGGTGACCACGCCAGACGCCACGTTTGCATCGCCATTCAGCACTTTACCAGAGGCGAATCTGGTGTTGGCGGCGTTAACCATGCGGCTGAATCGGGCGAAGTCATGGTTGCTGGGCGGTAACGCGCTGAGCGCGCAGGAAGCGTTCGACGCGGGCCTGATTAATCGCATCGCAACGGGTGACACCGTTGATGAAGCAGCACAAAAAATGGCGCGAGCCGTAACACGCATGCCGCTTGATGGCATCGCGATGTCGAAGATCAATGTGGAAACCTGTCTTGATGCGCAGGGCGTGGGGCGTGAATTCGATATGGCGGGCTTCTACGCGGTAAGTTTGCAGCGATACTGGGATGAGATGGCGTCGTCCAAGGCGGCGCAATGAGCAGCCATATTCTGTGCGAGCGCAACGCCGAGTCCCATATTGGCCGCATCGTTATTCGGCGCCCAGAGCAGACGAACGCGTTCTCGATGGCGATGGTCGGTGCGTTTCGCGCTGCCTTATCCGAGCTTGAAAGCGATGATGCGATCAAGGTGATAATTATTTCCGCGGCGGGTGCGAATCTCACTCGCGGCTTTGATCCGGCCGAGGTTGAAAAGATTTATACGACGGCGCCCGGTGGCGCCAGCCGCAAAGTACCGAGCCAGCGGGCGCGCCTGCTGGCACTGGACGGGCTATGGTGGGGGCCGAACGGTCTCTACGGACGCCTGCTGCATTGTCCGAAGATAACGATACTCGCCGCCAAGGGGCTATGCCACGAAGTGGGTCTTTATCTTGCGCTTTACTGCGATTTGGTATTCGCTGCGGAAAGCGCCCGGTTCGCCAACCCCAGGTGGCGTCACGTAGGCGTCGACGGCGATATTTCCATGCTGATTGCGGCAGTGGGGCTAAAGCGTGCGAAGGAGCTGATGTATCTGGGTTCCGAGTGGCCGGCGCGTGATGCACTGGCGTATGGTTTGATCGATGACGTGGTGAGCGAGGCTGACCTTGACGATACGGTGCAGAAGACGGCAACTTTCTGCACCCAAGTCATGCGAGACGGCATCGTTACGGAGAAGCATGTGGTGTTTGCCTCGCTTGCCAAGATGCAAATTAATACCGGTTTTGCAACGGCTACGGCTATTGGCGGCTGGGCGAGTAACTTACATTTCCGCTCGGGCGAATTCAATTTCCTGCGCGAAGTTAAGCATTCGGGCCTGGATGCCGCGCTTAAGGCCAGCGACAAGTATTTCAACGAGCACGACTAGACATGAACCGAGACCGTTTGCATGGATAGGGCGGCACCTCTGGCAGGGATGCGTATCGTCGAGGTCTCTGCGTTTATCGCAGCACCCCTCGGCGCCATGACGCTCGCACAACTCGGCGCCGAGGTCATCCGCATCGATCCGCTTGGCGGGAACATCGATTACAAGCGCTGGCCGCTGGCGCCCAACGGCAACAGCATCTATTGGGCGAGCCTGAATAAGGGCAAGAAATCGGTGACGCTGGCACTGGATACGCCCGAAGGCCAGGATTTGGCTCGCGCCATTATGTGCGCCCCGGGTCCGAACGCGGGCATTGTCCTTACGAATTTGCCTGCGAAGGGGTGGATGAGTTACGAGGCGCTATCGCAACAACGAGCCGACCTCATTATGATGCGGCTGATCGGCAATTTTGACGGCTCCGCCGCGATGGATTACACCATCAATTGTGCGAGCGGATTTCCGATTGCTACAGGCCCGAATAAAGACCCGGTGAACCACGTCTTGCCGGCATGGGATGTTTGCGCCGGAATTTACCTTGCCGCCGGATTGCTTGCGGCAGAGCGCGTTCGCCGGCTTGAGGGCACAGGTCAGGAAGTTGTGCTGGCGCTCTCGGACGTGATGCTGGCAACGGTGGCGAATCTGGGTTACATCGCCGACGTCCAGATTAACGGCAGCTCGCGTGAACCCATGGGCAACGATCTATACGGCGCGTTCGGCCGTAACTTCACCACGGCCGACAAGAGAGAGGTCATGCTGGTTGCCATATCAGACCGGCAGTGGCAGGCGATCGGAAAGGCGACCGGGCTTACGCCGCGTTTTGAAATGATAGGGCCGCTGATGGATGTCGATCTCTCAAGCGAAGGCGGGCGTTTCGCGGCGCGGCATGTCATCGCTGCGGTGCTGGAGCCGTGGTTCGCCGCCCGCACTCTAGCGCAGATCAAGACTGCCTTCGAGCGATCCGCTGTACTGTGGGGCGCCTATCAAGACTTCACGCAACTGGTAAAGGAAGACCCGCGCTGCTCGATTGCCAATCCGCTGTTCGGCGAGATTCGGCAACCCGGCCTTGGGCGCATACTATCGGCGCGCGGGCCGCTGGCTTTCAACAGCAGCGCGACCCTGCCGCCGAGCGCCGCACCCATTCTCGGATCAAACACGGCGAGCGTGCTTAAAGAGCTCATCGGTCTTTCACCTCCCGAAATCCGCCGGCTGCACGATCAAGGCATAATTGGTGACATGCAAGAGGAAATGACGTAGAACAATGGGATAAGAATCTATCCTATAATCCAATAAGAGACTTCACAGCGATCGGCCGCATCGACACTGCCTGCTTCGTACTGGCCGTTAGTTCAATACTGCCGGTTCAATCGGTGGCGGATCTCGTCAGAGGTTGAGCGGTATCGACACCTCATCGCGATTTCCGGGGCAAAAATGTAACCGCCGCTCGGGGTAGGATAAATCGTGGGAGGAAAGTTGATTTGACGATGTAGGGGCAGGAAGGGGAGCAGGTTGGCATGTTGGCGGGCAGCGTTGAGGTTGCGAAAGCTGCAGTCGCGAAAGGGGCCACCCGTTCACTCGATCACGCTTTTTTAAAACAAAACCCCATGACTCTTAACTTTAATTGCCAGCGTCCTTCACAAGTTCGTGTCTGGCCGCCTTGTAGAGCCATCGTCCAGTTTAACCTCGCGTTCAAGCGGGACGCGCCACAAGCGGCGCCCCCCTTAACAATCGTGGGTCACACTCCCCAACTTCACCCCACGTCGCCCGAAGGAGTAATCATGAATCCGTATGAAGTAGTCCCGCTGCGCGCCTTCAACGACAACTATATCTGGACCCTGCGCGACGCGCGCTACGCCGTTGTGGTCGATCCCGGCGACGCGCAGCCGGTGCTTGACTATCTGGCTGCCGAAAAACTCGATTTGCTTGCCATTGTGATCACCCACCATCATGCCGACCATATCGGCGGCGTGGCGCGGCTTATCGCGGGGCGCAATCTGCCGGTGTATGGCCCACACGACCCGCGCGTGCCAGAAGCGACGCAGCGGCTGGCCGAGGGCGAATCCATCACGCTGCCACATTTCGGCGTCAAGCTCACGGTGCTGGAGGTGCCTGGCCACACCCGCAGCCACATCGCCTATCACGGTGACGGCCTGCTGTTCTGCGGCGACACGCTATTCGCCGCCGGCTGCGGCCGGCTGTTCGAGGGCACGCCCGCGCAAATGCATGATTCGCTATCGAAATTCATGCGCCTGCCGGACGCCACGCGGGTCTACTGCGCGCACGAATACACGCTCGCCAATCTGCGTTTCGCCAAAGCCGCCGAGCGGGCTAACCGTGCCGTGGTGGAATGGGAAACCCGCGCGCAGGCCCAGCGGCAAAAGGATTTGCCTACGGTGCCGTCGACCATCGGACTGGAGCGCGCCGCCAATCCGTTCGTGCGCTGCACGCAGGCAGAGGTGATTGCCAGCGCCAGCGGGCACGCCGGAAAAGCATTAACCGATCCGGTCAGCGTGCTCGCCGCCCTACGCGCTTGGAAGAATAATTTCTGAGTTTTTCAGCCGTGTTACGCGAATTGCACCGAAGCATGAGGTCGGTATCCCAAGTTGCTGTTTTTAAAAGGGTTATTTTCTTGACGCCACAGCAATGCCGGGCTACTATGCAGCAGCTAACCTGAATGGAGTACACCGATGATACGACCTGTGCGCAAGACAGAGTTGTTGTTAGTTCTCGCTATGATCAATGCCGGTTGCGCTCAAATGTCAGGCACTTATGTGGCAGGAGAAGCTTCTACCGCTGTCGATTGGCCGACGCCCGTCATTGACAACAGTCTCGCGCCCATTCCGTCGGAACCTACCTTGTTGCCGCAGGCCATGATGCCTGCCGAACAGCAAGTCACCCCTGAACCCGCCCGGCGTGCCACCGCACCGCGCCGTTCTGCCGTCCCGCCGCGTGCTGCGGCGCCCCCCGCTTCCCCCTCATCACCACTGGCCGCCGCCAAAGCCCCAATCGATGTGTGGCAACGTGTGCGCGACGGCTTCCAGATGGCGCCCACGCAAAGTTCACTGGTCAAGGATTGGGAAACTTACTATTCAAGCCGCCCGGATTACTTCGCGCGCATGATCGACAACAGCGGCCACTTTCTGTATCACATCGCCAACGAAGTCGAGCGCCGCGGCATGCCGCTTGAAATCGCGCTGCTGCCGATGATCGAGTCGGCCTACAATCCGGTCGCCTATTCCAGTGCCCACGCATCCGGTATCTGGCAGTTCATTCCGTCCACCGGCAAAATCTACGGCCTCAAGCAAAACTCGTGGTACGACGGCCGTCGCGATGTAATAGCCGCCACCGGCGCGGCGCTGGATTATCTGCAAACGCTGTATCGCATGTTCAATGACTGGGAACTCGCGCTCGCCGCCTACAACTGGGGTGAAGGCGCAGTGCAACGCGCGATTGAACGCAATCAAGCCAAAGGGCTGCCCACCGATTACCAAAGCCTTGCCGCCGCCATGCCCGCCGAGACGCGCAACTACATACCCAAACTGATTGCGGTAAAAAACATCATCGCCAATCCGGCGCGCTTTGGCCTGACACTCGCGCACGTGGCCAACGAACCGTTTTTTGAAGTGGTCACGGTGCGCCGCCACATTGATGTCACGTTGGCTGCTCGTTTTGCCGGCATGACGCTGGACGAATTCAAATTTCTCAATCCGGCGCACAACAAACCGGTAATTAATTCCGACAGCGCCGAGACTATAGTCCTGCCCAAGCACAAAGTGCCGCTGTTCATGGCCAATATGGATCAGTATTCCGACAAGCCGCTGGTGTCGATGAAAACCCACAGCGTGCGTGCCGGCGAACGTCCGGAAACCATTGCCGCCCTGTATGGTCTGTCGGTCGGCGAGTTGAACAACCTGAACGGCATCGGCGGTCGCCGCCGCATCGCCACCGGGCAAACCCTGATGGTGCCCAACCGTAACGATTTGCAACCGGTGCTGGCGGATATCCCCATGGCCACCACGCTGATTGCAGCCGCTACACGTCCGGTTTACAACCGTAACGTCACGCGCAGGGTCGTGGTTGTGCGCGGCGGCGTGCGCCGCACGGTCGTCATGGCCATACCGGCGCAGCGCGTCAATGCACGCATGCCGGTACAGCGCCGTCCCGTAGTCATGGCGAAGCCCAGCGCGCGTACTGTGGCTTACATCAAGCCCGTGGTGAAGATTCGCAATCGGTAGTTCATCGATTCGACATTGGAAATAAACGGGGCGCTAATGCGCCCCGTTTTTTTGTTCCTTCGATCCAAGTGCTGCCTATAGATCAATACCCATCACCCCAAACTCGCCTGCATCAGCGTGCGCGTGTACTCCGACTGCGTGTTGTTGAACACCTCGTCGATAGTGCCGCTTTCAATAACCGCGCTGTCTTTCATCACCAGAATGCGATGCGCCATGGCGCGCACCACATCGATGTCGTGCGTCACCAGGATGTAGCTCAGGCCGTACTTGCGCTGCAGCTCACCTAACAGTTCCAGCACCTGCTTCTGGATCGTCACATCGAGCGCGCTGGTCGGCTCATCCAGCACCACCACTTGCGGCTTGACGATCAGCGCACGTGCAATCGCGATGCGCTGGCGTTGCCCGCCGGAAAATTCATGCGGGTAACGCTGAAGCAGCGGCTCGATCTCGCCATTCTCGCTTAGACCCACGTCCTGCAGCGCCTGTATCACCCTTTCTCGGCGCTGCACGTCGTTTAAGTCAGGCTCATGGATTTCGAGGCCTTCGCCGATGATGACTTCCACCGTCAATCGCGGCGACAAGGACGACAGCGGGTCTTGAAATACCACTTGTATTTTGCGTCGCAGCGCGCGACGAGCGCCGGCATCCGCACCCAGCCAGGGCGCGCCGCCGATATGTATATCGCCTTGTGCCGCCACCAGATTCAACACCGCCAGCGCCAGCGTGGTTTTGCCGGAGCCGGATTCGCCGATGACGCCCAGCGTCTCGCCGGGCGCAAGTTCAAAATCAACCGCGCGCACCGCGGTGAATTTGCCGTGTCTGAACCACCCCTTGAATCCCGATAGCCGCGTCGGGTAATCCACCTGCACGTGTCTGGCCGAAACCACGCAACCTTCACCCGGCGGCGACAGCGCGCGCTGCGGGCGGCTATCGAGCAGCTTTTGCGTGTAGGCATGTTGCGGGCGTTGTGTCACTTCGTCCGTGCGCCCTTGCTCCACAATGACGCCGCGCTCCATCACCGCTACCCGGTCGGAATAGCGCCGTACCAGATTCAAGTCATGCGTAATCAGCAACAGCGCCATACCTGATTCTGTGCGCAATTTATCAATTAAATCGAGTATTTGCAGTCGTATCGAAACATCCAGCGCGGTGGTCGGCTCATCCGCAATCAATAAACGCGGGTTACACGCCAGCGCCATCGCAATCACCGCGCGCTGGCGCTGCCCGCCGGAAAGTTGATGCGGATAGCTGCGCGCCCGCACCTCCGGTTCGGTGATGCCCACGCGGGCGAGTGCGGCCACCGCGCCCGCGTACGCCCCGGCGCCGCTCAGGCCCATATGCAATTGCAGCGACTCGGCGATTTGCCGGCCCACCGTGGAGATGGGATTCAGCGCCGTCATCGGCTCCTGAAAAATAACCGCGATGTCGCGCCCACGCAAACCCTGCAGCGCCGTGGCGGGCATTTGCATTACATTTTTACCGTCAAAAATAATCTCGCCGCTCAAACGCGCGCTATCAACCAGCCGCATCAGCGACAACGCGGTAACGGTTTTTCCGGAACCTGACTCACCGACCAGCGCCAGCTTCTCTCCGGCGTCGAGTGTAAACGACACGCGATCCACTACGCGGCGTTTGCCGAATTCGATGCTAAGGTCGCGTACTTCGAGCAGGCTCATCTCGGTTTCAATCCCGGTCGCCTTCCAGCACCTTGCGCGGATCCAGTGCGTCGCGTAAAGCGTCGCCGATTAGCACGAGCAGTAGCAACATTACAACCAGCACGCCGAAGGTGGTGAGGGATATCCACCACGCGTCGAGATTTTCCTTGCCCTGATTCAGCAGCTCGCCGAGGCTGGGAGTACCGGTCGGTACGCCCAGACCGAGAAAATCCAGACTGGTCAGCGCGCCGATGGCGCCGGCCATCTCAAAGGGAATCAGTGTCACCACCGGCGTCAGACTATTGGGTAGTATGTGCCGGCGCATGATTACCTGGTTGCTTTGCCCTAGCGCTTTCGCCGCGCGAACGTAATCGAGTGTTCTGTTTTTCAAGAACTCGGCACGCACGTAACTCGCGATTCCGAGCCAACCGAATATGGAAAGCAACATAACCAACAACCAAAAACTGGGCGAGAACAAAGCCGAAAATATGATCAGCATGTAGAGCGTCGGCATCGAGCCCCAGATCTCATGGACACGCTCCATCGCGATATCGGTCCAGCCGGCAAAATAACCCTGGATCGCGCCGTACAAGACACCGAACATCACGCACATTACGGTAACCAGCATTGCAAACACCACCGAGATGCGAAAACCGTACAGCAATCGTGCAAGCAGATCGCGTCCCTTGTCGTCGGTGCCGAGTATATTGGCGCTGTCGGGCCGGGAAGGATTGGGATACTTCGCGAAGTAATTAATCGTATTGTAGTGATAGGCGTTCGGGGGATATACCGCGAAGTTGCCGGGCTTCGATAGATTTTCGCGAATTTTGGGATCGAGATAATCCGTTGGGGTCGGGAAATCCCCGCCGAAAGTGGTTTCCGGCAGCGTCTGCAGTACCGGGAAATACCATTGGCCGTTGTAGCGCGCGATGAGGGGTTTGTCGTTGCTGAGAAACTCGGCAAACAGGCTGACGCCAAAAAGGCAGGCGAACAGGATCAGGCTCACATAACCCAGCCGGTTGTTGCGAAAACGCCGCCATGCGCGGCGCGCGGGCGAAGAGGAACTTGCGATTGACGGCGCCATGACTTAATCAAACTTCACGCGCGGATCGACCAGCACATAGCTTAAATCGCGCAGCAAAGTTGTCAGCAGCCCGATGACGGTAAATAAAAACAGGCTTCCCAATACCACCGGATAATCACGCCGGATCACCGATTCGTACGATAGCAAGCCCAGTCCATCAAGAGAAAACAGGGTCTCAATCAACAACGAACTGCCGAAAAATATCCCCACAAAGGCCGCTGGAAACCCGGTCATGATGGGAATCATTGCGTTGCGGAATACATGCCGCCACAGCACATTCCGCTCGGAGACGCCCTTTGCGCGCGCGGTCAGCACATATTGCTTGCGTATCTCTTCGAGCACGGAATTCTTGGTGAGGATGGTAGTGACCGCAAAGCCGCCTAACACCATCGCCGTGACCGGCAGCGTGATATGCCAGAAGTAATCGGCAATCCTGGCGAAAAACCCCAGCTCATCCCAGTTGGTAGACACTATATTGCGCAGAGGAAACCACTGCACGAATGTCCCCCCGGCAAAATACACCAGGAAAATGACGCCCAGTACGAAGCTGGGAATCGCATATCCAAGTAGTACAACAAAGGTAGTGGCCGTATCGAATGGCGTGCCGGAGCGTACTGCTTTAGCGATACCCAGCGGGATGGAAATAAGATAGACGAGTAAAAATGTCCACAACCCCAGGCTGATGGATACCGGCAGCTTTTCCTTGATCAACTGCCACACATCCTTGTTATGGTAGAAACTCTTGCCCAGATCGAAACGGATGAACTGGCCCGCCATTTGAAAAAAGCGCTCATGCGCGGGTTTGTCGAATCCATAAAGCTTCTTGATTTCCACGACCCTTGCGGCATCCACACCCTGACGCCCGCGGTACCCGCCCTCGGCGGGCGCCGCACCGACTTCCCCGCCGGCATTCCGGCCCTGGAGCTGTGCCACCATTTGCTCGACCGGACCGCCCGGCACAAATTGCACAATGGCGAACGTGATCAGAATGATTCCAAACAACGTCGGAATCATCAGCAACAGCCGTTTGAGTATATAAGGCCACATAAGCTATTTCTTTCTCCACCACGTCATCAGCACCCAATCCTCGGGCTGGTAATACTGCGGCGACACTGCCGGATGCTCAAACTTTCCGGCGCGGTAAGCGACGCGAAATGTGCTCGCAAAATACTGCGGCACGACATAATGGCCATGCCGCAATACCCGGTCCACTGCGCGCAGACGGGCTACAAGTTCCGGCCGCGTGGTCGCCGACACGGCGAGACTTAGCAACGCATCGACATTTTCGTCGCGCACACCGATTAAATTGGACGAGCCTTGCGTGTCTGCAGATTTGGAGCCGAAACGATCCACAAGCTCGCTGCCGGGCGACTCCGAACCGCGTAGTCGGATGGTAGTCAGATCGAAATCGAACACATCCCACCGTTTCTGAATCAGCGCAAAATCTGCCCGCCGGTAGCGTGCCTCTATCCCCAGCTTGGCGAATGCCTGGACATAAGGGGGAAAGATACGCTCACCGCCGCCGCCATCCAGATACTCGACCGTAAAAGCCTCCCCTTTGGCATTGCGCAGGGCGCCGTCGCGGTAATTCCAACCTGCTTCAGTCAACAATCGTTTGGCCTTGATCAGATTACTTCTCAAACTGCCGGGAGGGCTGGTGGAAGGCGGCTGTGGCGCCGGCTCGGTAAAGATATTCGCCGCCAATTTTCCGCGCAGGGGTTCCAGAATAGCGAGTTCATCCGCTCCAGGCAGTCCCTTCGCCTCAAAATCACTTGCATTAAAAAAACCTCTGACGCGGGTGTAAGAGTTATAGAAAAACTGCCGGTTCATCCATTCGAAATCGAAGGCGAGGCCCAGCGCTTCGCGTACTCGCGGATCCTTGAATTTTTCCCGCCTGGTATTGATCAGGAAACCCTGAAAATCTCCGGCGTTCTTCGCCTTGAGATCGGCACGGATCAGCTCGCCCTTTTCGAATTTTTTGCCGGTATAAACGCGCGCCCAGTCACGCGCCGAAAATACCTGGATATAGTCGAACTCGCCGGCCTTGAAAGCCTCCGTTTGCGCGGTGCTGTCCTTATAAATCTTGAAAGTGATGCGGTCGAAATTGAACACCCCGCGCCGCACGTTCAATTCCCGCCCCCAATAATTGGGATCGCGCTGGTAGGTAATATCGCGGCCAAAGTTCATGCGGCCGATCTTGTACGGCCCGCTGGCAATCGGCATATCCATAATCACCGTGTCAAACGCCTTGCCGGCGCCCCACACGCGGCTGAATACTGGAATTGAGCCCGCCAGCAAAGGCAGCTCGGCACTCGTATTTGCGAATTCGAAACGGATGGTGTTTGGCGCGACCACAAGCGCCTGTTTGACGTCGCCGAACACCACACGGTACTGCGGCGCGGCCTGTTTGCTGATCAAGGTGTCAAAGCTGTGCTTCACATCGGCCGCCGTCACCGGCGTGCCGTCGTGAAACCTGGCATTGGGGTTAAGGCGAAACGTGACCGACAATTTGTCCGCGGCCACCTCGATGTCTTCCGCCAGCAAACCATAAGCAGTGGTGGGTTCATCCAGGGTACCGGTAAGCAGGGTTTCAAATACCAGACTGGTCAATGCCGGCGGTGCGGTTCCCTTGAGCGTAAACGGATTATATTTGTCAAAGTTGGTGCTGCGCGTAGGCGCAACCAGATCGATATCCCCGCGCTTGGGCGCTTTCGGATTCACCCACTCAAAATGCGCAAACCCCGCCGCATATTTGATATCGCCGAACTGCGCGTAGGCGTGGCCCGCGCTTGCCGGGCGTACGTCTGCCGCCTGCAGGCTTGCTACGGCTATCGCACACAGGGCCAGCGCGCGCATCATAATGCCGCTTGCCCTTTGGTCGCGGCATCGATGCGCGGAATTGCCATAAATAATTGTTTTGTATACCTATTTTGTGGATTGGCGTAAATCGCATCAGCGTCATTCATTTCGACAATTTCACCATCCTTCATCACCATTACCTCATCGGACATGTATTTGACTACCGCCAAATCATGCGAAATAAAAACGTAGCTCATGCCGAACTCGTCCTGCAAGTCCTGCAACAGATTCAGCAATTGCGCCTGCACTGACAGATCGAGTGCAGACACTGCTTCATCGCAAATCAAAACATCAGGCTTCATCGTCAAACACCGCGCAATCGCGATGCGCTGGCGTTGTCCGCCCGAGAACTCGTGAGGATACTTGAAGAACGCCGCTTCCGGCAGCCCTGTTTTGCGCATCAGTTCCAGCGCCAGTGCTACGCGCGCCGGTTCATCAGCGCCGATGGCGTGTATTTGCATCGGCTCCATCAGTAATTGGCCGGCGGTAAAGCGCGGATTTAGCGAGGCATAAGGGTTTTGAAACACGATCTGTATGCGCCGTTTATAGGGCATGGCCGCTGCGGGCGTTAGCGCCAGCAAATCGCGGCCATCGAAAAATGCGCTGCCGCCCGACGCCGGCGTCAGGCGCATCAGTGTCAACGCCATGGTGGTTTTGCCCGACCCCGATTCGCCCACCACACCCAGGGTTTTGCCTTTGGCCAGCTTGAACGACGCCTGCTTAAGCGCCTTGAATTCGCGCCTGCGCAACAGGCCTTCGCGGAAATAAAAACTTTTTGAAAGTCCGTTGACTTCAAGAATAATTTCTTCGCCGCCCTGTAAGCCGCGCGGCCGCTCGGCAGCGTTGATAGCTGCCGGCGCTTCACTCAGAAAATCCTCCACCACCGGCAAACGTTGCGGACGCCGATCCAGCGGCGGACGGCACGCCAGCAGCGCTTTGGTGTAGCCATCTTTCGCTGCGGTAAAAATCTGCTGCACCTCACCCTGCTCACGAATTTCACCGTCGCGCATCACCACCACATGATCGGCCACTTCCGCCACCAGCCCCAGATCGTGGGTGATAAACAGCATCGCCATCTGGCGGCGTTGCCGCAACTCCGCAAGCAACGTCAATATGTGTTTTTGAACAGTAACATCCAGCGCCGTCGTCGGCTCGTCGGCGATCAACAGCCGCGGTTCGCAGGCAATCGCCATCGCGATCATCACGCGCTGCTGCTGCCCGCCGGACAGTTGATGCGGGTAGGCATCGACGCGCGTTTGCGGATCGGCTATGCCGACCTCGTGCAGCAGCGCTATTGCCCGCTCGCGCGCGCGTTTGCCGCTGAGTCCCAAATGTTTTTTCAGCACCTCAGCCAACTGAAAGCCGATGCTGAACACCGGATTCAGCGAACTCATCGGCTCCTGAAACACCATGGAGATTTCCGCGCCACGCAGCGCCGTGAGTTCGCGCGGCGTAAGCGTCAATAAATTGCGACTGCGATAGGTAATGGTGCTGCCTGCCAGCACCGTGGCATTCGCAGCAGGCAGCAATTTCAGTATCGCCAGCGCAGTGACCGATTTACCGCTGCCAGATTCGCCCACCAGCGCCACGGTGCGGTTGGCCGGCACATCAAAACTCACACCTTTCACCGCGTGCAAAACCGCGCCGTCATCCAGCCTGAAATCGACTTTCAGGTTGCACACGCTGAGTAGTGATTCCGCTATGTCCAAGCGCGTGTAAGCAACTCATCGATAGCAGCAACGATCCGCTCGCCTTCTGACGCAAGTGTGGATACTTTTTCGCCTAACTGATCCAAAGCGATTGAGACCATCTCCAGCGGATGCAGCACAACCGTTATGCCTTTAATCGTGAACACGGGATTGAGTGGCGTGTCGAGGAATGCGGCAGAACGATCCAAAGTTCTGCGCCTCACCAGGGGTACAACAACGCGGCGGCGGTAGGTGTCGAATAGCGATGACTGAACTACGACCACAAAGGGAATCGCTTCACGTTGCTTGCCGCCGTTCTTATGTACGTCGAACTGCGCCATTACAGCGTAGAGTGCTCATCGGCAAACGAAGCAAAATGCTCGTTAAATGCGTTCCACCCCTTCGCGGTTCTTTCGGCGGTTTGTAACTTCTCTTGCCGCATGGCGTATTGCCTGCGCACATAATCGGCCAATAGCTGCTCGACCACACCGGAAAGATTATTGGTCACCTGTTTAGCTTGAGACACTAAGGCTTCATTCAGCGTAAGATTTACAGCACGTTTACGCGCTGGGTTACCGTGCATTGCTTTCACAGGACACCTCCAAGTGCGCATGGTATGCGCATTAGCATCCTTTGGGAAGAGCTGAGCTATCTTCTTTCCGCCTTGGTCTCATTTCAACCTCGGATCCAGCGCATCGCGCAAAGCATCGGTGAACAAACTGAACGCCGTGACCAGCACCGCCATCGCCGTGGTTGCCGCCGCAAGCTGCCACCATTTGCCGAGGATCAATTCCGATTGCGATTCGTTCAACATGCTGCCCCACGACACCGTATCGACGCCCACGCCAAAGCCGAGAAAACTCAATATCACTTCCGACTTGATGAACAACACCACATGCAGCGACAACTGCACCAGCACCACGTGGCTCACATTCGGAAATATATGCGCGAACATGCGCCGCACGTTGGAGGCGCCGATGGCATCTGCCGCCAGCACGTATTCGCGCGTGCGATGCCTGATGTATTCGGCGCGCACCAACCGGAAAATGCCGGTCCACCCGGTCAGGCCCAGAATCAGTATCACCGTCAGCGTGCCTTTTTGATTCAGCACCGCCGCTATCGCCAGCACCAGCAGCAGATAAGGAATAGAAGTGAAAACGCTGTAAACCCAATTCAGAAAATCATCCATGCGGCCGCCGTAGTAGCCCGCATACGCCCCTGCAACCGTGCCTATAAACACGGCCAGCAGCGCGGCCACCAATCCCACCACCAGCGACGTCTCCGTGCCCTTGACCGCTTTCTTGAGCACGTCGCGGCCCCATTTGTCGCCGCCCATCGGCAAGGTGCCCGCTCTGACTGCTACGGCGGGTGCTGCCGCCAATCCTTGGCGCAGTTCGCTGAGCACGTCCGCCAGCGGATCGATGATACCCGGCTCATTGGGCAGAGCGGTTGTGGGTGATTGCTGTGCCGCCACCTCAGCCGCCGGCGCATCCGCACCCACAAAAGCGGGCGGCGCGTAATTCACGCCTGCCTCGCGCGACCAATCCGCGGCAATCAAACCCACGGCGGCTGCAACCACAATCACCATATAAGCGCACACAACCGCCAGCGACACCATGCCCACTCCATCACGGCGCAAGCGCCGCCACGCCAGCGCCCACAAGCCCGGCGAAGCATCCTGTGCAATCGTCCCCGTCACGCTCATTTGAGTTGCACCCGCGGATCGACGGCCTTGTACAAAATATCCGTCAGCAGGTTAAAAACAAGCGTCGCCATCGCCACATAAACCGTCACTGCCTTGATCACCGGAAAATCGCTGCGTTCCACCGCCAGCAGCACTTCGCGACCGATGCCGGGTATCGAAAAGAAGCGCTCGATCAGAAACGCGCCCGCCAGCAGCGCCGGCAGTTGAATCATCACGTTGGTGACGATGGGTATCGCGGCATTGCGCAGCACATGCACGCCCATCACGCGGGATTCGCTCATGCCTTTGGCGCGCGCCGTGCGCACATAATCCTGATGAATTTCATCGAGAAAAAACGTTCGATACAGGCGTGTATCCGGCGCCAGCGAAACCGCCACGCCGACCAGGATCGGCAGCGCACTGAACTTGATCAGATTGGTGACGAAATCCTGCCCCCAGCCCTGCACCGGGAACCACCCGAGTTGATAGGCAAAAACATACTGAAAAACAATAATATAGACGAGAATGCTGATCGACTGTCCGACGGTGCAGCCGATCATAATCGCGCGGTCGGTCAACGAGCCGCGCCAGTACGCCACCAGCAGCGCCATCGCCATCGACAACAAAGTGCCGACGATCAGCATGGGCACAAGCACCGTCAGCGACGGCCCCAAGCGCGTGGCGAATATCGTCGAAACTTTTTCGTTGGTGGCCCAGCTCGCGCCAAAATCACCGGTGACAATTTGTGTGATGAAAATCCACAACTGCACATAAAACGGCTGATCGACGCCCAACTGTTTACGGATGTTGGCGATTTGCTCCGGGTTCGACATCTTGCCCGCCAGCATATAGGCGGGATCGCCACCGATCCAGTTGAACAGAATGAATACCAGCAGCACCACACCTAACAGCGTCGGCACGAACTGCAACACGCGGCGGATGATGTAGGCCATCATGGACGCGGCTCCAGATCCATGTACATCCACTCACTCATGTTAACTGCCGATTTTTTGTAACCCGCCACATAGGAATGCAGCAACATGTTGCGATAGCGGCTATCGGTCAACAACCACGCGGTGTCGGCTTCCATTTGCCGCGTCATCTCGCGGTACAATTGATTGCGTTGCGGGCCATCGGGCATGCGCCGCGATTTTTCATAGCGTTTGTCGTACTCCGGCGAACGGTAACACGCGGAGTTGGTCTGCCCGGCGTTCGGGCCGTAGAGCAATTGCATGAAATTGTCGCCGTCGGGATAGTCGGCAATCCACGCCGAATGCTTCATCATCAAGCGGCACTGATCGGCCAGCTTGATCAACTCGGCAAAGCGATCCTTGCGGATTTCCATCCGCACGCCGATGCTGTCTAGTGAGCGTTTCATCAATTCATCGAACTGGCGGTCGCGTTCGGTTGGTGTAGAATAATACTTAATAATCAATAAGTTGCCATCTGGCTGCCGACGGTAGCCATCAGCACCACGGCGGTAGCCGAATTTATCGAGCAAAGCATTGGCGAGTCGCGGATCGTACGCAATGCCGCTGCGATAGAGCGGCTCGTGCCCCGCCACACCCGGCGGAATCGGATAGTGCGCGCGTATCGCCTGGCCCTTACGAATAATCTTGATTTGATCGTCAACGTTATAGGCCATCGCAATCGCGCGCCGCAACGCTATTTTTTCACGGCTGAAACCACCGAGCGGATTGAGTTCGTTGCCGATTTTTTCCTGCGTATTAAAAAAGAGATAAATGATTTCGGCATCGACACTGCGATCCATGCGTATGCCCTGGCTCGCGTATTCCGGTTTTAGCCGGCCCTCCAGGCTCATGAACTTGGGCGCGAGTTCTTCCAGTTGATATTCAATATCCGTCTCGCGCCGCTGAAACGCCAGCCAGCGGCTCTGCGCTTCGTCCATCACGCTGATTTCAACTCTGTCAATTTGCGGCAGTTTTTTGCCTTTCATGCGCGCCGCGATTTGTTGATCCGCCGCATCACTGCCAGGCTCGGCATGCCACAGCAATTCGCGAAAGCCCGGGTTTTTTTCAAGCACGATTTTTGATGAGCGCACGTAGCGCTTCAGCAAATACGGTCCTGTGCCGACGGGATGCGCATTGGTATCGTCGCCGTAGGCGGCTATCGCCTCGCGCGCCACCGCGCCCACCAAGCCGAATGCCAGCACGTGCGAAAAATTAAAATCGGTTTCCGTCAAACGGATGCACAGCGTATAACGATCCGGCGTTTCAAGGCCGGGGACGGCGGCATCGTAGTCAAAGCGTCCTGATTTTTTAGCCTCGGCGGCGAGTTTGTCGAGGCCAACGATTTTGCCCTCAAACAAAAATGCATAGGGCGAGCGGTTCTTCGGATCGAGAAAGCGCTTGATCGAATACACATAGTCGGCTGCGGTCAGCTCGCGCATATTTTGCGGGAGGCCTTTGAACGCCGGGTCGGGCGTGAAATAGATGCCCGGTCGTATCGTCAGCGTGTACGTCTTGCCGTCATCGGTGATGCGCGGCAACGCTGTCGCAACATTGGGCGCCACCTTCGCGGGGCGCGCGAGATAGTCGTAGGTGAGCAAGGGATCGAAGATCGCGGAAATCACCAGCCCGGAGTAGTAGTCCGAAACTTTCACCGGATCAAAGCCGGTTTCCGCCGTTGAAAACGTGAGCCGCAGCGCTTTGCCGGCCGTGTCGCCGGCGGCTGGTGGTGCGGATGAATTCGATGCACGTTCACCACAACCCAGCAGGCTTGCGGTCAACAAAATAGCAATGAAAACTCCGGCGCTGGTCATCGCGAGCCAGTGTATCCGAAACGTCTGCCGTGCGTCAGCCCGAAGCCACGATCACAGGAGCCACTTGGTATAATCTCCCGCAAACCCAAGGAACGCCCATGGCACTGTTACAAGACAAAAAAATTCTGATCACCGGCCTGCTGTCGAACCGCTCGATAGCCTACGGCATTGCACGCGCCGCGCACCGCGAGGGCGCGTCACTGGCGTTCACCTATCAGAGCGAGGAAATCAAAAATCGCGTGATTGATCTCGCGAAGGACTTCGGCACGGCCCCGGTACTGCCTTGCGACGTAGCCGACGACGCGCAAATCGCCAGCTTGTTTGACGACTTGCGCGGCCACTGGGATGGGCTGGACGGCCTGGTTCACTCCATCGCCTTTGCGCCGCGTGAAGCGTTGAAGGGTGATCTGCTCGAAGGCCTGACACGTGAAGGCTTCCGCGTCGCGCACGACGTCAGTTCTTACAGTCTGGCAGCGCTCACCAAGGGCGCGCTGCCGATGATGGAAAACCGCAAGTCGGCGGTGCTGACGCTGACCTATCTGGGTGCGCAGCGCTCGGTGCCCAACTACAACGTGATGGGCCTGGCCAAGGCCAGCCTCGAAGCCAACGTGCGTTATCTCGCGCAGGGCCTGGGGCCCAAGGGCATCAGAGTCAACGGCATCTCGGCCGGGCCGATCAAGACGCTGGCGGCGGCGGGCATCGGCGGCTTCGGAAAAATTCTGAAATTCGTGGAAGAGAATGCGCCGTTGCGGCGCAATGTAACGACCGAGGATGTGGGCAACGCCGCGGCATTTTTGCTGTCGGACCTTGCCAGCGGCATCACCGGCGAAATTACTTACGTGGATGCGGGATTCAATACCGTGGTGGGCGGGCTGGGCGGCGCGGCTTAACGATACTCGCCATCACACGGCCCTCTCGCCACCAGCCCCTCGCTTGCTTACGCAAGGGAGGGTTCTACCCAGCTACTTCTCCTTCTTCTCGCTCAATGTTTCTTTACGAATTTTAACGTCGGCCTTTTGCTTGAGGCTGGCGAGGAACGCCGCATTTTGTTCCTGACCCTGCGCCTGTTGCATCGCGGCCGCGAGATTCTTTTCTTTTTCCGCATCCATTTTTTCGGGATCAACGGTACGCGTAATGCGTATCAGGGTGTAACCGGCGGGCGTTTCCACGCCGGCGTAGGCGGGTAATTTTGAAACGTCGGTGCGCAGGATCTGCTTGCGCACATCATCATTCAAGTCTTTAACCTGGCTGGAAAAATTAATCAGCTGCGGGGCGTCCCATGCCAGCTCCGTCTCTTTGCCCTGGCGCAATTTTTCCAGCGTGGCGCGGCCTTCCTGCGCCGCCAGTTGCGAGGCGCGCTGGCGCATGAGCTTGGTCACGATTTCGACCTGAACCTGATCGAACGGGCGCACCACCGAAGGCTTGCGCTCCAGCAAACGCGCGGACACCAGTGTGCCTGGCGCGACTTCAATGGCCTCGGTGTTACGTTTGTTTTTCAACACGTCGTCCGAAAATATCGCCTGCAACAATTTGGGATGGTTCAGCCGAGGGTCGCTCGCCGCGCTGTTGCGCCCGAACCAATCGCTCTGCTGCACCGTGGATTTTGTGAAGGCGGCGGCAGACTTGAGGCTTTCGGACTGCTCAAACACCATGTTGTTGAATTGCTCCGCCATCTCCGCGAATTTTTTTCCGGCGCGTTGCCGCTTGAGGTCGGTTTCGATTTGCCCGCGCATCGCGTCAAACGACGGCGCCTTGGATTCGGTAATGCCGGTGAGCTTGATGATGTGCAAGCCGAACTCGGATTCCACCACGCCGGAGATATCGCCCACTTTCATGCCAAAGGCCGCATCCGAAAAAGGCTTCACCATGTCGGCGCGCTTGAAGGATCCCAGATCGCCGCCGTTCACCGCCGAGCCGGGATCTTGTGAATTGGCTTTGGCGATTTCCGCGAACACTGCCGGCTTGGCCGTGACCTGCTTTAGCAGTTCTTCGGCCTTGGCCCTGACTTTCTGCTTCTCGCCGGCGGAGGCCTTGGCATCCAGCGCGAGGAGGATGTGGCTGGCCTGACGTGCTTCCTGCACTTGTACGCGCTTGGCCTGATCGTCAAAGGCTTTCTTGACGTCTTCGGCATCCACTTCCGTCGCCGGCAACAGCGCATCGATGGATAGTGTCGCGTATTCAACGCGCACCTGTTCCGGCGTGCGGAATTCGTCCTGCCGGCTGTCGTAATATTTTTTCGCTGATTCGCCGTCGACGCTGACCTTGCTTTCAAAGTTACCGGGTAACAGCGTGACCGTGCTGGCTTCACGCCGCGTCTCCATCAGGCGGGACAATTGTTGCACCACGGTGCGCGGCAGAAAGTTGGATTCGCCGTACGCATCACTCACCTGCCGCAGCACCAGGTCACGCCGCAACTCGCGTTCAAAATCCGCCGCGGTCTTGCTGCGCACCTTGAGGAACTGATCATAGAGTTCCATCGAAAATTTACCGCTCTCCTGAAAGGCCGGCGCCTGGCCCAACAGACTCTGTAACTGTTGATCCGTCGCTACCAGACGCGAATTGGATGCCTGCTGCAACAGCAATTGCTGGTTTACCAGCGCTTCCGCCACGCTAAAGCGCATTTCCGGATTATCGAGCAGCGCAGGATCAATTTTTCCGCCGCCCATGTTCTGCATCATCTCCTGACGCTCGCGCAGCGCGATATTGAATTCCTGCTGGCCGACCGCTTGACCGTTGACCGTGGCTATCGTTGCCGTGGCGTCACCGCCACGCACGTAGGAGTCGATGCCAAAAAACGCGAAGGGCGGAACGATGACGAGCGCCAGAATCAATTGCAGCGCGCGCTTATGCTTGTGTACGAAATCAAACATGGCTCAAGTAACCTCTACGGCAGGCTTAACAGATGGACTTAACAAAAAGGGCGAACCGAGGTTCGCCCTTTTCTGACAATTGGCGGAGTGGACGGGACTCGAACCCGCGACCCCCGGCGTGACAGGCCGGTATTCTAACCAACTGAACTACCACTCCAGTATTATACGAACCGGCGATACTGTCGAAATTACCGGATTACCTGATTACCAGATCACGAAGGCCACGCAATGCTGGACTTACTTGGTGGGTGCTGACGGGTTCGAACCGCCGACATTCGCCTTGTAAGGGCGACGCTCTACCAACTGAGCTAAGCACCCAGCACTTCGCAAAGGCGCGAATTCTAGCGTATTTCAACCCTTTTAGCCAAGCACAGTTAGCGGCGGATTAACGCGTCAGTGTTTCACCGCCTCGGTGACCACTGCGGGAGGCGCAACCGGCGCCGCTTGCGCGGGCTGATCCGGCAGCGGTTCCGGCTTGCGCTCCAGAGCGAGCTCTAGCGCCGCGTCTATCCATTTAATCGGATGGATGTCGAGGCGGTTCTTGATGTTGTCCGGTACTTCCACCAGGTCTTTCACGTTCTCTTCCGGGATCAGCACCATCTTGATGCCGCCACGATGCGCCGCCAGCAGTTTTTCTTTCAAGCCGCCGATAGGCAGCACTTCCCCGCGCAACGTGATCTCACCCGTCATGGCAACGTCAGCGCGCACCGGTATGCCCGTCAGCATGGACACCATGGCCACACAGATGCCGACACCCGCACTGGGTCCGTCCTTGGGCGTCGCGCCTTCAGGCAGGTGAATGTGGATGTCGCTCTTTTGATAAAAGTCGGGGTTGATGCCCAGGCGTTGCGAGCGGTTGCGCACTACCGAGAGCGCCGCTTGCACGGATTCCTGCATCACCTCGCCGAGTTTGCCGGTGGTGGTCATCTTGCCTTTACCCGGCATCATGATGGCTTCGATGGACAACAACTCGCCGCCGACTTCCGTCCACGCCAGCCCGTTGACCTGGCCCACCTGATTTTTCTTTTCCGCCATGCCGTAGCTGTAGCGGCGCACCCCGCAATATTTATCGAGGTTGCGCGCGGATACGGTGATCTTGCGTCCTTTGTTGGGGGCTGTAACTAATTCCTTAACCACCTTGCGGCAGATTTTAGATAACTCGCGTTCCAGCGCACGCACACCCGCCTCGCGCGTGTAATAGCGCACGATGTCACGAATCGCGCTTTCGGAAACCGCGATTTCCTCAGCCTTCAAGCCGTGGTTCTTTATCAGCTTGGCCAGCAAATGATTTTGCGCAATTTTGACTTTTTCATCCTCGGTATAACCCGAAAGACGGATCACTTCCATGCGATCCAGCAGCGCCGGCGGAATGTTCAGCGTATTGGCCGTTGCCACGAACATCACGTCCGACAAATCGTATTCGACCTCGACATAGTGATCGACAAAAGTATGGTTCTGTTCCGGGTCCAGCACCTCCAGCAGCGCGCTCGACGGATCGCCGCGGAAATCCATCCCGAGCTTGTCAACTTCATCCAATAAAAACAAAGGATTACGTACCCCCACCTTGGACATGTTCTGAAGAATCTTGCCGGGCATCGAGCCGATATAGGTGCGCCGATGACCGCGGATTTCCGCTTCGTCTCGCACCCCGCCCAGCGCCATGCGCACGAATTTGCGATTGGTCGCGCGTGCAATCGATTGACCGAGCGAAGTCTTGCCCTCGCCGGGCGCGCCCACCAGACACAGAATCGGCGCTTTCACCTTGTCCACGCGCTGCTGCACGGCGAGATATTCAATGATGCGTTCTTTGACCTTTTCGAGGCCATCGTGATCCTCGTCGAGGATTTTCTCGGCTGCGGAAAGGTCCGTGCTGATCTTGCTTTTCTTGCGCCACGGCAACGACGTGAGTGCATCGATGTAGTTGCGCACCACCGTAGCCTCGGCCGACATCGGCGACATCAGCTTGAGTTTTTTCAGTTCCGCGTCGGCTTTTTTGCGCGCGTCCTTGGGCATGCGCGACGCCTTGATGCGTTTGCCGATCTCATCGTTATCCGCGCCCTCTTCGCCCTCGCCCAACTCTTTCTGGATCGCTTTGACCTGTTCGTTCAGGTAATACTCGCGCTGGCTTTTTTCCATCTGGCGTTTGACGCGACCGCGAATGCGTTTCTCGACTTGCAGTATGTCGAGTTCGCCATCGACCACTTTCAGCAGGTGATCCAGCCGTTTCTTGATATCGAACATTTCCAGCACTTCCTGCTTCTGTTCAAGCTTCAATGGCAGGTGCGCGGCGATCTGGTCGGCCAGACGGCTGGCGTCATCAATACCGGCGATGGAAGTCAAAATCTCCGGCGGAATTTTTTTGTTGAGCTTCACGTATTGATCGAATTGCTGCACCATGGTGCGGCGCATGGCTTCGATTTCGCGATCCGGTTCGGCGGCAATCGCGATCGTTGCAATGGGGGTTACGCTGGTCATGAAATGCGTTTTGACATCGGTTACTTCGACGATACGCGCGCGCTGACCGCCTTCGACCAGTACTTTTACCGTGCCATCGGGCAGTTTGAGCATTTGCAGAATGGTCGCAATCGCGCCGATCGCGTACAGGTCTTCAGGCCCCGGCTCGTCTTTTGCAGCCGAGCGCTGGGCAACCAGCATGATGCTCTTGCCGGATTCCATCGCCGCTTCAAGCGCCTTGATGGATTTGGGCCGCCCGACAAACAGCGGTATCACCATGTGAGGAAATACCACCACATCGCGCAAAGGCAACAGCGGCATCTGCAACGGCTGCAACGGCGCTTGCGTCGTGTCGGGAGTGGGGTTTGCCTGGTCAGTCATGGTTTTTTTACCTTATAAAAGTCACTACGCACAGCTTACCCATGCCATATTGGGCGCAATTATCGGCATTCAACCTTGAAAAAATCCATTATGAAACAATAACATGACTAACTAGATAACATGACTAACTAGAAGCGCCGGAAGCCACTTTCGGCGGATCCGAATAAATCAGCAGGGGTGCGGCGTCGCTAAGGATGGTGCCCTCATCGACGACTACTTTAGTGACGTTTTCCAGCGACGGCAGGTCAAACATCGTATTAAGCAGCGTGTTTTCCAGAATGGACCTGAGACCACGAGCGCCGGTCTTGCGTTCCAACGCACGTTTGGCGATGGCTTTCAATGCGGACTCGCGAATTTCGAGTTCCGCGCCCTCCATGCTGAACATCTTTTGATATTGCTTGATCAGCGCGTTTTTCGGTTGCGTCAGAATCTGAATCAGCGCCGTTTCGTCGAGTTCGCCAAGCGTGGCTACCACCGGCAGGCGTCCAACGAATTCCGGTATCAGGCCGAACTTGATCAAATCCTCGGGTTGTACATCGCGCAGTACGCGGGTGATGCTCTTGCGATCATCCTTGCTGCGCACTTCGGCGCCAAAGCCGATGCCGCCCTTTTCGGAACGCGCACGAATAACTTTTTCCAGGCCGTCAAACGCGCCGCCCACGATGAACAATATATTGGTGGTATCGACTTGCACAAACTCCTGATTCGGATGCTTGCGCCCGCCCTGCGGCGGCACCGAGGCGGTGGTGCCTTCAATCAGCTTCAGCAGCGCCTGCTGGACGCCTTCACCCGACACATCGCGGGTGATCGATGGGTTATCCGACTTGCGCGAAATCTTGTCGATTTCGTCGATGTAGACGATACCGCGCTGCGCTTTTTCGACATCGTAGTCGCATTTTTGCAGCAGCTTTTGAATGATGTTTTCGACGTCTTCGCCCACATAGCCGGCTTCGGTCAAGGTGGTGGCGTCGGCCATCACGAACGGCACATTGAGCAGCCGCGCCAGCGTTTGCGCCAGCAGTGTTTTGCCGGAGCCGGTGGGCCCCACCAGCAGAATGTTCGACTTGGACAGTTCGATTTCGTCTTTTTTGGCGGCTTCTTTCAAACGCTTATAGTGGTTGTATACGGCCACTGAAAGAATTTTTTTCGCCACATCCTGACCGATCACATACTGATCGAGAATAGCGCGAATTTCGTGCGGCACCGGCAGGTCGGACTTGGCGCCTTTGCCGCCTTTGTCGCCCTGGATTTCTTCGCGGATTATGTCATTGCACAACTCGATGCATTCATCGCAGATGAACACCGACGGGCCCGCAATGAGCTTGCGGACTTCATGCTGGCTCTTGCCACAGAAGGAGCAATAGAGGAGTTTCTCGCCGCTCGCTTTTTCTGACATCTTAGTAGTTTCCCGTAACTGTCCTGTAATTAAACAATGGTAACCGTGCAGTCGCGACTAAGGCGCCGCCGCCTGCACATCCGCGCGCGACAGCAGCACCTTATCCACCAGCCCATAGGTCACCGACTGATCCGCACTCAGAAAATTATCGCGGTCGGTATCTTTGCTCACGGTGTCTACGCTCTGTCCGGTATGATGCGCCATTATTTCATTCAGTCTTTGTTTTAAAAACAGAATTTCCTTGGCGTGGATTTCGATATCCGACGCCTGACCGCGAAATCCGCCCAGCGGCTGATGAATCATTACGCGCGAATTCGGCAGACAGAAACGCTTGCCTTTGGCGCCCGCCGTCAGCAGCAGCGCGCCCATGCTGGCGGCCTGCCCCACGCACAGCGTGCTCACATCGGGCTTGATGAATTGCATGGTGTCGTAAATCGCCAGCCCTGCCGACACCGATCCGCCCGGCGAGTTGATGTAGAACGAAATATCCTTGTCGGGATTGTCGGACTCCAAAAACAAGAACTGCGCCACGATCAGATTGGCCGTCACCTCATTCACCTCGCCCACCAGAAATACCACGCGCTCTTTGAGCAAGCGCGAGTAAATATCGTAGGCGCGCTCGCCGCGCCCGCTTTGCTCGACGACCATGGGCACCAGGCCCAAGGCCTGGGGTTCTAAATGGTCAAGCTGCTGTGTACCGAACTGCATCATTTGTTGTATCCCATAAGCTCATCGAAGGAAATTGCTTTGTCTTCAGTCTTAGCCGCGCCCAGCGCCCATTCGACCACGTTTTCTTCGAGCACCACCGATTCGATATCGCGCAAACGCTCCGGCTGCTGGTAAAACCACTTTACGACTTCTTGCGGGTGCTCGTAGCTTTGCGCCTGCAAGGCCACTGCCGCACGCACCTGCTCGGGCCGCGCGTGCAGGCTATGCGCACGCACCAGATCGCCCAGGATCAAACCCAGCGACACGCGACGTTGCGCCTGCACTTCAAAAATTTCCGCAGGCATCGGCATATCGTCTTTGACCGGCATGCCGCGCGCCGCCATGTTTTCGCGCGCCGCTTTTTGCAGCGTTTGAATTTCCATTTCAATCAGCGACTTAGGCACCTCAACCGGTGTCGTATCCAGCAGCGCCTGCATCACTTGATCTTTGATCTTGGCTTTGAGCCGGAGCTTCACTTCCCGCTCCAGATTGCCTTTGACCTCGGCACGTAATTTGGCGTCGTCCCCATCTTCAACACCCAGCGCTTTCGCGAATTCCGCATCCACCGCCGGAAGCTTGGGCGCGGCGACTTCACTCACGCTAACCTCGAAACGTGCGGTTTTTCCCGCTACGTCTTTGCCGTGGTAGTCATCGGGAAATTTCAGATCGAATGCTTTGTTTTCACCCGCCTTCATGCCCGCGAGATGGCTCTCAAAATCCGCCAGCAGCCGGCCTTCTCCGAGCACGGCGTATTGATTGTCGGCCGCGCCGCCTTCAAACGCCGCGCCCTCGATGGTGCCCTGGTAGCTGATTTGCACACGATCCTCGGTTTGCGCGACGCGCTCGACTACCTCGTACGTCACACGCTGTTTGCGCATGATGTCCAGTGTTTTATCGACCTCCGCATCACCGACTTCAAGCGCAACGCGCTCGATGGTTTTGCCAGTGATATCGCCGACCTTGATTTCGGGATAAACCTCGAAGGTGGCGCTGTACTGGAACTCGGCTGCGCCCTCGCCCACCGGCGACGGCTCGAACTTGGGATAGCCCGCCACTTTGAGATTCTGCTCGCGCACCGCATCGCCAAAACTTTTTTCCAGGGTCGCGCCGAAAACCTCTTGCCGCACTTGTGCGCCGTATTGCTGCTGCACCACCTTGAACGGCACTTTGCCGGGACGGAATCCCGGCATCTTGGCGGTACGGCCGATGTGTTTAAGGCGCGATTGCACCTCGGTTTCAATTTCCACCAGCGGAACGGCCACCTTCAGACGCCGCTCCAGACCGCTCAATGTTTCAAGATTCGCTTGCATGAACTGCCATCCCTTATGGTCTTATACCGTTACTGGTGCGAAAGAAGGGACTCGAACCCCCACGCCTTTCGGCGCCAGAACCTAAATCTGGTGCGTCTACCAATTCCGCCACTCTCGCCTTGCGGCACGGCGCGCCAACCCTGAGAACCCAGCCGGCACTTCCATCGCAATAGGGCGATTGTAATATACTCGCCACTTTAACGACACCCCGCAATGCTTGCAATTTTCTTGAGATTCATTCTGCAAGTTATTGTTTAAATAAGATGTTTCCGCAACAAGATGGCCGTCGATCACTACGAGAATTTTCCGGTCGCCTCCATTCTGATGCCCCCGCGCTTGCGGCGCCCGGTGGCTTTGATATACCGCTTTGCACGCGAAGCCGACGATTTCGCCGATGAAGGCGATCTGCAGCCCGCGCAACGCCTCGCGCTGCTCGACAGCTTCAACCACCAACTCGACCGTATTCAAGCCGGCGAACCGCCCACCATCCCGTGGTTCGCGGATCTGGCGGGCATCGTCCGCGAGCACACTTTACCCCTGCAACTATTTCGCGACCTGTTATCAGCATTTTCACAGGACGTGGTTAAGGCGCGCTATCCGAACTACGCCGAAGTTCTCGACTACTGCCGCCGCTCCGCCAACCCGGTCGGCCGGCTGCTATTAGTGTTATATGGTGCAGCCACGCCACAAAACAATGCCTGGTCCGACGCGATCTGCTCCAGCCTGCAACTCATCAATTTCTGGCAGGATGTCGCCATCGACCATCGCAAAAACCGCATTTACTTCCCGCAAGACGAAATGATCCAATACGGCATCACCGAAGCCCACATCGCCAGTGCAAAACCTAACGGCAGATGGCACGAATTCATGCGCTTTCAGGTCAATCGCACGCGCGCATACCTGCACTCCGGCGCGCCGCTGGGGCGGGTGCTTAAAGGCCGGCTGGGCCTTGAAATGCGCATGATTATCGCCGGCGGCGACCGCATACTGACTAAAATCGAAAACGTGGATTACGACGTGTTTCGGCGGCGGCCTGTGTTGAAGCCGCATGATTGGGTTTTAATGCTGGCGCGAGCGGCTTTTCCGTGAGCGGCGTAATTTTGAGCGGCGTTTTGACATGACGCCCGACGAATACTGTCAGCAAAAAGCCGCAGCCAGCGGCTCCAGCTTCTACTACAGCTTTTTATTTCTGCCGCCGGAACGCCGCCGCGCCATCACCGCGCTCTACGCCTACTGCCGCGAAGTCGATGACGTGGTTGATGAATGCAGCGATGCCGGCATCGCGCGCACCAAGCTCGCGTGGTGGCGCGAGGAAGTCGGCAAACTCTATGCCGGCAGTCCACAACATCCGGTAACCCAAGCGCTCGCCTGTGGCATTGTGACCCACGATATCCAGCAGCAGCACATGCTCGATTTGATCGACGGCATGGCGATGGATCTCGACTACAATCGCTATCCGGATTTCGCCACCTTAAAACTCTATTGCCATCGAGTCGCCGGCGTGGTGGGCCTGATGTCCGCGAGTATCTTCGGCTACTCGGAAAAGCAAACTTTGGAATACGCCGCCGATCTCGGGCTTGCGTTTCAGCTCACCAACGTCATCCGCGACGTGGGCGAAGATTCGCGACGCAACCGCATCTACCTGCCGCTCGACGAACTTGAAAAATTCGGCGTGAGCGAAGGCGACATTCAGGCCGGCCGTGAAACCGAAAACTTTCGGAAACTGATGACGTTTCAAATCGAGCGTGCGCTGGCACAGTACGATACCGCCTTCGCCAAGCTGCCCGCAAAAGACCGCAAGCCGCAGATTCCGGGCATCATCATGGCCGGCATCTACCGCACGCTGCTCGAAGAAATCCGCGACGACGGCTGCCACGTACTCAAACAACGCACTTCACTTACCCCTATCCGCAAATTGTGGATAGCCAGTAAAACCTGGCTCAAATCTTGATCCATAACATTAACAAATCTCATTTAAAATCATTAACTTACACATGATCCACGTGCCTTCAGGAGCAAAGGCGGAATGACCCGGCGGATATTCGTGAAAGCGTTGCGCGGATTATCGCTGGCGCTATTGGCCACACTCGCCGGTTCCGCCGCCGCGCAAGCGCAAACGCCTTCGACAGAGCCTGTCCTGAGTCTGTCGAAGGGTTCAGCGCAGACTTATCCGGTGAAGCCCATACGGCTGGTGGTGCCGCTGGCGCCGGGCGGCGGCAACGACACGCTTGCACGCTACCTGGGTAAATATCTGACGGAAAGTCTCGGCCAATCCGTGGTGATCGAAAACCGCACCGGCGGCGGCGGATTGGCCGGCGGCGAGTATGCCGCACGTTCCGCGCCCGACGGCTATACCTTGATCGTGGCGGGATCGGGATTGATCGTGGTCACGCTCACGCACAAGCAACTCAATTTTCAGCGCGACTTCACGCCGATCGCGATGATCGGCGAATACGCCGCGCTGCTGGTCACGCACCCGTCGTTGCCGGTGAAGAATGTGCGCGAGTTGATTAAGCTCGCCCAAGCACGGCCGGGTCAGCTCAATTTCGCCTCGGCGGGAAATGGCTCCGCAGGGCACCTGGTAATGGAAATGTTCCGGTCTGCTGCCAAAATCGATGTCGTGCATATCCCCTACAAAGGCGCGGGTCCCGCCGCGACCGAAGTCATGGCGGGCCAAGTGTCGTTGCTGTTCAACAATCCGCTGGGCTCCATGCCGCATGTCAAGGCGGGCCGCTTGCGCGCGCTGGGGATTAGCGGATCGCGGCGCATTGCGGCCATGCCCGAGGCGCCGACCATCGCCGAATCCGGCCTGCCGGGTTTCGATGCGACGTTCTTTCTCGGCCTGCTGGGGCCGCTCGCCCTGCCCCGCGATATCGTTACACGCCTCAATGCCGAAACGGTAAAAATCGTGCGGCGACGCGACGTGCAGGACATGCTGACGCTGCAAGGCATGGAAGCGATGAGCGGCACGCCCGAAGACTTCGCGGCACGCATCAAATCCGAAATGGAAAAAACCGCAAAAGTGGTGCGCGAATCGGGAATGCGGCTGAATTAGCGGGCAGGCTGCGCTTTGCTCTCACGCACTCGCACGATGGGCGGCTATTGACCCATCGCCGGCCAGGCAATACATTCCTGTTTCGCCTTAGGGGGCGATTGAAGATCCGACTCGCGCGCCGCGCGCGGAAGCTGAACGCCGGCGATACATCAATGTTCATTTTTCACTTGAGGAGAACACAAATGAGAACTACTGCAATCGGAATTGGCATCAGTGCTTTGTTCGCTTTTGCATCCGCCGCCGCGCAAGCGCAATCGTGGATGCCGCCCGCCGAGGCGCAACGCTGCCCGTCGAAATGGGGCGCGGGTGACGAACGCGGTTCCGGCAATCACATGAAGCCCGCTTCGGTGCTCAAGGCGGCGAAGCTGATTCGCAGCGGCGAGGTGATCGAAATCGGTCACGTGCTGCGCGCGGGCATCCCGCTGCAGGCCACGCGCCAGTTCAACCTGCACACCAAGCGCACCGCGATGAATCCGGAGATGAATCAGCGCGGCAGCAACGAGGAACTCGTCACCACGGAGACTTGAGAATTTGAAACTCGACGAGCTTGCCGCCAAACGCGTTTATGAATTCGCCTTTGTCATGCAACCCCTTAAACTTCAAGGCGCAACGGGGTCAACGGTGGCGCCGATTGCGATACGCTGACGACTGCGTTTCTGTGTTTAAAGTGCGCGCCTGCTTGGTTCGACCGTCTTGCATGCGGGCATGTATAGATTTACTTAAAATTTCATTTAAAAACAAATACTTATAACACAATGGCCATCTATCCTGAACTCAAAGGCCGCATCGCCGTCATCACCGGCGCGGCGCAAGGCATAGGCGCATCAACCGCCCGCGAATTCGCGAAACAACACGCGCTGGTAGCATTGCTCGACATCGATGAAGTCGGCGCACAAAAAGTAGCCGCTGAAATCAAAGGCACCGGCGCGCGCGTGATGTCGGTGCGCACCGACGTCACCGACGACCCATCCGTTATCGACGCTTTGGCGCGCGTGACATCGGAATTCGGCGGCCTCGACATTCTGGTGAACTGCGCCGGCGGCTACGGCAAACTCACCAGCGTGGAAGAACTGCCGCTCGACGATTGGGATCGCACCGTGGCGCTCAATCTACGAGGGACATTTCTAATGTGCAAGCGTGCGATTCCGTATCTCAAAAAATCCAAGGCCGGACGCATCATCAACGTGTCGTCGATTTCCGGACGCACTTTGTTTGGCTCCACCTCGCCCGCTTATGCGGCGTCGAAAGCCGGCGTGATACAGCTCACGCGCTTTCTCGCGATTGAGTTGGGGCCATCGGGCATTACCTCAAACTCGATAGCGCCGATCACCACGCTCACCCCGCGCGTACGCGCACTGCGCTCCGAAGCCAACATCGAGGCCATTGCCGCACAGATACCGCTGCGCCGCCTGCCCGACCCGCAAGATCACGCCAATGCGATGGTGTTTTTGGCGTCTGACAGCGCAGCTTATCTGAACGGCGTGTCGCTGGATATCAACGGCGGTCGCATTTTAATGTAGATTGCGGCACTCACAATATAAAAGGAGGAGCCATGAAACACATTTTTACTTACGTATTACTCTGGATAAGCGGAGGATGGCTGCTTGCATCGGCTGTAGCCGTTGCACAACCTTACCCCAACAAACCCGTGCGCATGATTCTCCCCTTCGCAGCGGGTGGCGCGGCTGATGTCGTGGTGCGGATTGTGGCAATCCGACTGCCCGAACTGTTGGGTCAGCAAGTGGTCATCGACAACCGGCCCGGCGCCGGCGGAATGATAGGCACCGAACTCGCCGCCGGCGCTATCGCTGATGGTTATACGCTGCTCGCCACCGGCACGCCGCACGTGATCTTCCCAAACCTGTACAAAAAAGTGAACTACGACACGATAAACGATTTTGCGCCGATCATGCAGATCGCCAGCCAGCCTTACGGCCTGACCGTACACCCTTCGCTGGGTGTGCAATCGGTCAAGGAGCTGATTGCACTGGCGCAAAAACAACCGGGCAAGATCAACTACGCGTCATCCGGCAACGGCGGCGCGCAACACCTGTTTCAGGCGATGTTTGTCTATATGGCCAATATCAATATGGTTCACGTTCCATACAAAGGCAGCGGCCTGGTTCGGTCGGATCTTCTTGGCGGGCAGATTCCAGTCAGTTGCCTTGGCATTTCAAGCATCATCAATAATCATAAGGCAGGGCAGGTGCGCATCATTGCGGTAACCAGCGCCAAACGCTCGCCGGAGCTGCCAGACGTGCCCAGTATTGCAGAAACCTTGCCGGGCTACGATGCGCAGTTGTGGGTCGGCCTGCTTGCGCCGCGCGGCACGCCGGCGGCGGCGATCAACCGTATTCAGCGCGATGTGACCACGCTGCTTCAACAAGCAGAAGTAAAGGCCACTATCGAGAAGGCGGGATCGTATGTGGTGGCTACCGATCCGAAAACTTTCGGCGAGTATCTCAAACTGGAATTCGCCAAATGGGGCAAGGTTGTGCGCGACGTCAAGGCCCAGGTGAATTGATATCCAGATGCGATGCCTTACGCAAGTCATTGATGTAAAAACATTTTTAGTTTGCTACTTGCGGGCTTGTTTTGTCATAATCAGCGCCCCATTTATAGAATAGCCATGACCGCAGCCTCTGTAACTCCCATCGACACTGCCACGCGCGACCGCCTCGGCAGGCCGCTGCGCGATCTGCGTATCTCGGTGACCGATCGTTGCAACTTCCGTTGCACCTATTGCATGCCCAAGGAAGTGTTCGGCAAGGACTACCAGTTTCTCGAACGCAGCGCGCTGCTGACCTTCGAGGAAATCACCCGCCTCGCACGCGCCTTCACCAAACACGGCGTCGAAAAAATCCGCCTCACCGGCGGCGAGCCGCTGATCCGCCGCAACATCGAGCAGTTGATTGCGATGCTCGCGGAAATTCCCGGCCTCGATTTAACCTTGACCACCAACGGCTCGTCGCTGGCAAAAAAAGCACGCGCATTGAAAGATGCCGGCTTGCAACGCATCACCGTCAGTCTCGATTCGCTCGACGATGCGGTGTTCATGGGCATGAACGATGTGGATTTTCCGGTTACGAAAGTGCTGGAAGGCATCGCTGCCGCCAAAGCGGCCGGACTCAGCCCGATCAAGATCAACATGGTGGTGAAGCGCGGCGTCAACGAAGCGAGCATCGTGCCGATGGCGCGCTACTTCCGGGAGCAAGGCCATATCCTGCGCTTCATCGAATTCATGGACGTGGGCCACACCAACGGCTGGCGCATGGACGACGTGGTCAGCGCGCGTGAAATCGTCGCCATGATCAACAAGGAAATGCCGCTAGCACCTGCCGATCCCAACTACACCGGCGAAGTCGCCGAACGCTGGCGCTACAACGACGGCGCAGGCGAAATCGGCGTCATCGCCTCGGTGACACAAGCCTTCTGCCGCGACTGCACGCGCGCGCGCATCTCCACCGAAGGCAAGCTCTACACCTGTTTGTTCGCCACCAGCGGCCACGACCTGCGCGCGCTACTGCGCAGCGGCGCGAATGATGAAGAACTTCATGCGGCTATCAGCACCGTGTGGAGTAAACGCGCCGATCGCTATTCCGAAATGCGCAGCGAAAAGACTATACCGCTGAAAAAGATTGAAATGTCGTACATCGGAGGCTGAACGGCAGGATTGAGTTTTTAGGATTGAGGATTTAGCAACACCTGCTGCGGTGTGCTCACTCAATCCTCAATCCTCAATCCTCAATCCTCAATCCTACGATGCCCAAAATCACCCACGCCACCCGCCCTCTCACCACCGAGGTCGAAGCCATCAATGAACGCGGCGAGTGCGTGCCGACGCCGATTGCCGGCGAGCATCCGCTCACGCTCTACATCGACAAGCGCGAAATCGTCACCTTGATGACGCTGGGCCAGGCGCCGGAAGCCCTCGCGCTTGGTTATCTGCGCAATCAGCGGCTGGTGCTGGC
>JANMXV010000605.1:0-14573 GCA_031381325.1 Betaproteobacteria bacterium | reverse complement strand
GCGAAAACGTCCGCCGCGGATTTCCTGTTTGAGATCGCGATTGGTGGCGGCGACCACGCGCGCGTTGGAACTGCGGCCGAGCGTTTCACCGACGCGCTGGAACTCGCCGTTTTCCAGCACCCGCAGCAGCTTCGCCTGTAGATCGAGCGGCAGTTCGCCGATTTCATCGAGAAACAGCGTCGAATCGTGCGCGTCTTCGAAGTAACCGGCATGCGCCGTATGCGCACCGGTGAACGAACCTTTGGCGTAGCCGAACAGCGTGGGCTCGACCAGCGTGGGCGAAATGGCGGCGCAGTTCAGTGCATACAAGGTGTGCCCGGCGCGCGCACTTTGATCGTGCAGCGCGCGCGCGACCAGTTCCTTGCCGCTGCCCGATTCGCCATGCACCAGCACCGGAAACGGCGAAGCCGCGAACTGTGCAATCTGACTGCGCAGCTTCTCAATTGGTGTACTGGCGCCCAGCAGACTGAGCGTCGCGGCGGATTCTTTCTCGGCCGCATTGACGCGCAGCGCTTGCAGCAGCAATTGCTTGAGCCGCGGCGGATCGGCGGGCTTGGCGACGAACTCGATCGCGCCCAGGGTCCTGGCGTGACGTGCATTTGCTTCGTCGCTCTGGCCCGACAGCACCACAATCTTGATCGAGGGCGAGTACGCGAGCAGTTCCGTGATCAGGCGAAAGCCTTCGTCGGGGCGGTGCGGTGTGGGTGGCAAACCCAGATCAACCAGCGCAAGCGCCGGCGGTTCGTCAAGCTGGCGCAGCACGCTGCGCGCCTGGGCCCGCGAATCGGCGACACACACGTTGAAGTCGCGGCTCAAGACAAAATTAAGCGTATCCGAAATCAGCGGATCATCATCAACGATCAACAGATCGGGTTTGCGCGTGGGTATGCTCACGGGTGTGACAAGTGAGGGCGGGGCGTTCATCGTGAAGGGCATTGTGCCAGATTGCCCCGGAGACCGTTGTCAGCGATCTGTGTACGCAGCAGGCGTCTGGCGACCCACAGCGTTGGTCATAGCATGCGGTAAAGAAAATGGTTTTGTCCGGCTCGCGTAGTGGTTACTTTGGGACAAGCTACGGCAACCCTGAATGTATGGTAACTAATTGTTTTATTGGTATTTTTGTTAGTATGGAGAACGATCTTCCAGCCCACTACCACCGCTCATTCACGCTGCGCCGCAACTTGCTGTAGCCATTCGCGTGGCGTCAGAATCCGCGCAACGGGTGATGCGCGTTGAATCATCTCCTTGTCGAGCGTGATGAGCGGCGCGCTGACATGCACCGCCAGCGCAACATAGCTCGCATCGGCGCCGCGCAGCATGCAGGCGACCGCCGCTCTGGCGGCGCCTCGAGATATCATCTCCGAGCCGTGATGGAGGGCGATCCAAGGCTGCGAAACCAGATATTGAACCGCCATTTCAGCAACCTGCCTGTCGCCCGTCTTGCGGGCAATCGCGCCGCCCACTTCAGCCAAGACCAACGCAGGCGCGTGAAGGGTCTGTTGTAATTCGAGCGCACGCGCGAGACATTCTGAGGCTTCGATATGGTGAGCGTCGCCCTCGACGAAGAGGGCGATCCAAACCGAAGCGTCAATCACCATTAGAGATCGCGGCGTTGCTCGCGAATCGCTTCAACAGCGCTAACGCCCTTGGGCCACGCCGCGCCAATGCGCTTGGAAATCTTCTGTAGTTCGCGCATCGCTGTCTTGATCTCGGCCCGCTTGCCTTTGGCGTCTTTTTTGTTGGGCGCAGGCTCCGCGAGTTCGCGCTCAAGGGCGACCGTAACCAATTGCTTTAAGGATTGTCCCCGCTGCGCCGCCGTCGCCTTGGCGCGGCGAAACAATTCATTAGGCATTTCAAGGGTGGTTTTCATGGATCGGCAGGCTGGGTTAGCGGGACAGTCCATCATACCCATAAATATGGGTTTGGGTCAATCTCGCGGCGCATCGACTGCGCACGGTTACGTCTGGATTAATAAATAACTTGTCGTTTCAGAATCGGTTTTATAGATTACGCCAGCGCCGAACGCAACGGCTATGAACCCTGCGGCTCCTGCGCCACCAATGCCATAAACGCCTGCTCCATGGTGCCGGCATTCTGCGCACGCATGAGTTCAGCGGGCGTGCCGGCAAAACAAAGCTTGCCGCCGTCGATGACGGCGACGCGGCCGCACATTTCTTCGACATCGGCCAGTGCGTGCGAGGTGAAAAATATGGTTTTGCCTTCGTCGCGCAGGCTCTTCAATTTGCGTTTGAGCAGGATGCGCGCGCGCGGGTCGAGGCCGCTGGTGGGTTCATCGAGGATGTAGAGGTCTTTACGCGAGAGCATGCACGAAGCCAGCCCCAGTTTCTGGTTCATGCCTTTGGAGTACGCGCGCACGGGTTTGTCGAGCGCTGCGGGGGCCAGGTCAAGCGACTTTAATATGTCCACGGCGGCGCTTTCATGGTAGTCCGAGCGGTGCATTTTCGCCATGTATTGCAGAAAGTCGCGACCGGTCAGGTAGTACGGCGGGTTGAAGCGCTCCGGCAGATACGCGAGCCGCGCGCGCGCGGCAGTTTGCCGGTGCGGCACGCCGAAGATTTCGATGGCGCCGCCGTCCGGCTCGCAAAAATCGAGCAGGCATTTGATGAGCGTGGTCTTGCCTGCGCCGTTGGCGCCGATCAGGCCGAAGCATTCGCCGGGTTCGATCTGCAAGGTGAATGCGTCGAGCGCCGCTGCGACTGCACTGAACAAGCCTGGCGCTTTCGCGTTGGTATTGAACGAGCCAAACGCTTTGGCGTTGGCATTGAACGAGCCAAATACTTTTGCGTTGGTATAGGCTTTGCGCACATTTTGAAACCGCAATGCTGGAACGGTCATACCATTCTCCGATTTAGCCTGCGCGCGATTTTGGCACATCGCCGAGTGCCGGATTGTGATTGCATTGTGATTCGCCTATCGAGCCGCTAAAATCGCTCCCTTATTCAATTTTTACTTCAGATTGCTCCGGAATCGGCAGTGCCAGATAAAAACATCATAGAAATCAAAGACGTAAGCTTTGCCTATGGCACGCGTCCGATTTTGACTGGCATCAATATGACTATCCCGCGTGGCGCGGTGGTGGCGATCATGGGCATTAGCGGGTCGGGTAAGACCACATTGTTGCGTTTGATCGCCGGCGTAATGAAGGCGAAGCAGGGCGACGTGCGGGTGGATGGCCAACGGGTGAATGATCTTAATACGGCGGGCATTTACCGCTTGCGGCGACGGCTGGGCATGATGTTTCAGTTCGGCGCGCTGTTTACCGATCTGTCGGTATTCGACAACGTGGCATTTCAAATGCGGGAACATACTGATTTGTCCGAAGCGATGATTCGTGATCTGGTATTGATGAAGATGCACGCGGTGGGATTGCGCGGGGCGCACAAGTTGATGCCTTCGGAGTTGTCGGGCGGCATGTCGCGGCGTGTGGCGCTGGCGCGTGCGATTGCGCTGGATCCGCTGTTGATGCTGTATGACGAGCCGTTTACGGGGCTTGATCCGATTGCGATGGGTGTTATCAGCAATCTCATCAAGGAACTGAATGCGGCGCTGGGCGCGACCTCGATTGTGGTGACGCATGACGTACACGAAGCGCTGGAAGTGGTGGACTACGTGTACTATCTGTCCGATGGAAAAATGGTCGCCCACGGCACGCCCGATGACATCCGCAATTCAAGCGACCCGCTGGTGCGCCAGTTTGTATACGGTGAATTCGACGGCCCGGTGGCCTATCAGTATCCCGGCCGCACACTGGCTGATGACATGAGACTGGGCGCCGGGGCTGGCAACTAAGATGGCTATACACAAAGGCTTCTCGATACGCGGCATCGGCGCGAGGACTATCGACAGCGTGCTGCGGCTGGGGTACGCCACGCGCTTTATCGCGCGCACCATCGCGAGTTCCGGCGCCAGCCTGCGCCGGCCAAGGCTGGTGATACGCGAGCTGTATTTCACCGGCGTGCTGTCGTTGATTATCATCTTAGTGTCGGGCCTTTTCGTCGGCATGGTACTGGGTTTTCAGGGCTATCACACGCTGCAAACCTATGGCTCCGAATCCGCGTTGGGCGTGCTGGTAGCTCTGTCATTGGTGCGAGAGTTGGGGCCGGTGGTGGCTGCGTTGTTGTTCGCCAGCCGCGCCGGTTCAGCGATGACCGCGGAGATTGGTCTGATGAAAGCCACCGAGCAACTGTCGGCAATGGAAATGATGGCGGTTGATCCGATTTCGCGCGTGGTGGCGCCGCGTTTTTGGGCTGGCGTGATTTCGATGCCGCTGCTGGCGGCAATGTTCAGCGCCATGGGCGTGTTCGGCGGCTATCTGGTGGGCGTGGTGCTGATCGGCGTGGACGAAGGGTCGTTTTGGTCGCAGATGCAAAGCGCAGTGGATTTTCATGAAGACATTTTGAACGGTGTGATCAAAAGCGTCGTCTTTGGTTTTGCCGTAACCTGGATTTCGCTGTTTGAAGGCTATGATGCGCCGCCGACCGCCGAGGGGGTTTCGGGGGCGACCACGCGCACCGTGGTCACCTCGTCGCTGGCGATACTGGCGCTGGATTTTCTGTTAACCGCTTTCATGTTTCGGGGGGTGTGATGCAACGTTCCACGCTCGATCTCTGGGTAGGACTTTTTGTGATCGCCGGTATCGGCGCGCTGCTGGTATTGGCGATGAAAGTGGGCAATATGAGCGGCGTCAGCAGTGGTGAGACCTACGCGCTGTCCGCGAATTTCGACAACATTGGCGGACTCAAGCCGCGCGCGCCGGTCAAAAGCGCCGGCGTGGTGGTCGGACGCGTTTCCGAAATTCGTTTCGACAACGAAAAATTCGTCGCGCGGGTCACGCTCAACATCGACAAGACCTACAAATTTCCCAAGGACACCAGCGCGTCGATACTGACCTCTGGTCTGCTGGGTGAGCAGTACATCGGCCTTGAAGGCGGTGGCGACGCGGTAAATCTGAATACCGGTGACCGCATCAAGCAAACACAATCTGCGGTAGTGCTTGAAAAATTGATCGGACAGTTTCTCTACAGCAAGGCCGCAGAAGGCGGCGATAAAAAGTAATCGTGCATACCATTTACGTTCGGGGAGATCATGAATAAATTACGTAACTCATTGTTTTTATTATGTTTTTTTGTATACGCCGCAATGCCCGTGCAAGCGCAAACCGTGGCGCCGGATGCGCTGGCGCGCTCGGTGACTGATGAAGTGATTGCGATTATTCGCGCCGACAAAGAGATTCAGGCGGGCAATCAGAAAAAAGTGGTCGAGCTGGTTGAAGGCAAAGTGGCGCCGCATTTCGCCTTTGCCACCATGACCCAACTCGCGATGGGGCGCAACTGGCGTCAGGCCAATGCGGAACAGCAAAAGCGGCTGATTGCCGAATTCCATACGCTGCTGGTGCGCACCTACACCACGGCGTTCGTGCAGTATCGCGATCAAAAAGTGGATTACAAACCGTTGCGCATGGCGGCAGGTGACAGCGATGTGGTGGTGCAGTCGCTGATCAGGCAAACCAGCGGCCAGCCGGTGGCGGTGGACTACAGCATGGAAAGAACCGACAGCGGCTGGAAAGTCTACAACGTCAAGATCGAAGGCATCAGCCTGATTGAAAATTACCGCAATACCTTCAATACGGAAATCCAGAAAAATGGCGTGGATGGATTGATTAAAGCGCTGGCGGAAAAAAACCGCAGCAATGCGCAGGTGACGCAAAAATGATTGCGCTCGACAGCGGCGGCGCGCGCGCCACGCTCGCGGGGCCGGTAACACTCGCCAATGTTAACGCCGTGCTGGCGGACGGCACACGCGTGTTCAAGGCGCCGTCACTCACCGTCGATTTGGCGGGCGTCACCGAGGTGGATTCCACCGCAGTAAGCCTGTTGCTTGAATGGCGGCGCGCGGCGCAGCGTGAAAAGCGCGCCATCGATTACGTCAATTACCCGGCCAATCTCAAGAGTCTGATTCAGTTGTATGGCGTGACCGAACTCCTGGCAATTTCGTGAGGCGTGAGGGGTGAGGCGCGTGGGATCCCGGTCTATTCCGCACGCGGTTGCATAGCCGCTTCACACCTCACGCCTCACGCATTTTCAATGCTTTCCGCCATCAAAGTCGAACAAGTCACCAAGCAGTACCGCGAATTGCGTGCGCTCGATGGCGTTGACCTTGAAGTCAGGCAAGGCGAATTCTTCGGTCTGCTGGGCCCCAACGGCGCCGGCAAAACCACCTTGATCAGCATCATCGCGGGCCTTGCGCGGGCTACTACCGGGCGCGCCAGTGTGATGGGCCACGACGTGGTAAGCGATTATCGCGCTGCGCGCCGCGCGCTGGGCGTGGTGCCTCAAGAGTTGGTGATGGACCCGTTTTTCACCGTGCGCGAAACGCTCACCTTTCAGTCGGGCTATTTCGGCATCAAGGATAACGCGGCGTGGATCGACGAAGTGATTGAGCATCTCGATCTCACCGACAAGGCGCATACCAATATGCGCCAACTCTCGGGCGGCATGAAGCGCCGCGTGCTGGTGGCGCAGGCGCTGGTGCATAAGCCGCCGGTGATTATTCTCGACGAACCTACAGCGGGTGTTGATGTTGAATTGCGTCAAGGCTTGTGGCGCTTCGTTCGCCGGCTTAATGAAGACGGTCACACCATAGTGCTGACCACGCATTACCTTGAAGAAGCCGAAGCGCTGTGCGGCCGCATCGCCATGCTGAAACAAGGCCGCGTGGTCGCGCTCGACACCACGCAAAATCTGCTGCGTAAACATTCGGGCTGCTACGTCGATTTACGCCTGATCCCGGACGCACTGCCCGAAGCGCTGATGCCGATGGTGGTGAGCCATGTCGATGGCGGTTACCGGCTGGCGCTCAAAGACTACGTGCAGCTCGAAGACATCATGGCGGCCATACGAACGACCGGCATCAAGGTCGTGGAAATGGAAGTGATGCAGCCGGATCTGGAAGAAGTGTTTGTGCAGATAATGCAAAGGCCGTGAAGACTGCAAGAACCGTGAAGACGTGAAGGAGTGAAGGGGTGAATGTGGTACCCCCTTCACGTCTTCACGTCTTCACTCCTTCACTCCTTCACGTTTTAACTCCTTCACCCCTTCACCGAACTCAAATGACCGGCTTCTACACCCTGTTCCTCAAAGAATGGCTGCGCTTCTGGAAAGTCGCGGTGCAGACCGTGCTCGCGCCGGTGCTGACCGCGCTGCTGTATCTGTTCGTGTTCGCGCACACGCTGCGCGGGCACGTGGAGGTTTTCCCCGGCGTGGATTTCGCCTCGTTCCTGATACCCGGGCTGGCGATGATGTCGGTGCTGCAAAATTCGTTCGCCAACAGCTCGTCGAGCCTGATGCAATCGAAAATGCAGGGCAATATCGTGTTTGTGCTGCTGCCGCCGATTTCACATCGCGAGTTTTTCTTCGCCTATCTGTTGGCAGCGATGGGACGCGGCTTGACCGTCGGCGCCGGCATGTTTTTGTTCAGCCTGTGGTTTGTGCATGTGCCGCTCGAACATCCGCTATGGGCGCTGGTGTTTGCCGTGGCCGGCAGCGGCGTGATGGGCGCGCTGGGCATCGTCGCCGGTATGCATTCGGACAAGGTGGATGAGCTGTCGGTGTTCACCAATTTCATCATCCTGCCGCTGACGTTTCTGGCCGGGGTGTTTTATTCGATACACTCGCTGCCGCCGTTCTGGCAAAAAGTGTCGTATCTGAACCCGATTTTCTACATGATCGACGGCTTTCGATACGGATTTTTCGGCCGCGGCGACGTTTCACCGTGGGTGAGTCTGGCCATTGTGTCGGCGGTGTTCGCCGTCATATCATTGCTGGCACTCTGGTTGATCAAAACCGGTTACAAATTGAGGCATTAATTGAGGTACTAATTGAGGTACTAAACATGGCTACCACACCCGAGCAACTCCAAAGCTATATTCAAAGCGGCATGCAATGTGATCACGTCGAAGTTAAGGGCGACGGCCACCACTTCGAAGCAGTGATTGTGAGCGCGCTGTTTCGCGGCAAGAACAAGGTGCAGCAGCATCAAGTCGTATACCAGGCGCTGGGCGATCGCATGCGCGAGGAAATTCACGCACTGTCGATGCAAACGCTGACGCCCGAGGACTGGGCTGCGCGTGGGTGATCGAAAACCAAATAGCATTTGCCACAGAGATCACAGAGATGCCAGAGGAGATTCAATGTCGGGGTTCTCCGTGTTCCTCTGTGATCTCTGTGGCTAAGTCCTTGCTTTAAGATTTTGATTGTGAGTTTATGGAAAAATTAGCAATAGAAGGCGGCGTAGCGCTCAACGGTGAAGTGGCGATCTCCGGCGCCAAAAACGCAGCGCTGCCGATCCTGTGCGCGGGGCTGCTGACGGCAGAGCCGCTGACCATCAGCAACATGCCGCACCTGCGCGATGTTACTACCATGCTGTCGCTGCTGGGGCAGATGGGGATGTCGATCTCGGTCGATGAAAAACTCGGCGTCGAACTGCGCGCGGCCAACATTCATCACCCCGAAGCGCCGTACGAAATGGTGAAAACCATGCGCGCGTCGGTGCTGGTGCTGGGGCCGCTGGCGGCGCGTTTCGGCGAGGCGCGCGTGTCGCTGCCGGGCGGCTGCGCCATCGGCCTGCGTCCGGTGGACCAGCATTTGAAAGGCTTGCAGGCGATGGGCGCCGCCATCACCATGGATCACGGCTATATGATCGTGCGTGCGCCACGCTTGAAAGGTACGCGCATTTGCATGGATTTGGTCACCGTCACCGGCACTGAAAACCTGATGATGGCCGCCACGCTGGCCGAAGGTACGACGATCATCGAAAACGCCGCGCGCGAGCCGGAAATTTCCGATCTCGCCGCGTGTCTGACGGCAATGGGCGCGAACATCAAGGGTGCGGGCGCTGACACGATTACCATCGACGGCGTAGACAAACTGCATGGTGCGCGTCACTGCGTAATGCCCGACCGCATCGAGACGGGGACTTTTCTTGTAGCCGCTGCAGCGACCGGCGGCAGTATTCGCGTCACCGGCGCACGCCCCGGCACGCTCGATGCGGTGCTCGACAAGCTGCGTGAAGCCGGCGTGAAAATTGAAACCGGCGACGACTGGATTAGCGTCGCGCCCAACGGCAAATTGCGCGCCGTCAATGTGCGTACCGCGCCGTATCCGGCTTTTCCCACCGACATGCAAGCGCAGTTCGTCGCGTTGAACAGCGTGGCCGATGGCACGGGTGTGGTGAATGAAACGATTTTTGAAAATCGCTTCATGCACGTGCAGGAGTTGTGCCGTCTCGGCGCCAATATCGAAGTCGAAGGCAACACGGCGGTGGTGCAAGGGGTTGCGCATCTTGATGGCGCCACGGTGATGGCGACGGATTTGCGCGCGTCCGCCAGTTTGGTGATTGCGGGGCTGGTGGCGCGCGGCACCACCATTGTGGATCGCATCTATCATCTGGATCGCGGCTATGAAGCCATCGAGGAAAAGCTCTCGAAGCTGGGTGCGCGTATCCGGCGGGTGAGTTGATTTAAAGTGAAATGCGTTTAACCACAGATGAACACAGATGAACACAGATAAGGTCAAAGGCAGCAGCGAAATATCTACGTAAGCATTTGTTTTTATTTTATTTTTATTGCGTTGTGGTTTTCATCTGTGTTTATCTGTGTTTATCTGTGGTTAATTTGTTTGTGCAATTCAAAACGAGGACGCAAGCATGCAGGTCTATGACCCCACAGCCCCCAGCCCCGAAGCGACACAAAATTTGCGGCGTTCGGTGGGCGATCTCAACGGTAAAGTCGTCGGCTTCATCGACAACTCCAAGCCCAATTTCAATCTGTTGATTAACGACATCGCCGAGTTGCTGACGTCGCGCTACGGCGTCAAAGCCATCGTCAAGGCCGGCAAGCGCGGCGCGTCGATGCCGGCGACGGCTCGGGTGCTCGACGAACTCGCGGAGCAGTGCGATCTTGTCGTCACCGGCTCCGGCGACTGAGGCTCCTGCACGTCGTGGAGTGTCCACGACAGTGTGGAAATCGCCAAGCGCGGACGCGCAGCGGTGACGGTAGTGTCCACTGCATTTATGGGTCTGGGTAAGGCGCAGGCGCGCGCGCTCGGTTTTCCAGAGTTGCCGCTGGCGGTGATTCCGCATCCCTTCGGCAGCCGCACGCGCGACGAAGTGCGCGCGCTGGCCGATAAATGCGCAGGCGAGATCGCCCAATTGGCGGCGGCGAAATGAGTGCCGTGCCCTCAGGTTCACTTACGCGGGCGCTGCTGGTTGAAGCGCCGGATGATCTCGATGAGTTGATCGAATTTTTTCATGCGCGGCGCTGGAGCGACGGCCTGCCCGTGGTGCCGCCCACGCGCGAGCGCGTCGCGCGCATGCTTTCGTGTACTACGCGCAAACCCGATGAAGTCGTTGCCAATGTCGCGCCCGGTTTTGGCGCGGCCACCGTCGAGCGCATCGCCATCAATGCTGTGATGGCGGGTTGCCGAGCCGAATATATGCCGGTGCTGATCGCGGCGACGCAGGCGATGAGCGCCAGGGAATTCAATCTGCAAGGCATACAAGCCACCACCAATCCGGTGGCCGTGTGGCTGCTGATCAACGGCCCGATTGCCGAGCGACTCGGCGTGAATGGCGGCATGAATTGTCTCGGGCAGGGCACGGTGGCCAACGCCACGCTGGGGCGCGCGCTGCGGCTGATCCTGCAAAACATCGGCGGCGCACTCCCCGGCGAAATGGATCGCGCCACACAAGGCATGCCCGGCAAGTTTTCATTCTGTTGCGCCGAAAACGAAGCGCAATCCCCGTGGGAGGCGCTGCATGTGGAGCGCGGGTTCAGGCGCGATCAAAGCACGGTGACGGTGATCGGCGCTGCGGGCACGCACAACATGAACACCCATGCCAAGGATGCCGACGACCTCATTCGCGTGATCGCCGATACCATGGCGTTTCCCACCAGCAATGATTACTGGATCAACGGCGAACCGTGGATTATCGTCGGCCCCGAACACGCGGAAATTCTGCATGCGGGCGGGTTGAGCAAGGCGGATGTCAAACGCCGGCTGTGGGAAGAATCGAAAATGCGCGCGGGGCGTATGGCGAAGAAAGAGTTGATGCGTACGCAGACGGCCCGGTCGGAGGAGTTGGGGCCGATTACCGAGGATACTTTGTTGCCTGTGTCGGGCGGGTCGGATGGCATCGGGATTGTGGTGGCCGGAGGGCCGGGGACGCATTCGGTTTATGTGGCGTCGTTTGGGGATACTCGGGCGGTGACGAGGGAGGTTGTGTGTTAGATCAATGGCACTATTTTTTAAGCTTAAAATAGTGCCATTGAAGTAAGCATTCTATTCGGTTTCGATACGATCCGAGCTGGTAAACCGCCACGTGCGGCTGATGTCGATCACGTCGGTGTCTTTGGCGACGTCCGCGGGAAACGCCGCGTAGGGCGCGCCCATGCGTACGATGCGAATGGCCGCCTCATCAAGAATCTGGCTACCGGATGAACGGCGTAATTCGATATTGTCAATCGATCCATTGGACTTGATCGAAACAATCAGCAGCAAGCTGCCGTAAATTTTTTGGTCGCGCGCGGCTTGCGGATAATTGGCTTCGCCGAGACGCTCTACCTTGAGACGCCAGTCTTCGACGTAACGCGCAAAGCGATATTCGCTTGCGGAAGCCCCTATCGAATGCCGGCGCGGCCGCTTTTGATACGAATCCCAGAGTTTGGAAACCTCGGCTTCCAGCCGCTGAATGTTCAGGCTGCGCCGTATATCGGCCTGCGTCAGCGACGGCGGCGCATCGGGCAGCGGCTGCACCTGCTGCGCGGGCTGCGTCGGCGCCGACACCGCAGCGTAGGTTGAATTGTTTCGCGTCAATACCTGACGCACTTCCTGCTCCAGTTGTTCGACGCGCTTTCGCGCCACCGCGACATCGCTAGCCTGCGGATCATTGCGCAGCACCGGCAACGGGCTCTTGGCGCGGCGCTCGGCATCGGTGTTGCCGCCGCCATCCAGATTGTGCTGCGCCATGGCCTGGGCTTTGAGCGGCTTGGTCTTGCTTTTGGCGTTGACCAGCACCACTTCCAGCGGCTTGTCATTGGCGACGGTATTTTTGTCCGGCAAGGTGAACGTCACCAGCGTGATCACCAGCAGGTGCAGCACTATCGAAACCGTCAGCGCGACTTGAAAGGGCCGCTTAAAACCGCCGCGCGCCATGCGCTGATCGAGCGCGGCAACCACCGTTTCGAGTTGCGCGACGCGTGCATCCAGTTTTGAAAGCGCAGTCTGGCGCGCGATCTGATGCCCGCGCTTGGCGCGGCGCGGGGTGGGGCCGAGGGGGATTACTTTAGCGGTGCGCTTGGCGCTCATAACTGGAGATATTGCAACCGAACCTCCGCGCTTGGCAAGAAAAATATGTTTAATTACTTATAGTTGCATGTAATTTTTCATGTAAAACCACACGTTATGCGTCATCTCAGTGAGCACTATCAATTTGGCTGCTATGGCTTGTGATCTGCCGCTGATATTCGCCATGGAAAGTTAATTCCAGCAAGTCGATAGATGAAATCGCCAGCTCGACCGTGCTGTCCGGCGGCAATTCCGGCAACGACACTATGCGCGCGGTGATCGGCAAATCATCAAAGCGCACCAGATTCTCGCGGATCGCGGTCGCCAAAACCGTGCTGCGCGATTCTTGCACCAGCCAGCGCAGACACCAATAACGCTCCATGTTGCGTTGAAATTCGGCATACGCCTCGTAGGCAATCTCAAAGCCGCGCATTGCCCCCAACAACGCTTCGTCGCGCGCCTGGTACGGCGCCGTTTCACCCCGCGCGGCGGCGATCAACTGACGCTGATTAATCAGGTCAATATACCGCCGCAGCGGCGAACTGCTCCACATGTACTGCGCCACGCCCAGCCCTTCGTGCGGCGCGGGAGCGGTGCTCATACGTACCTTGCCCGCGCTTTGCACCCGGTAGATCGCCGCCACCTTTTTGTCGGCCAACTCCCGGCCCCAGGTGCTGTTGACGTAAATCATCAGCTCCGACACCAGGGTGTCGATGGCCGAACCGCGAATGCGGCGGCCGATCTGAATACGCTCGTTTGCTACCTGAAAAGTATATTCGGCGCGCTGTTGCTGCTGCGGCGCGCCGCCGAGCCGCGCTTGCTCGAGTTGACCCGCGAATTCCCACAGCGCCTTGAGTTCCTTGCCCTGCGGATGATTGATCGCGCCGCTGGCGAGCGTTGCATCGTTAAACACCGGCTCCAGCACCTCATGGCGCAGATTCGCGGCAACACGCACGCGCTCCAGACGCGTTTCGGTGGCTGCGATTTCGCCCGCCGCATTCACATCAACATACAGCGACAGTGCGGGGCAATCGCGCCCTTCGGCCAGCGAATACGCGCCGATCACTGCCTCGGGCAACATGGTGATCTTGCCTGCCGGATGATAAACCGTGGACAAGCGTTCACGCGCCACCGCTTCGGCGGGCGTGCCCAAGGTGATGCCCAGCGCCGGCGCCGCGATGTGTATGCCGATACGCACGCCGCCGGTGACACGCGGCGTCACCGAAAACGCGTCGTCGATTTCAGTCGTCGCGGCATCATCGATGCTATACGCCGCCACGTCCGCCAGCGGCAAATCGTGCGCCTCCAGCGACGGCAAAATATCGGTGTGTACCGCGCCGCGCGGAAAATGCTCGAACAAAAATCGATCCACATGAAAATCGTGCGACGACGGCAATGCACCGCAACGTTCAAGCACATGCGCAGGCGACAAATGCAGTGCGGCACTCGCCTCGTCCAGCGCCTTGAATTCAATGCTGTTTTTGTCGGGCGCATAGAGCAGTGTCTTGATCAAGGGCGCGAATCCCGGCGGTGTTTGCGCGGCCATCAACTGATCAAGGTATTGCTGCTTTTGCAGCGCCTGTTGTTTTTTGCGCTCAATGCCCGCCAGCGCCGCTTTGAGCGATGCTTCCGGCGCCGCCTTATAGCGGCCACGGCCTTTTTTGTAGAAATACATCGGCGCGCCGTGCAATCTGAGCAGCGCCGCCGCCGACTCTAATGCGTTCGGCGCGTGCCCGAAATACTCGCGCGCCAGCGCGCCATATTCAAATTCCGCCTCGCCGCAACATTCCCACAGAAAATCAATGTCGATTTCATCCGCGGCGCGCTGCGCTTCATTCATGAAGTCGCCCAGCGCGGGCCGCTCAAAGCGCAACAGCACGGCCGAGGCCTTGACCTTAGAGCGTTTGCCATGCGGCGCTTCGATTTGCAGCGACGTGTCGTTGTCGGCGAGGATCGCCCCCACCTTGAAACCGCCGTCTTCTTCGTAAAATACGTTCATTGCGCCTGACTGTGTTCAACACGGGCAAAAAAAAGCGCGGCCCAGAATCCGGGCCGCGCCGCGATTATACCTGCTTGCTACTTCGCTTCGAGATCAATCACCTCATGCACGTCGGAATCGATGTGCGTGCCCGGCGCGCCGCCGGAGGCCGCATCGCCGCTGACCAGGTGAAACTTGCCGTTGATGATGTCGCCCGCCAGCCCGTGGCGCGG
>JANMXV010000604.1:0-2537 GCA_031381325.1 Betaproteobacteria bacterium | reverse complement strand
CTACTCCACGTTGTCCGCGCGGGTGATTCCGAAGGTTAACGCCAACACCGAATTTGCCGACATGCGCGCGGCGTACGACGCGCTGGATGACGCGATGAAACAAAAACTCGAAGGCCTGCGCGTGCATCACACGATTACGCGTTCGCGTGAGATACTCGGTTTCGATTTTTCGCAGGAAGAAAAAGAAAAACTAAAAGGCGCGATCCATCCGATCACGCGCGTCAATCCGCGCAGCGGCCGCAAATCGCTGTATCTCGCGGCGCACGCCGCACGTATCATCGATTGGCCGGTGGCCGACGGGCTGCTGTTCGTGATGGAACTGATGGAGCATGCGACGCAGCGCCAATTTGTTTACAGCCACGAGTGGCGCGACGGCGATTTTGTGATCTGGGACAACCTCGCCACCATGCATCGCGCAACGCCGTTCGACGATGCGAAGCATCATCGAGAATTGCGGCGTGTGACAACAATTGACGTGCCGCTGCCAGCTTGAGTATGGTTTAAAAGTGATTAAAAACAAACACTTACGATATATATTTGCAAGCTGTTTGCTGGCGTTTGCGCTAAATGCATTCGTCGCCACCGCTGAAGTCGTACGCATCGACATCAGCAAACGCGAGGATGTTCTCGGCGGGCGCAGCTACGGCGCAGTCGGCGTCTACGAATGGATCGAAGGCCGCGCGCATTTCACGCTTGATCCGGACAATCAGCGCAACGACATCATCGTCGATCTCAAACTTGCGCCGCGCAATGCGCAAGGGCAGGTCGAGTTCTCGGCGGATGTCGGCATCATGCGTCCGAAAATCGCCGCGCGTGCCAATGGCGTGGTGATTTTTGATGTGGTGAATCGCGGCCGCCACACCATTCTGGAATACCTGAATCGCGGCAATCGCACTGCGGCGCTGGCCGGGGCGGAATTCATAGGCGATGATTTCCTGATGAAGCAGGGCGTGACGCTGGTGTGGCTGGGCTGGCAACAGGATTTGCCCGCCAACGCCGGCATGATGCGCTTGGCAGGGCCGGTGATTGATGGTGTCGAGGGCCGGGTGTACGGTGAGTTCGCCGTGTCCTCGCGGGTGATGGATATTTCGCTCGGCGACAGAACTTCCATACCGTACGCGGTGGCTGATCTGAAGGATAGTCAAAACGCACTGGCGGTAAGCCCGTCGCGTTCGCTGCAACCGCGCGCGATTCCCGCGCAGCACTGGTCGTTTGCGCGCATGCAGAAAGGTGAAGCGGGCGGCGAACTAACGCCCGACCCCATGCGCGTCCACGTCGAAGGCGGATTTGTGCCGGGTGCGCTGTATCAATTTGCCTATGGCGCGCAGAATCCGCAAATCGCCGGACTCGGCCTTGCCGGTGTGCGCGATCTGATAGCGTGGATGCGCTACGACCCGGCGGCGCTGGTGCGCGGCCGCCATGCCTACGCGTTTGGAATTTCGCAGAGCGGCTGCTTCCTGCGTCAATTTTTGGTTGAAGGCTTCAACGAAGACACGGCAGGCCGCCAGGTTTTCGACGGCATGATGGTGCATATCGCGGGCGGCGCGCGGCGTGGATTCAACGAACGTTTTTCACAGCCTTCGCGCACCACCGGCTCGCGCGTGTTTCCGTTCACCGACATCGAGCAAACCGATGCAGAAACCGGCGAGAGCGGCGGGCTGCTTACCCGCGCCACGCAGAGCAAAGTCGTGCCCAAAATCCTTTACACCAGCTCGTCATGGGAATACTGGGGCAGTGCGGCGTCCACTATACACACCACGCTGGCAGGCGAGGATTTTCAAATTCCCGATAGCAGCCGCATCTATTCTTTCGCGGGCACGCAGCACGTGCCGGCGCGCATGCCCCTGAGCGAGACACCCGCAACACGCGGACAACTGCCGCACAATCCGCTGGATTATCGGCCGGGGCTGCGTGCGCTCTATGTTGCGCTCGATCAATGGGTGCGCACGGGCGCCGAACCACCGGGTAGCCGCTATCCGAAGATCGCCGAACGCAGCCTGGTGCATCGTTCGGCATTCAATGAATCGGGGCTGCGCAGCGTCAACGTGCCGCCGGCCGCGCAGCCGGCTTTTCGGCTGGATAACGGTGAAATAGAACCGGGCATTCCGACTGTGGTACCACCGAAGGTCGGCAAACCCTATGTGGTGCTCTTGCCGCAAGTGGATGACGACGGCAACGAACTGGCGGGCATACGCATGCCAGCCGTTACGGTGCCGCTGGCGACGCATGCCGGCTGGAATCTGCGCGCGCCCGCGACTGGCGCACCGGCGGAACTGGTGCAACTCACAGGCAGCATGCATCCGTTTGCGCGCACCCGCGACGAGCGCATGCGCGGCGACACCCGTGCGACGATCACCGAGCGTTATGCGTCACGCTCGAATTATCTGGAACGCATCGCACAGGAAGCCGCTACACTGGTGCAACAACGCTTGATGTTGAAGGAAGATGTGCCGCACGTGGTCAGCAGCGCCGCTACCTTGTGGGATTTCATCATGTCGGCGCCGGCAAAGCGCCCCAATTGAGCATTCAATTGCGGG
>JANMXV010000600.1:0-2714 GCA_031381325.1 Betaproteobacteria bacterium | reverse complement strand
GCGGTGGATAACTTCCCCGGTTGACCACTCCGGAAACAAGACAGGCGGGGCTACAACAATAAGGCAGGGGTATCGCGTAAGCGATACCTCTTTCTATCCGGCTTAATCGACGCGCACGCCGGCGGACTTAACCACTTTTGACCACTTCGCGACTTCATTGCGAAACAGCGCCGCGAACTGCTCCGGCGTGCTGCTGCCCGGTGTCGCGCCCAGTAGACGCAGACGCTCGCGCATGTCAGGCGTCTGCAAACTCTTGTTGGTAGCAGGCGGCATATTCGCTGGCGCTAACACGCCGTACCAGCCAGTCGCTTCGTATCCCGGCACACCGGCTTCTGCAATGGTCGGCAGCTCCGGCGCAAGCTGCGAGCGTTTGGCACTGGTCACCCCCAACCCGCGCACGCGGCCGCTCTTGATGTGCGGCAGCACTACCGAAGCCGGATTGAACGTGGTCTGTATCTGCCCGCTCAATAAATCAGCGAGCGCGGGCGCAGCGCCCTTGTACGGCACATGCACCATGTCGATACCCGCCATGCTGCGAAACAATTCGGCGGTGAGGTGCAGCGCCGAGCCGTTACCCGCCGACGAAAAATTCAACGCGCCGGGTTTGGCCTTGGCGAGCGCGATAAACTCCTTCACCGTGTTTGCGGGTAGCGACGGATGCACGACAAGTATGTATCCGGCGCCGGCAATCAGATTGATCGGCGCGAAGTCCTTCAGCGGATCGTACGGCAGCTTGCGATAGTAATGCGGCGTAATCGCCTGCGTTGCCGTCGTGCCAAAAAACAGCGTGTAGCCATCCGGCGCTGCGCGCGCCGCCATCTCGGCGGCAATCACGCCTCCAGAGCCGCTGCGATTGTCGATCACGACCTGCTGACCCAGCATGAATGCGTAAATTCGGCGTCCGGCATTCGGGTTAAACTGGCCTCACACGCCATGAAAAACCTGTTCATTTACTTCGGCAATCTGCGCACCGGAAAGATAGTGCTCTGGTGTTACCTGATCTGGTATGTGGTAATGGCGGGGTTTCACTTCGACCCGCGCGTTTCGCTGTGGGTGAATTCGCTGGGCATAAGCATCGTGATCGGCACCGGCCTGATATTGAGCGTGCTCCCCGCAGGCGGAATGCGCGCAATGGAAAAGTGGGCCGTCGCGCGCCTGTTCATGATGCCATTCTGCGTTTCGAGCTTTGCCGCGCTGATCAAGGATCAGGGATTCTTAGTCGTATTTTCACCCAAGGCTGCGGACAACGCAGCAGCAGCTGCCGCCTGTGCTGTTTTTGTGGGCATTACCCTCGCATGCAAAGCTGTGGCACGGACTCGATAGGACTAGCCACGTTGGTTCTCAAGGTACTGTGCCTTGTGCAACCCCGGCAATATCGAATGCATCGTCGTATAGTACGATAGCAAAAGACCCCAACGCCAGGTAATGCGCATAGCGGGGCTCTCAACTTGGCGCCGCCTAACCCGCTCCCGGAAGATACTTGCGCAGCTCATCAGGCAACCGCCGCACAAAAACCTTATCCAACCGGTAATGCGGCATGTGGTCCGCAATTGCCTTGAGCAGAACTTCGCCTTGGGCCTGATCCTTGCCGCGTTTGGAGCGGTCCCGGCTTTTCTGTTGCGATAGCCAGAGCTTTGCAGTGCGAACACGCGCAGATCCGGCGCGATGATGCGGGCGAACGTGCTGTCGCGGGCGCAAACAACCTGACTGACCGGCTTGCCTGCCGACAGCCACGATTGCGACGGCAAGGACAGTGGCAATAGTTTTTCTCCAGGTGCAAGGCGGCTCGCAGCACCGGGGGAAGACAGCAACTCAACCGAGTAGGCGTCGCGATTGCGCGCCTGAAAGTTGCGTTTGGTATTGACGGTGTAGGTGTCATCCGCTGCTTTGAGAAGATCGAATACGCCGTGCCCCGCAGCGCCTTGCAACGACAACGTATCAGCGCCGTCGCCTAACCACGACAGATCGAAATCTTCGGTAGCGTCCAGCCCGGCGGTGAAGCGCGCGCCGGCTTCGAGCTCATAGGCGGCAAGCGCATTGGCGCCGATGACCAACAGCGTGCCGTCGAGCATGCCGCGCAGATCGGCTTCGCGCAGGATGGCGGCGGCAGGATTCGCGATCACCGGCAGCCGCAGCGCGCGATACAGACTGCCGGCGACGGCGAGTTTGGATTTCGCGGCCCGCTCACCCGCGCGCACTTGCTCGCGAGCGGCGGGATAGCGGGAAAATTCAGCCTCATTCGCCGCAGATTTCGCGCCGAGCGAGGCGCCGTTGCCTTTGCGGTCGACAATTTTGTACAGGTATTCTCGCCCGGCGACGGTTTTCCATTGCAGGCGGTAAGTAAATTCAGCGCGCAAGCGCCGCGCATGGCCGAGCCATGCGTCGTAGTACTGGGTCAGGTTATTGAGCAGACGTTGCTGCTCTTCATTGAATGGAATCATGGTTTATCCTTCATTTGTCTATTTTTTACAATTGAAGGATAACTTTTAAAGTCACGCCAATCACCATTTCACGAACCGAATTTGCTCCGTCCACGGCGCTGCGCTAACCTGTTGCGCTGCGCTTGAGTCGGCTTGAAACAACTACGCCCGCAATCGCGGGCGGGGGTGGGAACTACTCTCTTTTTAGCAGCTAAAGAAGAATAAATAACTCAACATAACTTGCTGTTTTTATTGTGTTATTTTACTTAAATCGATACTGACCCCATTTTTCTT
>JANMXV010000567.1:0-4371 GCA_031381325.1 Betaproteobacteria bacterium | reverse complement strand
ATGATCAGCAGATGTTCGGGGATGAAATCGACATCCATGATGCTCGAGTTGGTCAGGTAATTCACCTGATCGAGCCCCGGCAGCGGCGGCACCAGTGCGCGGCCGCCGACGTTGATGAAGAATTCCTTCGCTTCAAGCACTTCGCCGTTCACACTCACCGACGTGGGCGACTCGAAACGCGCGTGGCCCTCTATCACCGTTAGATTAGGCACACCCTTCAGCCATTTTTCGACGTTTTGACTCGCACGAACCGCGACTTCATCCTTGCGTGCCTTGACTCTTTTCATGTCGACGCGCACCGGGCTGTCGATCATCACGCCGTAATCCGCGGCGCGGCGCGCGAGATGCGCAGCGTAGGCGCTTGCCACCAGCGTCTTGGTCGGCATGCAACCGTTATTGACGCAGGTGCCGCCAAAACGCTTGCGCTCGATGATCGCGACTTTTCTACCCTTGTTACCCAACTGAGCAGCCAGCCGCGCGGCCAACGAAGGCCCGGCCTGGCCGGTGCCGATTACTACTGAATCGAAGCGGCGGTTCATCACGCACCCCCTTGTATTTCATGCACGATCACGCCATCTATCGCATCGACTGCGTTGCGCCAGCATGCCTGCTCCAGTGCCCGGCGAGTGTCGGTGTGGCCCGCCTGCCAGCGCGTGTTCACCCCCGCCGGCGTGAAGTCGATGTCCTTGGTTTGATCCTCGCCTTTGACTTTAGGCGCAAGCAGCGGCACCACGTGCATCACCGTCGCGCAGCCGTAGGCCAGCAGTTCGCGCACGGCCGGGTCGTTGCGCTTTGCTTGCGGCAGGTGCAGCGACAAATCGCGGATGATGTGGCGCAGGCGGTGTATCTGCTGCTGGCGCGTGATATGACTGGCAGCGCGGCTGGCGTACTGAATGTCTTTGTAGCGTGCGAGCACCTGCGCGATGGTATCCGGTTCCGGGCCGTGCGGATGCCACATGTTGGCGGCGAAGATCAGCGAGTCGCGCCGCGGCTTGTCGTCGAGCACCGCCTCGATCGGCGTGTTCGAGTAGATGCCGCCGTCCCAGTACGAGGATTCGCCAATGCGCACCGCCGGAAACGCCGGCGGCAGTGCGCCGGACGCCATCACATGCTCGACCTCTATTTTTTCCTCGCGACTGTCGAAATAACGCATCTCGCCGCTGCGCACATTCACCGCGCCCAAGGTCAGCCGCGTGCGCCCGGCGTTGATGCACTTGAAATCAACCAGCTCGTGCAGCGTATCGCGCAAGGGTTCCGTGGTATAGAACGCCGCTTTTTCCACGCCTACCGGCGTATTCACGCCCCATGCTGCCTGCGGATTCGGCTTGAAGAATCCTTCGATGCCCCGCGTGTAGATTCCCAACTGCGCGAACGCGCCGGACAGCGCCGGCCACAGCCCGGCAAGGTCGCCAACGTTCCCCAAGCGCCGGCCTTGCACCATCTCCCAAAAGCGCGTCAGTTGCTCCAGCCGTTTACGCGGCTCGTTGCCGGCGATGATCGCGCCGTTGATGGCGCCTATCGAGGTGCCGATCACCCATTCGGGTTCAATGCCCGCTTCGTGCAGCGCCTGATACACGCCCGCCTGATACGCGCCCAGCGCGCCGCCGCCTTGCAGCACCAGCACGACCTGGCCGGGGTAATCGAAGCTGCGTCCCGCTGGCTTCACGGGGCGGCCGGTTTCCGGATCACTATCACGCGGGGTGTTCATGGGTATTCCTCAAGGGGCGCGGTACCTGCAAAATACAAAACAGCGACGCGTCCGGTTCCGGTTATTTGTTTGATGCTGTTGCGTTATGCGTCGGGATTGCGTGCAGTAACTTACAGTAAAGCACTACCAGCCTTCCCCCGCGACCGAATCAAATCGATCAAGCCAATCAGCGCGGAAGCGCCGCCGGGCCGTAGAGCACACGCCCCGGACGCGCAGCGGTCATCGCACCGTTCTCAAAAATCACCTGTCCGTTGACGATGACGTGTGAAAAGCCTTCCGCATACTGATGCGGCTTGTCAAAAGTGGCGGCATCGCGCACGGTAGCCGAGTCGAATATCGCGATATCCGCTTTCATGCCCGGACGCAGCATGCCGCGGTCGGTTAGGCCAATGCGCGCAGCCGGCATGGCGGACATTTTCTTCACTGCTTCTTCAAGCGAGATCACTTTTTTGTCGCGCACATAAACCGCCAGCACGCGCGCGAAGGTGCCGATGTTGATCGACTTCGGCAGCGCTTCGAGCTTGTCGAGAAAAGGCTTGATCGGTACCGGTGAACCGCCATCGGGACCTTCGAGCAGGGTGGTGACGCCCTGGCGCGTGTAGTTGTCTGCCGTCGGCACCTGAAAGATGCCGCGAATCGCGTGCGTGTGTATGTCAACAAAACCCGGCGTTACCACCTGCCCGCGCACATCGATGACGCGCTTGGCGTCGCCGGCAATCGACGGCGCAATGCGCGCGATAGTGTCGCCGTTGATCGCGACTTCGCCGCGATACCACGGGCTTCCTGTGCCATCGATGATGCGCGCGTTGCGCAGGATCAGGTCATACGGCTGCGCTACGCTGTGCGTCGCTGAGCAGAATATGACGCCAAATACGAAAATTATCAGTAAGTATTTGTTTTTAAACAACATTCCATACATCTCCTCGAGCAAGCTCCAGCGGCTGTTTTAGACCAGGCTCACGCCCCCGACTTCGCCCCCGAAGTCTTGATAATCCTCGCGTACTTTTCGATTTCGCGGTTGATGTAAGCCGCGAATTCCGCCGACGTGTTGCCCACCGGCTCGGCACCTTCGCGCTGCATGAAGGTTTTCATATCCGCATGTTGCAGACTCTTCACCGCTTCATCATGTACCTGACTGATGATCGCGGGCGGCGTGCCTGCGGGCGCCCACAGCGCAAACCAGTTATCGATGTCAAAGCCCGGATAGATGGAATCCACCGTCGGCAGATCCGGCAGCACCGACGACTTGCGTTTGGTGGTTACGGCCAGGCCGCGCATTTTGCCGGTAGAGATATGCGGACGCGCGCTGGTGACTGCAGGCATGCCGATTTCGACTTCGCCGCTGATCAGCGCCAGCGTAGCGCCGCCAGCGCCCTTGTACGGCACATGCGTGAACTTGACGCCGGAGAGCTGCTGCAGCAGTTCTGCCGCGAGGTGACTGGCGGTGCCGGTACCGTTGGAGCCAAACCCCAGTATATCCTTGCGGGACTTCGCGATTTTCAGCAACTCCGGCAAGGTGCGCGCCGGCACCGACGGATGCACCACGATCACGATGGGCGCCGAAGCCACCAGCGTGATGGGCGCAAGATCCTTGCGCAGGTCATACGGCATCTTGGGATAGAGCGTGACATTGACGGTGGCCGACGCGGTGTTCATAAGCAGCGTGTAGCCGTCCGGCGCGCTTTTCGCCACCACGTCGGCGCCGATGTTGCCGCCGGCGCCGGGACGGTTCTCGACCACCGCGGTTTGGCCCCACGCCGCATGAAAGCGCGCGCCCAGCAGCCGCGCCAGAATATCGGTGGTGCCGCCGGGTGTGAAAGGAACGATGATGCGTATCGGCCGCGTTGGATAATTCTGCTGCGCCGCAGCCGGCGCCGTTATTGCGCACAGCAGCGTTGCCGTAGTCGCTGGAACCCATCGTATGATTGCGTTCACTGGATTGCTCTCCTCGTCTGATTTATTCTGGTCAACGCCCCACCCACCCCGGTAATTTCCTGCACCGCTCCATCCATTTAACAATCGCCGGATAATTCTCAAGCGCAACCTTTGCTTCCGGCGCGGTTTCGATATAAGGGAAACACGCCGGCTCGGCGATGGTAGGCCGCCCTAACGCGAGCCAGTCGTGATTTTGCAAATGCGCTTCGGCGATATCCAGCGCGATACGTCCAAAGTTCTGCCCCTCTTCCAGTGTGCCCAGCGTCCAGCGGCCTTGTACGACACCACGCCGCGCGTACTGCAAGCCGCACTGAATCTCGGTGGCCGCGAGCGCAACCCATTGCATGACCTCCGCCATGCCTGCTGCATCGTTGGGCAGCCATTGCTCGCCGCCGTATTTGCGCGCCACATAAACCAGACACGCAGCAGAATCCCAAAACACTTTGCCGTCATCTTCCAACGCAGGCACTTCGCCTCGCGGATTGATCTTCAGAAATTCGGCACCCTTGTGCTGCTTGTTTTTCATATCGATGATCACAACCTCGTGCGGCACTTTCAGCAGCGACAGCAAAATACGCAGTTTGTAGGAATTGCCGGATACCGTGCCCAGATAGACTTTCACGACTGCCTCCAATGTGTTTTTGTAACCAAATACTCTTGAATTTCACCACAAAAATCTCCCTCACCCCAACCCCTCTGCTCCGCTGCAAGTGCTCCCTTGTCCCGGA
>JANMXV010000527.1:0-13796 GCA_031381325.1 Betaproteobacteria bacterium | reverse complement strand
GTTTGCGAATTCACGCAAGGCGCCACTGCAGCGAGCAAGGCACAGGTACATGCAAGTTTGCGTGCGCTCATCGTCTTTTCTCCCTGCTTACTGCAAGTTACATCAAAAGCCTCCCTCACCCCAACCCCCCGGAGGGCGAGGGGCTTTTCACCCTTCTCCCTCCGGGAGAAGGGGCGGGGATGAGGGAAGAGAAGCGCCTTAGTGCGCCCGTGTTTATTCACGCGCCAAAACAAAATTCGCCACGTCCAGCCGCGTGCCGATCCAGACTTCGCCGGACTTGGCTGCGGCTGCTATGATTTTCTCATGGTAATACGCGCCGCGCGGCCGCCCAAAAATATGCGCGTGCGTGGTGACGTCGATGATAGCCGGGCCGTGCTCATGTTTGATCAGAATGTTCAGATGCTCATCAAACGTATCAAGCATGGCGCGCGGCGGCGTGCCGTATTTCATCGACGGCATGTCGTTGACGTCGGTGGAAAGCGGAATAGCCACGATTTTGTGCTTGCCAAAAGTTTGCACCCAGGGCAGATCGTCGGCGAGCGTGTCACCGTACCAAACGTAGCCCGCTTCGGCCAGCAGGCGTGGTGTGTTCACACTGGGTGTAGCGCGTGGGCTTAACCAGCCTTGGACTTGCTTACCAGAAACATTTTGCAACAAGTCGGTGCAGCGCTGGATATTCTTGCGCTCTTCGTCTTCCTGCATCATCGCGGGCATCACGTCCATCGCGTACGAGTGCGAGAGGATTTCGTGGCCCGCATCGCCGACGGCCTTAACCGCAGCCGGCGTGCGCTCGGCAAGAACGGCGCTGGTCATTACGCTGGCTTTGACGTTGTAGCGCGCGAACGAATCCATCAGCCGGTAGATGCCGCGCGTGGCGCCATATGCCGCCCAGGAGATCGCGGTGTAGTCGAGCACGCCGTGCGGCAGCGGATTGCCCATCGGGCTGATGCCGGGCGCCTTGCCATCGGACCACGCTTCCAGGCACACGTTGAAAATAACGGCGATGCGTTTTTTGCCGGGCCACAGCCATTCGGGTTTTTTCATAACCATAGGGTAACTATTTTTTAAGGCCAATAATTTGCATCAATTTAGCCAGTTCAACATCTTCTTTCGCGATTAACGCACCGAATTCTGTTGCCGGCATGAATGCCGGCTTCACGAAGAGTTTTTCGCTGGCGCTGGCGAACTCCGCGCTTTGCACGGTCTGGCGGATCGCGTTTTCCAATGCGGCGATCACGGCTTTTGGCGTGCCTTTGGGCACGGCGACGCCGCGCCATGCGTCGAGCGCCACTTTATGGCCAAGCTCCTGCGCGGTGGGCACGTCGGGCAGCAGCACATCGCGCTGCGCGGAGACCACCGTAAGTATGCGCACCGTGCCGGCTTTCAACTGCCCGGCGATCGCGCCGGGCAGCAACACCAGCACATCGACGTGCCCGCCCATCAGTGCGGGCACCACTTGTGCTGCTGCGTAGGGTACATCGTTGGCTTCGGCGCCGGCGGTTTTGAACAGCGCCACGCTGGTGATGTGCGTATGGCTGCCAATGCCCGAATTGGCGACAGTGATTTTTCCGGGTTGAGTTTTCATGTCGGCGACAAGCTCCTGGAATGTCTTCCATTTCGCAGCGGCACGCACCGCGATCAGCGGCGTTTCTATCAGCACGCGTGCCACCGGTTCGAACGCTTTGTAATCGATATTCATTTGCCCGGAGTGATACGCGGTTGAAACCGAGTTGGAGTTCCACACCATCGCATAGCCGTCGGCGTTTCGTCCAGCGACATACTTGTAGCCGATGGCGCCACCCGCGCCGGGACGGTTCACCACGATTACATTGGCGCCGAGTAGTTTCGACATGCCTTGCGAGAGCAGGCGTGCAGTGACGTCGGCGGACGAACCGGCTGGGAAGAGCACGGTCATTTCGACGTTGGTGCGCTTGGGGTAGGGTTCCTGCGCGAGCGCCGGCGTGTGCAGCATAAGGCCTGCCAGCAGGGCTACGAACGACACGTGACTACAGGTTTTCATTGCGTGCTCCTTTCCAGGCATTATGCCTTCGGGTCCGCCAGTATCTCTGCGATCTCCACACGCCTGCCCTCTTGCGCCGAACGTATGCCGGCACGCATTACCGCAAGGGACAGCGTGGCTTTCTCGCCATCCACTTCCGGCGCGCCTTGTCCGCGCACGGCGGCGGCGAATTCTTCCAGCTCATCGACGAAGGTGTCGATCTTGCTGTAGCTGACCGCTGCGGGTTTTTCGGCGCCGCGCTTGAGCCAGCGCAATCCCGTGTGCAAGTCGTAGTACGCGCTCGCATCCTTGCCGTAGATGTTCATTAGATAATACTCGGATGCCGAGGCATAACTGGCATTCACCGTGGAAAGCGCGCCGTTTTCGTGTTCGAGAATCAGGCTAGCGACATCGGGGTTGTCGCCGGGCAACACCAGTTGCGCGCTACGCCCGCTGACTGCCTTGACCGGCCCCATTAAATAAGTGAGCACATCAACATAATGAATGCCGATTTGCAGCATCACGCCGCCGGGCATGCCGGCAGCCTGATAGCGCCATGAGCTCAGATCGATTTTGCCGAGACGATCACGGCTGATATTACTTTCGGCGTTGACCAGTTTGCCAAATATGCCGGCATCGATCTGTTGCTTGATCCAGCGAAACTGGCCCTCGCGGCGGCGCTGATAGCCCATGCCGAGCACTACGTCTGCTTTGCGGCACGCCTCGGTCAGCGCGCGGCCGTCGGCGACGGTGTTGGCAATCGGCTTGTCGAGAAAGACGTGCTTGCCCGCTTGCGCTGCGGCGATGGTGGTTTCGCGATGCACGCTGTTGGGGGTGGTGTTGATGATGGCGTCGATATTTTTGTCGGCAAGTATGGCTCCATACGAGGGCGCTGCCGCGCAAGCATATTTCTTCGCGAACGCGTTGCGCTTGTCTGCCGAGCGCGTGTAGCACGACACAATGTTGATCTTGTCCGTCTTTGTGATGGCATCGGCAAGCACGTCTGACCACCAGCCCATGCCGAGGCAGGCGACGTTTATCGATTTAAAAGTCATAGTATGTAACTATTTGTTTTTATTGATTACTTTTTATCGATCAGAAATCCAGCGCCTATAGCTTCCACTGCCGCGCGTGCCACGCGATCATCGAATTCCCAGTTGCCTCCGGAGACGCCGATGCCACCGATGCACTCGCCATCGACGATGATCGGATAGCCCCCTTCCATCGCAGTCCAGCGTTCTGGCCCGGCCGCCAGCGCAAGCCCGATGGCGTGCGTGGTGTCGAGCGCTTGCGCTTGTGCGCCCTTGGCGGTAGTCGGGCGCTTATTCGACGCCGCGCACACGGCCTTGGTGGTGGAAGAATGCACGGTATGAAAACGTCCGCCGTCCATGCGTTCCATCGCGACCATATTGCCGCCCGCGTCCGCAATGGCTACGGCAATTGGCACGTTCTCCTTTTCCGCGATGCCCATAGCGGTGGACATCATTTTGCGTGCGCCGGCCAGGGTAAGCCGCTTGGCGTTGGCTACATACATTCGCTACTCCTATCTCAATATAAACGGATTCGGCACTTCTGTGGCGGTGGAGATCCACACGCTCTTGGTTTGCAAGTATTCGCGGATCATGTCCTGACCGCTCTCGCGCCCGATGCCGGAGCGCTTGTAGCCGCCGAACGGCGACATATAACTCACCGCGCGATAGGTGTTGATCCACACCGTGCCGGCTTGCAGACGTTCGGACATCATGAACGCGCGGCGCATGTTCTGTGTCCACACGCCCGCTGCCAGTCCAAATACCACGTCGTTGCCGATAGCGATGGCTTCTTCTTCGTCCTTGAACGGTATCACCGACAGCACCGGACCGAACACTTCTTCCTGCGCGATGCGCATGCTGTTCTTCACGCCGCCGAAGATGGTGGGTTCGACGAACCAGCCGTTGCCGCATTCGGGGCGGGTTGCTTTCGCGCCACCGAGCAAGGTCTGTGCGCCTTCGGATTTGGCGATGGCTATGTATTTTAGTATTTTTTCGTATTGTTGCTTGTTGGTGACGGGACCGACTTGCGTATCGAGGCTCATCGGATCGCCCATGCGCGCCGTTTTCGCGAACGTAACGAGTTTATCCACAAACTCATCGTGGATGCTTTGCTGCACTAGCAGCCGCGAGCCGGCGATGCAAGTTTGCCCCGTAGCGGCGAAGATACCGGAGATCACGCCTTTCACCGCGTTGTCGAGGTGCGCGTCGTCGAACACGATGTTGGGCGACTTGCCGCCAAGTTCCATGCTGACTCGTTTAAGTCCGCGTGCGGCGGCTTCGTAGATTTTTGCCCCGGTGGTATCGGAGCCGGTAAACGCCACCTTCGCGACCAGTGGATGCTCGACCAGCGGCGTGCCGACTTCCGCGCCAAAACCGGTAATCACGTTGACCACACCAGGAGGGAAACCCGCTTGTTCGATGAGCTTCATGAATTCAAGCGCTGACGCTGACGTGAATTCGGAGGGCTTGATTACCACCGTGTTGCCCGCTGCCAATGCGGGTGCGAGCTTCCATGCGATCAACAGCAGCGGCGAGTTCCACGGAATGATCATCACCACTACGCCCAGCGGCTCGTGACGCGTGAAATTGAAGGTATCGGGTTTGTCGATGGGGAGGACTGCGCCTTCGATCTTGTCGGCGAGGCCGCCGAAGTAGTAATACCACTGCGCCATGTACGCGGTCTGCGCGCTCATTTCGGCGTAGAGCTTGCCGTTGTCGCGCACCTCGATCTCGGCGAGGAATTTTGATTTCTCGGTGATGAGATCGCCGAGCTTGCGCAGCAGCGCCCCGCGTTTTGTCGCGTTGCATTTGGGCCATTCGCCCGAGGTGAAGGCTTTGCGCGCGGCTTGCACGGCACGGTCGGCATCGGCGGCATTGCCGCGCGGGATCAGTGCCCAGGGTTTGCCGAGGAAAGGGTTGTCGCTTGCAAAACGGGCGGCGGAGAACGAGTCAGTCCACTGACCGTCTATGTACATCTGGTACTTGGATAAGATTGCGGTGGGTGTGTCCATTTCTGTTCATCCGTTTAGCTCTGCTAGTTAGTCCATTCCCCTCACCCTAACCCTCTCCCCGCAAGCGGGGCGAGGGAACCGGTATGCAGATTCCAACGAATTTCGTAGGTACCGGAAACTTGTCCCCTCGCCCCACGAAGTGGGGAGAGGGTTAGGGTGAGGGGTTCGTCAGCGCCTCAAAAATTGCTTGCATTACACCATCAGTCCGCATCAAAACATCGTTATCCCAAAACCGAATCACCCGAAAACCCTGTGACTCTAAATAGACTGTGCGCTTCTTGTCTTGTTCATCTCGATCAACATGCTGACTGCCATCCACTTCAATTACAAGCTGTTGCTCCAGACAAATGAAATCAACAACATAACGGCCAACCGGATGCTGCCTCCTGAACTTATGCTTACCAATACTCCGGTTTCTCAGCAGTTGCCACAGCCGCAATTCCGCATCCGTCCAGGATTTTCGCAACTGTCGCGCAAGCCCTAGTCCGCGCGCCGAGTATGCCTTCACAGCTTAGGTGACTCCTGTGCTCGCCCATGCGCAGGCCGGCTCAGCGCATCAGGCGCCTCAACCGGCCGGTGGCCTTCGACTTGCGCGGCATAAAGCACGCGGCGGCTTTCAGGATCAAAGCCTTCACGACGATGCACAGTGGCGCGGTTGTCCCACACCACCACGTCGCCCTTGTTCCAGCGATGGGTGTAGCAAAAACGCTCTTGCGTGCCATAGGCCCACAGCTCATCCAGAAACGCTTCGGATTCTTCAATCGAAAGGCCGTTCACATAGGCCGCGTGCCGCCGTCCCAGGAACAGTACGTTACAACCCGTTTCAGGATGCGTGGAAATAATCGGATGACTGGGGCCGGGCGTGTAGCGTATGTCGTCCTGCAACGTTGCGCCGGGGCGCAGTTTCATCGCCGTATCGACGATATTGCCTTGTTTGATGGTTTTCCCTGACAGGCAGCGCTTGTAGTCATCGGGCAGCGCCTGGTACGCGGCGTAGGCGTTCAGAAACAGCGTGTTGCCACCGCGATCTTGGGGCGGCACTTCCATCGCCACCAGCATGCGCGCGGCGGTGGGGCGCTCCTTGAACGAGAAATCCGAGTGCCACACGATTTCGCCGTCACCGAGTATGCCAACCGGCTTGCCATTCTCACGCACGTTGGTAACGACAGTAACTTCGGGCGGCAGCATGAACAACTGATTCGCAGTGCGCTCTTCGAGATTGCGCTGGTGCAGGCCTGATGAGCTCACCGGAATGCCGAAGCGATTCACCAGTTTCACCAAGTCTTCCGCCGTCAGTGTTTGTTCCTTAAAAACCAGTAGCACATGATGCAGCCACGCCTCGTGAACACGCTTGAAAGCGGCGTCATTCAGTTGCCGCAGATTAAGCCCGCGAACTTCCGCGCCGAGCGCAGCCTGTAGCGGCACGATTTCGAAATCGAGCACATTATTTTGCGTGAGTGCAGTAGCAGTCATAATGTTGCCGCCTCAATCAAACGCTTTCGCTCCCAACAAAGCCTCGCGGAATCGATTCTTGATGTGCGCACCGTCACGCAGCCGTATCGACAGGGGATAACGATTGGCGTTGACCTTGATATCCAGAAACACCGGTCCCGTCGTGTGGTAGAGCTTGGGTATCCAGGTCTTCACTTCGGGTAACGTAGATACCGTGCCGGTCGTTGCAAACCCCGCAGCCTTGGCGACGCCCGCGAGATCTACGCCGCGACTGGTGTGTGTGGGCTGCATGCCGGTTTCGCTGTAGAGCTCGTTGTCGATGACGACGATGGCAAGGTTGCGGATTTTTTCGGCGCCGATGGTGGCGAGCGAACCCAGTCCCATCAACATTTCACCGTCGCCGGTAATCACCAGCACGCGGCGTTTCGGCTGCGCGAGTGCGAGGCCAACGCCGATCATTGCGGCGCCGCCCATGCCGCCCCACATATAGTAGGTGTTGGGATGATCGAGGGTGCCTGCGTCGTAGCTTGATGAACCGAGTCCGGTGACGAGCAGCGTATCGCCTCGTTCGGCCAGTATGGCTTTGACCGCCACTCGGCGATCGAGATTCGACTTAATAGTTTTCGCCATCTTATTTGCTCCAGTTCTTGAATCCGACCACGCGTTGTCCTATAAGCACGGCCAGCGGACGGCTGGTCTGAAACGCCATCATTGCCGCTGCGAAAACGGTTTCGCCGACCAGCGTGTGATCGCTCACGTGGTTCACCACCACGCCCGCGTCGTCGAGCACTTTCGCGGTGCTTTGACCCATCGGCAGTTGCCACGGATTGAACTCGCCCCATTCGCCACGCATGGTGACCAACGTCAGCAGCGGGAAACGGCACTCGCGGATAGTGCCCAGCATGTTGATGCAGTTACCTACGCCCGACGATTGCATCAGCAGCGCGCCGCGATCGCCGCCCAGCCAGGCGCCGGCGAGCATGGCCACGCCTTCTTCCTCGGTGGTGAGCGAAATCGCCCGCATATTTTTGTCGGCATCACAGCTCTTGATGAGTTGCGTGTGACCGGCGTCGGGCACATAGGCAACCTGCCGGATACCGACCTGCTTGAATACGGTGTAGATGTCCAGCGGCCAGGCGGGCGTTGAATTTTTTGCTGCTTTCAAGTGAAACCTCCGTTAAACAAAAACGAACATCGAAAAACATTTAGCCACAGATTTCACAGATTTACACAGCTAAAATAACCTTCGTCATTCTGGCGCAGGCCAGAATCCAATGCATGTATTCATGCGAAGCATCTTGAATTTAGATCCTTCGGATCAAGTTACAAACTGGATTCTGGCTTCCGTTAGAATGACGGATTCGTCGGGTTTAATCTGTGTTCTTGCTGCGCCGAACTATACCGCAGATTTTCGTCCATTATCTGGCGATGGAGTTGTTCGCGTCGATGGCGAATCTCAGCATGGTTCACGTGCCCTATGAAGGCGGCGCGCCGTCGACCATTGCCACGGTAAGCGGCGAAGCGCAACTCATGTTCAGTTCCATTGCGTCGATGCTGACGCAAATTCAGCAAGGCAGACTGCGGGCGCTTGCGGTTTCATCGTCCAGGCGCAGCATTGTTTTGCCCAATGTGCCTACGGTGAGCGAAAAAGGTCTCACGGGTTATGAAGCCAGTTCGTGGTATGGATTGATTGTCGCGGCAGCGACGCCGCCCGCAATTGTGTCGCGCTTGAGTGCTGAAACAGTCAAGGCGCTGGCGGATGTGACGGAACGCCTGTCGAGCCAAGGCATAGAACCGGTGACGGGCGGCGCGGAGGATTTTCGGAAATACGTCGCGGCGGAAATTCCCAAGTGGGCGAAGGTGATACGCGATGCGAAAATTCCTTCGCAATGACAATGCCTCATGGTCAACGCCCACGGCAAGCGCTTGCTGGATGAAGCGGCGGATTTCCGCAATGTCACCTATGCGCCTATCAGAGTTGGCAATGTTCAATTATAAATTCAATAAAAACAAATAGTTACAAGTGATGATATCTGCTGCGGGGTATTGAACTTCGCCGCCGCGCCCTCATCTAATGCAGCGTAGTCATCATCATTCACCGAGGGGACGATATTTATGAAACGCATATTTCTGTTCTTGATGACGAATCTGGCGATCCTGGTCGTCATCAGCATCACGCTGCGTTTGTTGGGTGTGGATCGCATCTTGAATCAGTCCGGCGGCATTAACTTCAACGCGCTGTTGGTTATGTCGATGGTGATGGGTTTTGCCGGTTCGCTGATTTCATTGTTCATTTCGAAATGGATGGCCAAACGCTCGGTCGGTGCGCAAGTCATCACCGCGCCCTCCAACGCCACCGAGCAATGGCTGTTCAATACCGTAAAGCGCCAGGCCGATCGGGCCGGCATCGGCATGCCCGAAGTGGCAATTTACGATGCACCCGAAATTAACGCGTTCGCAACCGGCTGGAACCGCAACAATGCGCTGGTAGCGGTCAGCACGGGTCTGATGAACAACATGACGCAGGACGAAGCCGAAGCTGTGCTGGGCCACGAAATCAGCCACGTCGCCAACGGCGACATGATCACGCTGGCGCTGATACAGGGCGTGGTCAACACGTTTGTGATTTTCTTCTCGCGTATCATCGGCTACCTGGTGGATCGCATGGTGTTCAAGGTCGAGCGCGGCACGGGCCCGGCGTTTTTTATTGTTTCCCTGATTGCGCAAGTGGTGCTGGGCATACTCGCCAACATGATCGTCATGTGGTTCAGCCGCCACCGCGAGTTTCATGCGGATGCGGGCGGCGCGAGTCTGGCCGGCAAGCATAAAATGATCGCGGCGCTGGAGCGGCTCAAGCTGAATCACGAGGAAACCGCGCTGCCCCAATCGGTTGCCGCCTTTGGCATTTCGGGTGGCAGCGCTTTCAGCAGATTGTTCATGACGCATCCGCCGCTGGATGAACGAATTGAGGCGCTGCGCCGCGCGATTTGATTGTCGTAGGCCTACCGCAACACCGGATCCCGCAGCGTGCCCCCCGGTGTCAGCGCGCCGCGCGCCACGACGATGCCCTTGGTGCCGAGTTCAGCGTTGATTCTCCCGGATAAATTGCCGTCGCTCACATCGACGTTGCCGGACGCGCTCATCGGCCCGGAGCTTAATTGAAGCTGGCGGTAGCTGTAGCTGGCGCCGCTGACTTGAACCGTGCCAGCGAGATTGTCAAAGCGTGTTTTGCCGCCGCGTTGACCGGCGGTGCGGTTGGATTGCAGTGCGCGTACCAAATCAATGTTGTTCAGTTCGCCGCCGGCGATGGCGAATGTGCCTTCCAGGCGCACGTCATCGAACAGCGTTTTCACGTTGGCGCCGCTCATCGAATAAGTGGCGGTAAGGCTCAGCGTGCCGCTCGAGGTGAAGTTGCGGGTGAAGAACGGCATCAACATATTCATACGGCCATTTTCGAGTTTCAGGTCGCCCGATGCCTGAATCGTGCCGCCCCAGGTGGTTTTGAGCTGCCCGGTGAGCGAACCGCCGCCTACGCGGCCCTTGATGTCGGTTACCGTGGCGCCGTCGCCATCCACGATCGCAGTGGCATCGAGGTCGTCGAACTCTACCGCCGGGCCGATAAAGGATTTCCAGCCGCTGGCGTTTAAGGTGACTTGCCAAGTTTTGTCTTTGGGCATGATTTCAAAGCGCGCTTTATCAACACTGATGGTGGCTTTGCGCAGCTCGCCACGTCCGCCGAACGAGGCGTCCACATCAAACGGCGGAATTTCCAAGCCGCGCGTGGCGAGCTTCACGCCCTTGAATTTGACGCGGCTGATTTGCAGCGCCGGCTCACCCGGGTGCGTGCGCACCCAGCCCGCCAGCGCGCCCAGCGCATCGGCATCCAGCGTGGCGCCCTTGACTTCAACCGTGTCGAAGCTGCGGGCGCCAGCGACCAGTCCTACCGGCCCGACCGGCACAAAAATAACGTCGGCCTTGACCTCTTGCAGTTTGCCGATGCTGACTCTTTCCAGCATAAGCTGCGGCGAGGGGAACAATTCGTAGCGCATACTGGAGATAGCGACCGGCTGGCCCAGACGCTTCGCCATCAGTTCCTGCACCGCGGGTACGTAGCCCGACAGCGGAATCAAATGTAACAGGCCGAGCGCGGCGGCGATTGCCACACCCGCGCCCACGCCCCCCCTCAACAGCCAATTTTTCTTGCGCGTCGGCGCACTCGCGGGTTCCGCTGCCTTGGCATCGGCATCGCGCACCTTGCGTTCGGCCGAGGATTTTTTTGCGCGTTCTTCGGCAGCCGAGCGATATTTGGCGTCTTCGGCACGTTCAGCATCTTCGCGCGCTTTCAATTCACGCGCCACGCGCGCCCCGATGTCGGCTTCGGCGCGCTCATGCGACTGCTGCTCCTGCATGATGCGTTGCACGGATTCAGCTTTGGCGCGGTCTTCGGCGGCGGCGCGCGCCGCTTGTTCGGTTTTGACTCTGGCTTCCGCTTCGGCTTTGGCGAGCGTGGCGGCTTCGGCGATAGCGGTGGCGCGGGCCACCGCTTCTTCCGCGGCGCGCGCGGCGGCTTCGGCCTGTTCCTGAGCTTTGCGGCCTTGCTCGGGATCGCCCGTGGGCGTATTGAGTAAACGCCTTTCCGCATCCTCGCGAGCTTGACTTGCCACGCGCGCCTGCTGTTCAGCCAGCTCGCGCGCCTTGCGTTCTGCTGCAATTTTCAGTGCGAGCTCCTGCATGGCTTTGCGTTCGGCCTGTTCGCGTACCAGCCGCTCGGCATCGGCCTTGGCGTCCGCCTCGGCGCGCGCTTTCTTCTCAACCGCCATCAGCGCTTCGACTTCCGCGCGCGCTTTTTGCTCGGCTTCCGCGCGGGCCTGCGCTACGGCCTCTTCGCGCAAATTGCGTTCATTGTCGGCGCGTGCTTCCGCCTCCAGGCGCGCCTTGCGTTCACTTTCCGCCTTGGCCGCGCTTTCGACCTGCTCAGCCTGCGCCCGTGCGGATTGCGCTTGTGCTTCGCGAATTTGCGCCTGCGCACGCGCTTCAATTTCATCCCGTGCGGCGCGTTCGGAACTCGCGCTGGCCTCGGCTTCGGTTTTGGCCAGTCGCGCCTGCTCCCGCAACTCGCGCACAATCTCACGTGTTTGGACGTCGGCGTCCTCGCGCGCCTTGGCGACTTCGGCTGCGCGCGCCACACTTTGCGCTTCCTGCAACTTGCGCAGTTCAGCTTCCATTTCCGCGCGTGCCTCGGCTTTGGCCTTGGCTTCGGCTTCGCTGATTGCGCGAGCCTTGGCTTCTTCGAGTGCTTTCATCGCCTGCTGCACGCGCGCTTGCGCATCAGCGCCGGGTGTATTGTTGCGCGTGTGCGACTCGGCGTCGGCCCTGGCGCGCGCCGCTTCTTCGGCCATGGCACGTGCCTCGGCGACTGCCTTCTCGGCGGCTTTTGCGCGCATTTCGGCTTCTTCGCGCGCGTTGCGTTCAGCTTCGCTACGCGCGCGAATTTCGACTTCGAACTGTTCGCGCTTCGCAGCCTCCTCGGCAGCCAGTTTCTGCGCGCGCGCCAGCGCCTCGGACATGGCTTTCATCTGCGCTTCGAGCGCGGCGCGCGCTTTGGCTTCGGCGGCTGCACGCGCCAGCGCTTCGGTCTCGTTACGCTGTTCGGTATCCGCGTTGGCCTTGGCTTCGGCTTCCGCGCGTTCATTCGCCTGTGCCTGGCGGCGGGCTTGCGCTTCCGCTTCGCCGCGGGTTTTGGCTTCGGTTTCCGCTTTGACCTTGGCTTCCATGGCCGTGCGTACGCGCGCCTCGGCTTCGGCGCGGGCCTTGGTGTCTGCCGCAGCCTTGGCCTCGGCCGAGGCTTTCATGGCAGCTTCGGCACGCGCCTTGGCTTCGGCTTCGGCGCGCATGCGGGCCTCGGATTCCGCTTTGACACGGGCTTCGGCGATGACGCGCGCGCGCTTTTCGGCTTCTTGCCGGACTTTGGCTTTGGCCGCGGCAATGGAGGCGGCTTCGGCGCGGGAGCGTGCTTCGGTCTCCGCTACGCCACGCTCATTGGCTTCGGCATTGACCTTGGCCACGCCTTCGGCAGAGGTGAAGTCGAGTTCTTCGCCATCGCTCACGGCCTCGATCACGGTAGTAATCGCGATAGGCTGTGTGACGTTGAGTCTACTATTAGGGTTTAGATCCGGTCCCGCGAAAATGCGGATATAGCCCTCGGTGACCAATTGCTCAAGGGCGAGGTGGCAGTGGCCTTCCGGAACGCCGGATTTGCCTACCAACTCAGCGACCGCAGCTTTGCCATCGACGGCCGCGAAAATACGGCTCAGTTCCCGCGGCAGCTTGGTGCTGCGGGCCTCGCGCACACCCTTGGTGGTGCGCGTGAAAATGGTCTGAGCGTGGTAGAGCATCTAGCGATCTTCTGTTGTTGGAATGGAACCCGCGCCGCACAGGGATGAACAGCAACCCATGCCCGCCAATCGTTGCTGTTCTGTTAACTATTATAGTTAATTTTCAAAAACTTACCAATATTCCCGCGCCTTTGCGCAATCGCGTGGATCTTTTTCTACACGCTGGGCAGGGTCAGCAGAATTTTGCCCATGTGGGCGGCCGATTCCATCATGGCGTGCGCTTGCGAGGCCTCGGCCAGCGCGAAGGTGCGGCCGGTGACCACGCGGATTTTTCCGGCCGCGATCAGCGGCCATACTTGCGTTTCAAGTTCCTGCGCAACGCGTGTCTTGAACGCAAGCGGTCGTGTGCGTAGCGTGGAGCCGGTGTAGATCAAGCGTTTCAACATAATCGGCATCAAATTGATCTCCACTTTGGAACCGGCGGCGAAGGCGAGTTGAATAATGCGCGCATCCGGCGAGGCCGCCTTGATATTCTTTTCGATATTGGGGCCGCCCACGATGTCGAGAATGACGTTTGCGCCGCCTTCGCTGCGCAAGACTTCAACGAAGTCTTCCTGTTTGTAGTCGATGACGCGATCGGCGCCGAGATCGCGGCAGATTTGGCAGCGCGCAGCGGGACTGTCGGTCGCGATAACTTTTGCACCGAACGCCTTGCCGAGTTGTATGCAGGTGGTGCCTATGCCGCCGGCGCCGCCGTGTACCAAAAACGTTTCGCCGGCTTTGAGTTGCGCGCCGATGAATACATTGCTCCACACGGTGAAGAAGGTTTCCGGCAAGCCGGCGGCATCGACCAGCGACACGCCCTGCGGAATCGGCAGACAGTGATGGGCATCAATCACGCAGTACTCGGCATAGCCGCCGCCGTTGGTGAGGCCGCACAGCTTGTCGCCGATTTTCCAGCGCGTGA
>JANMXV010000522.1:0-3733 GCA_031381325.1 Betaproteobacteria bacterium | reverse complement strand
GATCGTATGCGCCACCGGATATTCCACCAGTGAGCACGGCCATCCCGTGCCGGCGTGCCATCAGTCATACGAATTTGCGATGGCCGAGAAGGATTACGAATCGGCGATGTATTACGTTGCGCTGGGCTGCGGGAAATACCGGAACGTTGGTCTATGCAGGCATGCGGCGCGGCTGCCGGTGGTGCTGGGCTGGCAGGGTGTTGCCGTCCCCGATTCGTTCCGTGGCGATTTGAAGCGGGTGGCGGAGAAAGTATGTTTCTCGGGCATGCGCATCAAGGCGGGCAGTGGCGCGGATGTCACCGCGCGCGAGTGCGCCTACTTCGCGCGACTGTTCAACCTGGCGAAAGACCCGGAGTATCTGATTGCGCCGGAGCCGGCTGTCACACGCATTCTTGAAGCACTCCACGATCGTGCGTTTGCCGGAAAGTTGCATGCGGCGGCGTGCGAGTGGCTGGGCGCAGCGGACAGTTGCGAGCTGGCGCGCGGATTGGGCGCGCCGGACAGGCAAGCCGGCGCGCGCGACGGGCGCGCAAGCGTCGGGTTGACCACACGACAAAAGGAGTGACTATCGTGAGAGCGCTGCGCGTGGGCCGAATGTTTATGCTGGTGTTGTTCCCGTTTGGGCCGGCGGTGATCGTCACTGTGGCGCAATCCGATAACGCCATTGACCGAGACCACCACGATGCCGGATTGCTCACCGCAAACGCCGACCTCGTGGCCCTGCCCTATGCGAGCTGGGTTTACGCAGCCGCGCCTTTCGCGATCCCGTGCAAGCCTGTCGCGCGGCGTTCAATCTGGCGATGGAGGCGGCCCCCTTTAATTTTGCGGGCGTTTCGTCCGTTCTGGCGGAATAAACAAAAACGTCGCGGCGACCGACAGTGCAAACGCGACATAGAGTGCCGTGAATACCCATTCGGGCGCTGTGAAAAACATCAGTTGATGCACCCAGCGCGCGATGAAACTTTTTTCGCCGGCCGTGCCTCGCAGCGCGTCTTCCCACGCGGTGAGCGGGCACACCATGCCGAGCAGCGATTCGCCGGCGACGAACACGATGGCGGCCAGATGGGCGATGCGAAAACGCAGGCTGCGTATCCAGCGCCAGCCGCGCCACGCGCCGACCCAAGTCAGCACCAGACCGGCGACGACAAATAGCACGAACAGAAAATGAACAATCAGAATCGCGTCGGCCAATAGGACGCGCATGCGCGGTATCACTCAAAGATCGGAGCAAGTTTCGCCAGCACTTCGTCCATAATCGACACCGGCACGCTTTCCTGCTTGCGCGCGCGACGTGCGCCAAGATCGAGGGCGCGCGGCTGGTCGCAGCGAATGACGCCTGAAGTGTTTGTTCCGGCTCCCATGAGGGACACCGCAAATCCGCTCGTGCGGGCAAAGTTTCCGCCGCTGGTGATGGGCGCCACCACTGGCGTTTTCGTTACGCGGTTGAACGCGGTAGGTGACACGATGAGGACGGGGCGCATGCCTTGCTGTTCGTGCCCGGCGGTTGGGTCTAGCGATACCAGATAAATATCGCCGCGCTCCATTACAGGAGTTCGCTGCCGACTGGTTTCGCATCGACCCACGCGCGATCTTCGGCGGTTAGCTCAGTTGACGCGTCACACTGGGCCAGCAGTTCATCCAGCGTGTAGCGCGGGCGCGGTGGTTGCGGATCGATTACCAAGCGCCCGCCATCGACGGTCACGCCAACCATGGCGCCGGCTCGCAAGTGCAGCAGATCAAGAATAGCAGGGGGCACAGCCAACATCACCGAGCCGCCAACCTTGCGAAGATTGGTTGTATGCATGACACAATACCCTTTAAAAAGTTATATTTTAGTACAACTAAAGCTTTTCTGCTGTGCAAATTTATTCAGGCGTTGCCTGTCGCTACCGGCCGCTTGTGATCGCTCACCCATTCGCTCCACGAGCCGGGGAATAGCCGCGATCCGGCCAGGCCCGCCACTTCCATCGCCAGCAGATTGTGGCAGGCGGTGACACCGGAGCCGCATTGATGCACTACGTTTGCGGGTTCGTGGGCGTTGAGCACTGTCGTAAATTCCTGCTTGAGCGCATCCGCGGGTTTGAAGCAGCCGTCCTCGCGCAAGTTCTGTTTAAAGAAGCGGTTCACCGCGCCGGGGATGTGCCCGGCCACCGCATCAAGGGTCTCGTTTTCGCCGCGAAAACGCTCGGGGCTGCGCGCGTCCAAAACACGCAGTGCGTTGTGGTCAAGGTTGGCGGCGACCTCATTGGCGCTGACCGCCAGTTGCGGACTCGGATTAGGGTTGTAGCGCAGCGGCTTGATCGCCGGATACGCATCGCTAACCGGCAGCCGCGCCGTGATCCACGCGTCGATGCCGCCGTCGAGCACTGCTGCTTTCGTGTGTCCCACCCAGCGCAGCATCCACCACAGGCGCGAGGCATACACGCCGCCGGCGGCATCGTAGGCGACGATTTGCTTGCTGTTGTCGATGCCGAGTGCGGCGAGCCGCAGCGTGAACGTAATCGGATGCGGCAAGGGGTGGCGTCCATTGACGCCGGTCTTGGGGCCGGACAAATCTTCATCGAGATGCAAAAAGCGCGCGCCGGGCAGGTGCGAATGCGCGTAGGCTGCGCGTCCCGCTTCGTAATTCGCCAGATCGTGACGGCAGTCGCAGATGATCCAGTTGGAGTCATTCAAATGCGCGGCAAGTTCGGAAACCGAAATCAGGGTGTTGAAGCTCATCGCATGACCAAATGCGGCTCAATCTCACGCCGCAAAAATTCATGAAAGTGCCGCATGCCGTCTTCCATCGGCGATTGATACGGCCCCGCGTCGGTAACACCTTGTTGATACAGTGCGCGGCGGCCCGCTGTCATGCGCTCGCAGATTTCGCGGTCTTCAATCGCGGTTTCACGATACGCGGCTTGTTCGGCTTGAATAAACTCGCGCTCGAACAACACCATGTCTTCGGGATAATAAAATTCAACCACGTTGGTGCAGGCTTCCGCTCCGCGCGGAATAATGTTGCTCACTACCAGCACGTGCGGATACCATTCCACCATCAGGCCGGGAAAATAGGTGAGCCAGATCGCACCGTGCGCGGGCGTTTTACCGTTGCCGTGACGCTTGACCTGATCGTGCCAGCGCCGGTAGACAGTGCTGCCGGGTTTGGCAAGCCCGTGTTTTACACCGCAGGTTTGCACGCTGTGCCAGGCGCCGAATTCCCATTTCAGATCGGCGACATTCACAAATCCCGCAAGGCCGGGATGGAACGGTTCGACGTGGTAATCCTCGAGGTAGACTTCGATAAACGTCTTCCAGTTACAGGCGTATTCCTCGATTTCCATGCGGTCGAACATGAAGCCGGTGAAATCAAGATCGCGCGTAACGCCGAGCGTGCCGAGATCACGCGCGATGTCGCGCGGACCTTCAAATAACAAACCGTTCCAGTTCATCAGCGGCGTTTGCGCGAGATCAAGACAAGGGTTCTCGGGAAAATGCGGCGCGCCGAGCAGCTTGCCGTCGAGCGCGTAAGTCCAGCGATGCAGCGGACACACGATGTTTTTTGAGTTGCCGCGTCCGCGCAACATGATCGCCTGACGGTGACGGCAGATGTTGCCGAGCAATGACACCGGCTTGCTTTTGTCATCACTGTTGCGTACCAGTGCCTTGGCGTCGCCCGCCCACGATAGCGCGTGGTAATCGCCAGCGTTGGGCGTGAGCAATTCGTGGCCGGCGTAATTCGGGCCTGCAT
>JANMXV010000461.1:0-1613 GCA_031381325.1 Betaproteobacteria bacterium | reverse complement strand
AGTCTTACTGAAGTTCAAAGACTTTTTTGCCACAGATTTACACAGATGAACACAGATTAAAGACTGGTGGACCGGAAGGAGCGTAGCGTATTCCTGGGATTGTTCCACAGGTTACACTTCGTTTCATCTGGGCTTACTTAGCCGAAACACACGCAGAGTTCAGGACACGCTCATCGATGATTCGCTTCACACCTGAATACGATCTCATCCGAAATTCTTGGATGGCAAAACTCCGATGGCCGATGACGTCAGTACTCAGCGGAATAGTTCTTCTCCTTGTTCGGACACTCGGTGGTCATCTAATCAACCCAACCTTGGAGATAGCGCTGGAAGGTATACTTCTGTTGATCGGCGCTCTGGGATTTGCCTATTACACTTGGAAAATATACCGTTGCCCACGATGCCAAAACGTAATTTCTGATTTCCATGGCATCCCAACTAGCGCAAAAAGTTGTAGTTATTGCGGATTGTCGTTTCGCATAGAGACCGCAGCTCGGAAGGAGAACACGTAGGGCGGGTTAGGCGCGCCCTTTGCGCCGTAACCCGCCTTCTGTGCGTTACTTCCGATTGGCGGGTTACGCTGCGCTAACCCGCCCTTGTATGAAAAATCTGTGTTCATCTGTGTAAATCTGTGGCAAAAAAGCCTTTACGGTTTTTCGTAACCACGATCGTGCGTCAACGAAGGAATCATCCCCCTCACCTTCGCCACACGCGCCACATCAATCTCTGCATAAGTAATCCCCGGCCCTTCCCCGCCATCGGCAACCACCTCACCCCACGGATTCACCACCAGCGAGTGTCCAAAGGTTTGCCGATTACCCGCATGATCGCCGCACATCGCCGGCGCAACGATGAAACAACCATTTTCAATCGCGCGCGCTTGCAACAGTACATGCCAGTGCGCCTTGCCGGTCTGGCGCTGGAAAGATGACGGCACGGTGATGATTTGCGCGCCGGCCTGCGCCAGTGTGCGAAACAAACCGGGAAACCGCAGGTCGTAGCAGATAGTCATGCCGAGTTTGCCCCACGGCGTTTCTGCCACCACCGTTTTGTTCCCGGGACGATACGCGGACGATTCACGTATCACTTTGCCATCGGGCAAGGTGACATCGAACATGTGGATTTTGTCGTAGTTGGCAACGACTTCACCGCTGTCGTTTATCAGAAACGAACGGTTGGCGATGCGCTCTTCATCCGTGCGCAAGGTGAGCGAGCCTATCAGCAGCCAGATACCCAATTCCTTCGCGAGCGCGCGCAACTGCGTGAGTGGTTCACCGCCGTCCGCAGGCAGCGCCTGCTCGCGCATCACGCGGCCGCTGCCGTCCATCATCAGCGTGTATTCGGGGGTGAGTACGAATTTCGCGCCGTTGACTGCTGCCTCTCTCACCATCGCGGTGACCGTTGCGAGGTTGGCCAATAAATCGTTTCCGGTGTTGGCCTGTATGCAGGCTAATTTAAGTGTCGTCATGGCTGCTATTGTGCATCACGGAAGCATTGCATGAAAGCGCGTGAAATGAAATGATTCGGGTTCCGATGCGTCATTGCGCTTTTCGAAAGCTTTGACGCTTGCTGCGGCCAATCCAATTTCCCTCATCCCCGGCCCTTCTCCCGGT
>JANMXV010000417.1:0-24558 GCA_031381325.1 Betaproteobacteria bacterium | reverse complement strand
ATTCAATAATCCACTTCGAGCAGGGGCGGTCGGTCGCCGGGATCAGACCCGGCGCGCGATTCGTACCGCTCGAAAGCCGCAATCACGTGCTCTTGGACACCGAACCGGCTTGGCGCCAATTTGTTGAGGCGATTGACAATTTTTTGCCGGCACCCGTCAAGCGCGCCGGCACCGGAGATCCGTTGCTCGATGACCTTACGACGCGCGAACACCAGGTGCTGAATCTCGTCGCTCAGGGCCTGGACAACACTACCATCGGCGAACTGCTCCATATCAGCGAGCGCACCGCCCGCAATCACGTGTCTGCCATCCTCGGCAAGCTCGGCATCAACTCCCGTGCGCAAGCCATCGTCCGCGCCCGCGAGGCTGGTTTCGGGCAAAAAACCGCTAGCTGATGGCGGCGAACAACGATTTTGTAAATCACGTCAGCGAACTGTTGGCGCCGGCGGGGCATGTGGTTGTAAAGCGCATGTTCGGCGGCCGCGGCGTGTATCTCGACGGGTTGTTCATGGCCATCATTGCGGATGACGGGCTTTACCTGAAGGCTGACGACGTCACGCGCGCAGCCTTCGATGCGGAATCCTGCGCGCCGTTCGTCTACTCGAAGGACGGTAAAAACATGACCATGAACTACCGGCGAGCGCCGGATGAGGCGATGGACGCCCCGCATCTGATGCGGTCGTGGGCACGGCGTGCGCTGGAAGCTGCGTTGCGGGCCCGTGCCGCGAAGGCGGCACAGGTAAAATCTTCCGCGAAGGCGGCACATGCGAAACTTTCTGCGAAGGCGGCACATGTGAAAACTTTTGAGACGGCAGTGCATGTGAAACCGGTTGCGAAAGCTGTGCCAAAAAAGAAACCGGTCGCGAAGTAAACATCTTCGCGGCCGGTAGGTGGAAATCGTCCCGCCTGATCAGGCAGCTTTGGCCGTCTTTCTTTTTTTCGCCGCCGCTTCGGTGGTGTGCATTGAAGCGTACGCGGCGTGCGCGGCCGATTCGGCGTCGCCCACGTGTACTGCGTAACCCATGTCTTCCAGCACGGAGCCGAGAGCGGACAAGCACAGCATTACGTTGTCGGGACGGCACGAGTAGCCCATCAAACCAAAGCGCCAGATTTTTCCAGCGAGCGGGCCGAGTCCTGCGCCAATTTCGAGACCAAATTCGTTGAGCAGGCGCTTGCGCACTTCGGCTTCGTTTACGCCGGGAGCGCAATACACGGCATTCATTTCGGGCACCTGGTATTTTTCGTTTACCAGGAACTTCAGGCCCATGGCTTCGAGCCCGGCTTTCAACGCAGTGTGATGACGCTTGTGCCGCGCCCAGCAGTTTTCGAGACCTTCTTCGCGGATCAGCAGCAGCGCTTCGTGCAAGCCGAACAGCGAATTGGTCGGCGCAGTGTGGTGATAGGTGCGCGTGCTCGCGCCCCAATAGCCGAGCAGCAGGTTCATGTCCATGAACCAGCTATGAATCTTGTCTTTGCGCGCCTTCACGAAATCAACCACGCGCTCGGAGATTGACACCGGCGACAGGCCCGGCGTACACGACAAACATTTTTGGCTGGCAGAATACACCGCGTCGAATTTCCACTCATCGACGCGCACTTCAACGCCGCCAAGCGAGGTCACGGCATCCACGATAGTCAGCGCATCGTGCTGGTGTGCGATCTTGACCAGTGTTTTAGCATCCGACAACACGCCGGTGGAGGTTTCCGCATGCACGAAGGCCACGAGGCGCGCATCGGGATTTTTCTTCATCGCGTCTTCAAGTTTTTGCGGCTCGACCGGCTCGCCCCATTTGTCTTCGACGACAATCGCGGTGGCGCCGCAGCGCTCCACGTTTTCAATCATGCGGCCGCCGAATACGCCATTGCGGCATACGATCACTTTATCGCCCGGTGCGACCATGTTGACGAAGCAGAACTCCATGCCCACCGAACCGGGGCCGGAGATCGGAAACGTCAGCGGATTTTTGGTCTGGTACACATAACGCAGCAGCGATTTCAACTCTTCCATCATGTCGACGAAAACCGGATCGAGATAGCCGATCGCCGGCTGGCTCATGGTGGTGAGCACGCGCGGATGAATCTCCGTCGGCCCCGGTCCCAGCAGTGTGCGTTGCGGCGGGTGGAAAGAGTGGATGCGTTTATGCGGTGCAAATTCGTTGTGCATGGTATAGCTCCCAACGTTAGGTAGATTTGAACCGTAGAGATTTTCGCCGTCCGGGCGCGATTTCAAGCGGATCGGTTTGCATGCATTCGCTTCATTCAACACGTCGCCCGCAGTAACTTCGCCGCCGGTGACTTGCTCTACTTCCATGGCCCAGCGCGCCGGCACATAGCCGGACTTCATCCAATTGTTGACCACCGCGCGGTCAAGGCTGAAGCGGCGGGCGACTTCGGCCTGGCTGCCAAAAAGTTCTACGAGACGTTCTGCGCAATTCATGGAATTTCTGTGGTTACGTTGAGCGCAAGAATAGCATGGCAAAATTATATTGACAATGTGAGATTACTACGAAGGTATTTATTTTAACTACTTGTTTTTATTGTATTTTTACTTTTTTAAGGCTGCCGCAGCGTTTTGGAAAATCGTCTTTTGTGCGGGCCGGAGGCGTGGTAACGTCGCGCCACAACCGAGTTCAGGAGTCGCATATGAAACAATGGATTTCTACGCTGCCCGCGCTGGCTGCCGGCGTCGCACTATTCTCGCAATTGTCCATGGCTGCCGAAAAGGCCGCGCCGTCGGCGGACACTTACCCGAATAAACCGATCCGCCTGATTGTGCCCTTCCCGCCCGGGGGCGGCACCGACTTGGTGTCGCGCATTTTGCAACCCGCAGTCACGTCCGCGCTGGGTCAGCAAATACTCATCGACAATCGCGGCGGCGCGCAGGGCACCAGCGGCACCGCCATCGGCGCCAAAGCGAATCCCGACGGCTATACCTTGATCGTCGCGGAAATCGGTGCTACCACGGTCGCCCCCTGGATGTACGACAAAGTGCCGTTCGATGTGAGCCGCGATTTCGCGCCAATCACGATGTTGATCGAGCAACCGTACATCGTATCCGTGCATCCGTTGGTACCGGCCAAAACGCTGGCGGATTTCATCAAGCTCGCGCAAGGCAAACCCAACGGCTACAACTTCGGCTCCGGCAACGTCACCTCGCATCTGGCGCAGGAGGTGTTTTACCAGACCGCCAAGGTGAAAATCACGCACATACCCTATCGCGGCTCAGGTCCGGCGATGACCGCCGCGCTAGGGGGCGAAGTGCAAACACTGTTCTCCGGTCCCGGCGCGGCCATCCCGCAAATTCGCGCCGGCAAAATCCGTGCGCTGGCCGTCACCACCATCAAACGCACACGCGAACTGCCGGAATTAGCGACGCTCGACGAACAAGGCTACAAGGGCTTCGCCATCAGCGGCTGGTATGGCCTGATGGCGCCCGCCGGCACACCTCAACCCATCATCACCCAATTGAACACCGTGTTCACCAGGATTCTGAGTGGTGGCGACGCCGCCAAGCAACTGAGCGATCGCGGCTACGACCCTACACCGATGGCGCCGGAAGCGTTTGGTAAATTTATGCGGGTGGAGGTTGAGCGTTGGGGCAAAGCGGTTAAGGCGGCGGGGATCAAGGCCACCGACTAAGCGGCAGCAATGCTGGCCAACTAATTTCGTATGTCCTGCAAAAACCATTCCGTTGGAATCTCGCGCCCCAAGCCGGCAGCTTTGGCTTTGCGATAGACCAGCGCGCCCACCGACGAGAACTGAATGCCCCAGTTGCCAATGGTGCGGTAGTGCGTGATTTGAGCGCGGTTAGTTCGCCCTGCCGTCTTGCCCGAAATAACGTCGGTATACACTGGCCATTCATCAAGCTGGAGATTCTTGGTCGCGCGCGGCAGACGCTTTTGCTGTTCCTCGGTACCCATCACAAACGCGCCGAGACTGCCGCCGATACCCTTGCGAAACATGTCGCTCTCGGGAATCGGCAGGCCTTCCTTGCCTTGCTGCACTTTTACGTCAAAGCGCGCGGCCACGTCTGCTGAAATCTCGTGTGGACTGAGATTGACGACGTGCATGCCCGGCTCCAGCCACTCCGGCTCGATCGTCGGTTTAATGCTGTCCGTGCAAGTCGATAAAATATCGACGCCACGCACCGCCTCGCGTGCGGAATCCACCGCTACGACTTCGATGTTGAGCGCTGTCGACATTTCCTCGGCGTATTTTTTGCGGTTTTCAGGATTGCGACTGAAGACTTTGACTTTTTTGAGTTTGCGCACCACCGTGTACGCCTCAAGAAACGTGCGCGCCATGCCGCCTGAGCCGATCATGCCCACCACGCTGGCGTCCTCGCGTGCCAGCAGCCGCGTGCCGATACCCGCAGCGCCGCCCACGCGCATATGCTGCAAATGGCCGTCGTTCAGGATTGCCAGCGGCTCGCCGTTGCCCGTGCTGTAGAGGAAGACCAGCCCGCAAAACGTGCCGGGCTGCATGCAGTATTTGTTTTCCGATGTGCTGCCGTCTGCGCCCATGGGCCAATGCACGATGTCCGATTTCAGGCGCACTGCGTAATAGCCGCCGCTCGCACCTTCCACGGTACCAAAGCGGTAATAGCCGTCCTCGCGATCGCACGGCACATAGGTGTCAATGCGCGGACGAAATATGGCTTTGCCGCGCAGCAGCCCGGCGAACGCAGCTTCCTGCACCTCGATGCATTCGCGCATGGTGAGGGTTTGGGCTACTACTTCGTTGTTGATCATTAACATTTTTCTCCCATGCAGACCGCAGAACGATGGCTGCCTATGCCGTCTTCCGCACCCGAGCCGGCGCTTTCTTGGCCGCAGGTTTGTCACCGGCAGCTTTCGCCCCCGCCTTGGCCTCACGCGGCGCAAACTCAAATGTCACTTTGCCGTCGCCGCCGCGCACCAGAAACGCCGAGAACGGACGCCCTTTCTTGCTGATGAATTTATGCAGCAAATCGGTCTTGCCGTCTTTCAACAGTTTGGTGACTTGTTCGGGCTCGATGTTGCGCTGGAGGATGATCTTGCCGGTGCGGAAATCGCAGGTGCGCGGTTGCGCGGCAGCTTTTTCGCACAGATAGGCCATGCCATGGGCGTAAACGTTGCCGCCGCATTTGGGGCATGCGCCGAGTGAGTCCTGCCCGGTGAAGTCTACGGGTTCGGCGTCTTCGTTGGCTTGCCCGAAATCGAATTCGAGTTTGAATTCGCTGTTCAGTTTGATGTTGGCAGCAAAAGGCCGGCCGAGACGGCTGCGAAAACCTTGCAGCGGGCCGATGCTTTTCTTGGCGATAAGTTCGTCGATCTCGGTAGACTCGAACTGCCGTCCGGCGAGAATGCGCCACAGCGAAAATTCGCATTTCTCGCACTGGAATTTTTTGTAGTTCTCTTTAATCGTGCCGCCGCAACTCGGACACTTGGCCTGGAGTGTGACGTAATCGCCGGGCACGGTTTCGCTTTCGTGGGCTTTGGCGCGCTCGACGATGTGGCGCGTCATCTTGCCGATTTCGCGCATGAAAGTGTCGCGCTTCAACTTGCCCTGTTCCATCTGCTTTAATTTGAATTCCCACTCGCCGGTCATTTCAGGCGAAGCGAGTTCGGGAATTTCCAGCCCGCGCAACAGCGTGATCAATGCAAATGCTTTGGGTGTCGCCTGCAATTCACGGCCGAGGCGCAGCAGGTATTCTTCGGCGATCAGTTTCTCGATAGTGACGGCGCGCGTGGCCGGCGTGCCGAGGCCGCGCTCTTTCATGGCATCGCGCAGTTCTTCGTCTTCCACCAGCTTGCCGGCGCCTTCCATCGCGGACAGCAGCGTGGCTTCGTTAAAGCGCGCGGGCGGCTTGGTTTGCGTGGCGAGCACGTCGATTTTTTCAGTCTTGGCTTTTTCGCCTTTTTTCACCGCTACCAAATTGGGCGAGTCATCGTCGCCCGCTGCGGCCTTGCCATGTACTTCCAGCCAGCCAGCGTTGACCAGCACGCGGCCTTCGCTCTTGAAAGCTTCCTTTTCGACGCGCGTGACGCGCGTGGTGACCATGTATTCCGCGCTCGGATAAAACACCGCGAGGAACTGGCGCACCACCAGATCGTAAAGCTTTTGTTCGATTTCGCTCAGCGCTTTGGGCGCCTGCGTGGTGGGGATGATGGCAAAGTGGTCGGAGATTTTCGCGTTGTTAAAAATGCGCTTGTTGGGCCTGACCCAGCCTTGCTTTAGAATCTTTTTCGCGAACGGGGCGTAGGGCGAATCCGCCATCACGTCGAGCGTGGCTTTCACGGTGTCGAGATAATCTTCCGGCAGCGCGCGTGCATCGGTACGCGGATAGGTGAGGACTTTGTGTTTTTCGTAGAGCGCCTGCGCTAGCGACAGCGTGGTGCGCGCGGAGAAACCGAAACGTCCATTGGCCGCGCGCTGCAAACTGGTGAGGTCGAACAACAGCGGCGACGCCTGCGTGGTGGGTTTGCTTTCTTCTTCGATGATGCCGGGTTTGCCGTCGCATTTGGCTTTGATCGCCAGCGCGCTTTTTTCGTCCCACAGGCGTTCGGCACGAAGGTCGGGATCGCCTTCCCCTTCTTTTTTTGCCTTGGCGAATTTCTCGTCGATCCAGCGGCCGCCGTACTCCCCCGCGGAAACGCCGAACGTGGCGTGTACTTCCCAGTAGTCCTTCGGCACGAAGCGTTTGATTTTTTCTTCGCGCTCGACCAGGATCGCCAAGGTTGGCGTTTGCACGCGGCCCACCGGCGTTTTGTGAAAACCACCGCTCTTGGAGTTGAACGCGGTCATGGCGCGCGTGCCGTTGATGCCCACCAGCCAGTCGGCTTCGGAGCGGCAGATCGCCGCGTCGGCCAGCGGCAGCATTTCTGCATCCGTGCGCAAGTGCTTGAATCCCTCCTTGATCGAGCCGGCGGTCATCGATTGCAGCCACAGGCGTTGTACCGGCTTCTTGCTGCCGGCGTGACTGGCGATGTAACGGAAAATCAGTTCGCCCTCGCGGCCCGCGTCGCAGGCGTTGATGACGCCGGTGACATCCTTGCGTTTCAACAGTTTGGTCAACAGCTTCAATCGCGCTTCGGATTTCTCAATCGGCAGCAGATCAAAATGCGGCGGTATCACCGGCAGGTTGGCAAACGACCATTTGCCGCGTTTGACTTCGAATTCTTCGGGCACGGCGATCTGCACCAGATGGCCGACGGCGGACGATAGTACGAAGGCGTCGCTCTCGAAGTAGTCATCAACGCGCTTGAAGCCGCCAAGCACGCGTGCGATATCGCTGGCCACAGACGGCTTCTCAGCGATAATTAATTGTTTTGACATGGTTTTTTCTGGGCGCTCAGGCGAAAAAATCGCGGGAAAATCGTGGGTTCACCGCAATAGGCGGCGCAAAAAGAGCGGCAGATAATAAGAACAACCGGGCGGGAGCGCAAGCGCAATACTTCACGAAGGCAGTGAAATGGGACTTGAACCAACAAAAAATTAACAATAAAAACAAATAGTTACGATAGTCTCTGCCACAGTCCGCCGGGTAGCCCCGCGACCGCTCCGTCCAACTCCAGCTCGACTAACGCGGCGCTGATTTCGTGTACCGGCAGCCCGGCGCGGCCGGCCAGGGTGTCGATATCGCAGGGATCAAAGGCCATATGGGCCAACAACGGATGGTTCGAAGCGCCTGAAGTGGCCTTGGCGGCCCCGCCAACGGGCACCGGCAGCCGCAACTCGCCGAGGATGTCCGCTGCATCGTCCACCAGCTTGGCGCCCTGTTTAATGAGAACGTGGCAGCCTTTGGACAGCGTAGAGTGGATCGAGCCGGGAATTGCGAATACATCCTTGCCCAACTCGTTGGCGATGCGCGCGGTAATCAGCGAGCCGCTCGATAGGGCCGCCTCGACCACCAGGCAGCCGCGCGTCATGCCGCTGATGATGCGATTGCGGCGCGGAAAATTCGCCGCCAGCGGCGGCGTGCCGAGCGCGAATTCAGAAACAATCACGCCTTTTTCGGCGATGGCGTGCGCCAGATCGCGATTGCGTGCCGGATAAACCTTGTCCATGCCCGTGCCGACGATGGCGATGGTGGATGACCGCCCCGCCAGCCCGCCACGATGCGCGGCCGCGTCGATGCCGAGCGCGAGTCCGCTGACGACAGTGAGTCCTGCGTTGCTCAACGCAGTGGCGAAGGATTCCGCCGTGAGCTTGCCCTGCGCGGTGGCGTTGCGGCTGCCGACAATGGCAATGGCAGGTTGATTTAGCAGCTCACGCCGGCCCTTGACGTAAATTAGCGGCGGGGGATCGGGCGTTTGCAGCAGCGCTTGCGGATACTCTGCATCGGCCAAGGTCACCACGTGATTGTTGGCGCCGGCAAGCCAGACTTCGACGGCTGCAGGATCGCCATGCAACGCGCCATCGAGTATTGCGTCGGCGATTTTGCCGGTGACTACAGTCGTTAGCGCTGTACGGCTCGCGCCCAGCACTTGCTCGGGGCCGCCAAACGCAGACAGCAGCTTGCGCATGGATTCGCCACCCAGGCCCGAGGTGAGCGAGAGACGCAGCCACGCCGTTAGATCAGGAGCAAGCGACATGGTGAGCGCCGCCCCGGGGATCTACGCCGGGGCGGCGGCGCAGAAAATCAGGGGGTGGTAAATATGTCGTCGATGGCGACCGAAAGGCGCGATTGCATCACCAGGGCAAACGAGGCGCGCTCAAAGGTGCGGAACACCATCACCAAGCCATAGCGCTCATCGGGCAGCTTGGCCAGATCGGCGTCGTTGATCGGCACCTGCTTACTGAATACCGGGCTATTGCGCACATTGAGTTGTTCTTGGTAATACGGGCGCCGGCCGTCATTGCCGCTGGGACCGGTGCGCCCCAACATGGAGCTGGTGCGCAACGAGTAACGCGCGGTGTTGGGGCTGCGGTACAGCGCGAGGACGTGGCCGGATTCGAGGCCATCCTTGGAGCCGCGCGACAGCGACACCACGGAATACCTGCCAGTTTCATACAGATTGTCGTTCAGCGCCATCACACGCCCCTGCACCTTGCCACTGGGCGCGCGCGGCACGTAGGCGAATACCGGCGCTTCCGTGGTGATTGGTACGAGGCTGTCGCCGGTGTAAATTTCTTGCGTGGATTTAATGATTTCGATACGGCTTATTTCGCCAAACTGGCGCACGCGCGCTTCGCCCAGATACAAGCCCAGATAACCCAAGGTTGCACCGCTGTCCGGATCGACGAGTTTGTCGCCGCGCCGGTAGATATACCAGTTCTCACCCTTCTCTTTGGCGAGACCCCTGACGTAAGCGATATTGCCTGCGCCCACCACCACGCGGGATTCTTCGGTCGCCATGATTTTCGGCGCGCTATCGAGTTCGTTCTCGCCGACGACCATCGGACGCGAAATAAACGCCTCAATCACCGATGGCGGAATGGTAGGCACCGCTTGCGACAGGTCTTCGGTGCGCACACGCGGCGACAGGGCCACGGTTTCGACATTCAAGCGACCGGTGGTGCGATCCAGCACCAGCACGTCGCCCGGATAGATACGATGCGGATTACGTACCTGCTCGCGGTTCATGTTCCACAGTCGCGGCCAGTTCCACGGCGTTTCAAGATAGCGCCCGGAAATGCCCCACAGGGTATCCCCGCGTTGCACGGTGTAGCGGTCGGGCGCGTCCGCTTTCAAATCCTGCGCGCCAGCGGCTGCCGCCCACGCCATTGAGGCCGCGACAACCAGCAGCGATATAATCCTGTTTTTCATACACATAGCTACACCTCGATGAGTATTCCAGCCGCCGCAGCGACCTCAGTGGAGACACCTTGAGCAACAGATAGAGCATCCCATCTCTACCGAATCTCTGTTGGTCTGTTGTACCGGCGCAACATCACACTTTGGTTTAAATTCTGCCTCTAGTTACTTCTATTAGCAAGACTTTTTGTGACCCAACTGACTATTTTGATGTACCCCGATACTCGTCTGCACACCGTGGCCCAGCCCGTGGCGCAGGTAAATGACGAAATTCGTCAATTAATCAAAGACATGGGTGAAACTATGTATGCGGCGCCGGGTGTTGGTCTCGCCGCAACACAGGTGGACGTTCACCGGCGGATTATCGTCATCGATATCTCGGCGGCACGCGACGAATTACACGCCTTCATCAACCCTGAAATGCTTGAGGCCACGGGCATAGCGGACTGCGAAGAAGGTTGTCTGTCGGTGCCCGGCATTTACGAAAAGGTCAAGCGCGCACAACACATCCGCGTGCGCGCGCTGGACGCCGGCGGCGCGCCCTTCGAGATGGACGCCGAGGGCCTGTTGGCGGTGTGCATTCAACACGAAATGGATCATCTGGAGGGCAAGGTTTTCGTCGAAAAACTGTCGCGAATGAAGCAGCAGCGTATCCTGACCAGGTTGAAAAAGCGTCAGCGCGACGTGGATTAGCGTTGCTGCATGCGGGTTGCCTATGGGCCAGTCCTCGCATTTAATTATTTGTTTGCTAAATAGTTTTGTAATTTACTCGCGTCCCCAGGAAGCTGATGAGGCTAATTTTTGCCGGTACCCCAGAATTTGCCGCGATCGCACTGGAGGCGTTAATCGCAGCCGGCCACGAGATTGTGTTAGTGCTTACTCAGCCCGACAGACCGGCTGGGCGCGGACTCAGGCTGGCGTTGTCAGCCGTAAAAAAAATATCGCAGAAACAAGGGTTTAGAATAGAGCAACCGCTTACCCTCAAAACCATAGACGCACGCACGCTGGTTGCCGCCGCACACGCCGACGCGATGATCGTGGCGGCCTATGGACTGATATTACCCAAAGACATTTTGACAATTCCGCGCCTGGGCTGCATCAATATTCACGCCTCCCTGTTGCCACGCTGGCGTGGCGCTGCACCCATCCAGCGCGCCATCCTGGCTGGCGACGCGGATAGCGGCGTCACCCTCATGCAAATGAACGAAGGTCTCGATACCGGCGACATCTTGTTACAGCGCGCCATCCCCATCAGCGAAGCGGAAACTGCTGGCGAGCTGCATGACCGGCTTGCCGCCCTTGGGGCCGAACTCATTGTCGCGGGGTTGCAGGCGCTGCCCAGGCCCATAAAGCAGGACGCTACCCTAGCAACTTACGCTGCAAAGATCACCAAAGAGGAAGCCCTGATTGACTGGAACGAAGACGCGGCAGTGATTGCGCGCAAGGTACGCGCCTACAATCCATTCCCCGGCGCGCATACCACACGCGCCGGTGAACGCATCAAAATCTGGCGTGCGCGGGTGGCGGAACCCGGAACGGACGCGCTGGTTATTCCCTGTGGCCGTGGGGCGCTCAGCGTGCTGGAATTGCAACGCGCCGGCGGCAAGCGGATGCCGGTCGAGGCGTTTTTGGCTGGAATCACGCTCGCGCCCGGCGCGCATTTCGGTGACGGGATAGGCAACTGATGCACGAGGCGCAGTTGCTCGCAGTGGGCGTGATCGACCGCGTACTGGCAGGCCGCAATCTCGACACCGAGCTGGCCGCCGTGTGGCGCACGCGTCCCGAAGTCGGCCCGCAGCAGCGCGCCCTGGTGCAAGACCTGTGCTACGGCGTGCTGCGGCATAGGGGCGCATTGGATGCCATGCTCGCGCCCTTGCTCACCAAGCCGCTGCGTGACGAGCGGCTGCGGCAATTGCTGCGCATCGGCTTGTATCAACTGCAACATACCCATGCCGCGCCGCACGCGGTGGTGGATCAGGCGGTACAGGCTTGTATCGCGTTACCGGCTGTGGCCGCGAAGGGTTTGATCAACGCCGTGCTGCGCGGATTTCTGCGGCGCAAAAATGAATTGCAAGCTGCGAGTAGCGCGGGTGATGAAGGCCGCTACTCGTTTCCGCAGTGGTGGGTGGATAAAATTCGCACGCAACACCCGCAACAGTTTACCGATATTTTGCAAGCCGGCAATCAACATGCCCCGTTGACCTTGCGCGTCAATCCGCGACGCACCACGCGGGACAATTACCTCACGCGACTCGCCGCCGATGGCGTGCCTGCGACGGCGTTGGAACGCCATGCTGTGGTGTTGGGCAAACCCATGCCGCTACAGCGGCTGCCGGGTTTCAGCGAAGGCCACGTCTCGGTGCAGGACGCATCCGCGCAACGCGCCGCACCCTTGCTCGATGCGCAAAATGGCATGCGGGTACTCGATGCCTGCGCGGCGCCCGGCGGTAAAACCGCGCACATACTGGAGCTGGCGGATGTGGCGCTCACCGCGCTCGATCAGGACGCGTCGCGGCTGGAACGGGTCGATGCCAACTTGCGGCGCTTGGGTCTAACCGCGAACATGGTATGCGGCGATGCGGCCAAGCCGCAGGCATGGTGGGACGGCGTGTCCTTTGATCGCATATTGGCCGACGTGCCTTGTTCGGCTTCGGGCGTGACACGCCGCCATCCCGATATCAAATGGTCGCGGCGTGAGGCGGATATCGCGCAGTTTGCCGCGCGCCAGCACGCGATGATCGATGCCTTGTGGCGGCTGTTGGCTGCTGGTGGTAAATTCCTGTATGTGACGTGCTCTGTATTCAGGGAAGAAAATCACTTACAGGTCGCGCTTTTTGTCGAGCGCCATGCCGATGCCCAACTACAGACGCTTCCCCTCGATGAATTTCCAGCCGAACACGCACAACACGCGGGCCAGATACTGCCGGATGCCGTTCACGATGGGTTCTATTACGCGCTATTGCAAAAAAATTAACGCCGCATGGCTGCTGGCGGCACGGCTTTTTATCGTGTGCGTGGCGGTCGCGGCGTGGCTGGGCGCGAGCGCGGGTTGGTTGGGCGCCGGCACGGCGCTGGCCGACGGCATCGAAGTACGCAAAGCGGCGGTAACCGCAACCGACGATGGCTACCTGCTGGAAGCCGAGATGGATGTGCGGCTCACCCCCGCGCTCGATGATGCCCTGCACAAGGGCGTACCGTTGTATTTCATACTCGAGTTTGAGCTGATACGTTCGCGCTGGTACTGGACCAACGAAAAAATGGCATCGTTGCGGCAGCAGCAACGGCTCGCCTATAACACGTTGACGCGCCAGTATCGCGTCGGCGTGGGCGCGCTTTACCAGAATTTTTCCAGTTTGAAGGAGGCGCTGGACTACATGAGCCGCATTCGCCGCAGCCAGGACATCGAACCGGGCGCGCTGCGCAAAGACACCGTCTATGCCGCGATGATTCGTCTGCGCCTGGACGCCACGCAACTGCCCAAGCCGTTTCAGTTGCACACCGGACGCGACTGGGATATAGCGTCCGACTGGTACCGTTGGACGGTGAACCCATAATGCCGGTATCCATCGCCCCACTGGGCAGCGCCATGCCGTCCGCGCGCCGGCGTTACGCTATCGTGGTGCTGGTGGGCCTGGGCGCGGTGGGCCTGTTTTTGCTGGCTACTGCCAGCGCCAACACCGCGCTGTTTGCCGAACATTATCGCGGCTTGCTGATTTTGAACGGCGCCATTGCCGTGCTGCTGGCGGCACTGGTGATCCGCCAGTTGCTGATGCTGCGGCGGCGTCTCAAGGCCGGCGTGTTTGGCGCAAAACTTACGCTGCGGCTGGTGCTGCTGTTGTCATTGATGGCGGTGGTGCCGGGCGTGCTGCTGTATGGCATGTCGATGCAGTATTTGGGCAAAAGCATTGAATCGTGGTTCGACGTGAAAGTGGATAAAGCGCTCGAAGGCGGCCTCAAGTTAAGTCAGGATGTGCTCGACAATATGTTGAAAGACCTCAGGGGCAAGGCCGGCGCCATGGCGCTGCAATTGTCCATGCGGCCCATCGCCGAACATGCGCAGGCGCTCAACACCTTGCGCGAGCAGGCGGGCGCGCACGAGGCAACCTTGTATACCGTGCGTGGGCGCGTGATTGCCACCGCCGGTAACGAGCGCGCGGGCGCCAGCGTCACATTGCCCGAAGCCCCGCCTGCGGAAGCGCTGCGGCTGCTGCGCACACAGCAGACCTATGCCGCGGCAGACGCAACGCCCGAGCGCGGACTCCTGTTGCGCGTGGTGACCCCGGTGAATCTGTGGTCGCTGGCCGAAGAGCCGCGCGCGCTGCAGCTGATTTATTTTGTGCCGCAGCGGCTGGCGCAGAACGCGGAAACTGTGCAATCGGGCTACCGCGAATATCAGGAACTGTTGGTGGGCCGGCTTGGCCTGAAACGTCTTTACGGCATTACACTGACGCTGACCTTGCTGCTGTCGCTGCTGGCGGCACTGGCGGCGGCAATTTATCTGTCGGAGGAACTGTCCGCGCCGCTCAACGCGCTGGTCGAAGGCACGCGCGCCGTTGCGCAAGGCGACTTCAGCCGCCGCGCGGCGGTGGCGAGCCGCGATGAACTGGGGCAATTGACACAATCGTTTAACAGCATGACGCATCAACTCGAAGATGCGCGCAGCGAGGCCGAACGCAACCAGGCCGAAGTCAGCAAATCCAAGGCCCATTTGGAAAGCATCCTGGCGCATCTTTCAGCCGGCGTGCTGGTGTTTGATGACGCGCTCACCTTGCAAAGCGCCAATCCCAGCGCCTCGGCGATCCTGGGCCTCAAAGGGAACGCTTTACTAAGCCTTAAAACCGCCGAGTGGGGCGGCATCGACGAATCTTTGAGCTTGCTGGGTCTGGAAATTCAGGCCGGCTTTGCCGAGGCGGCGGGAATGGAATGGGAACGTCAGGTGGTGCGCACCCTGTCCACCGGCGAGCAACAACTCTTATTGCGCGGCAAACCACTGCCGCATGGCGTGGAAAGCGGTTACGTGGTGGTGTTCGACGACGTGACCCACGTGCTGCAAGCGCAGCGCGACGCCGCGTGGGCCGAAGTCGCGCGGCGCCTCGCCCATGAAATCAAGAATCCGCTGACGCCGATCCAGTTGTCGGCCGAACGGCTGCAAATGAAACTTGCGCCCAAGCTTGATGCGAGCGATGCGGGCATGCTGGGCCGCTCCACGCAAACTATAGTGAATCAGGTCGCGGCATTGAAGCGCATGGTGGACGCCTTCAGCCAGTACGCGCGCGCGCCCGAGCCGGCGATGCGCGAACTCGATCTGAACGCTCTGGTGCATGAAGTGCTGACGCTCTACGAGTCGCTCGGATCAAGCATCAAAGTCGATCTGGCGGATGCGCTGCCGCGTATTGTGGGCGACGCGGCCCAGTTGCGGCAGGTGATACACAATCTGTTGCAGAATGCGCAGGATGCGTTGGGTGATGCGCCCGAGCCGCGCATCACGGTGGTGAGCACGCCGGGCGAGGGCATTATCCGTTTCAGCGTGACCGATAACGGCAGCGGATTTCCTGAACATCTGATGAAACGGGCGTTCGAGCCCTATGTGACTACCAAAAAGAAAGGCACCGGCCTGGGTCTGGTGATCGTGAAAAAAATCATTGAAGAGCACGGCGGCAGTGTCGCCATCAGCAATGTCGAACCGCGTGGCGCGCGCGTGTTGATAACGCTGCCCGTGCCCGCAACGGCGCTACGTTACGCGCGCGCGCGGACGGCGGCATGAGCCGAACCCTTTTGGCATACTCTGAATACTTACACCGTATACTTTTGAAGTAGGGAAGGTAGCCTGTCATGCAACACATATTGGTTGTAGACGACGAAATCGGTATCCGCGAGCTGCTGTCGGAAATTCTTTCCGACGAAGGCTACAAAATCGAGCTGGCGCAAAACGCCACCGAGGCGCGCGCACGGCGCCAGGAGGCGCGTCCCGATCTGGTGCTTCTCGATATCTGGATGCCGGATACCGACGGCATTACGCTGCTCAAAGAGTGGGCCAGCAGCGGGCTGCTCACCATGCCGGTGGTGATGATGTCCGGGCATGGCACCATCGATACCGCGGTGGAGGCCACGCGCATCGGCGCCTACGACTTTCTCGAAAAACCCATCGCGTTGCAGAAACTGCTGTCCACCGTGGGCCGTGCACTGAAACACGGCGCGGCACAACCCAAGCCTGGCGCCTCGCTGGCCGCGCTGGGCCGCTCGCCGCTGATTGCCGACCTCAAGCAACGCCTGGAGCGCATCGCCGCGATGCGCACGCCGGTGGTGCTGGTGGGTGAGCCGGGTTGTGGCATCGAAGTTTGCGCGCGCGCGCTGCACACCCGCAACACACCGTGGGTGACGCCGGAAACCACCGCGCAATTGGCCGAGCAGCCGATAGAGCTTTTGAACCAGGCGCGCGACGGCACGCTGTTCGTACATGATGTCGCGGGCCTGTCACGCACCGAACAAAAGGGCATGTTGATACTGCTGGCGAAGGTGACCCGTTACAACACGCGCGTGGTGTGCGGCGCCGCGCGCGCGCTCGCCGACGTGGCCGCCGAGGGCGCCTTCGACGCCAGGCTCTACGAGCTGCTGTCGGCGATGACCATCACCGTGCCGAGTCTGCGGCAGCATCGCGAAGACATCCCCGAAGTCGCCGGCTTGATACTCAACCGCATGATAGAGGCAAAAGAAATCGTGCCGCGCCAGTTTTCCACCGCGGCATTGAATGTGCTGCGTAATTTCGACTGGCCGGGCAACGTCACGCAACTGGAAAGCGTGGTGCGCACGCTGGCGCAAACCGCGCACACCGACGAAATCAGCGCGGATGATGTGGCGCGCGCGCTGCCCGAACCCGCCCACGAACCCGCGCAACAGGTGTTGGCGTTCGACCAGCCGCTGCGCGAAGCGCGCGACGCTTTCGAGCGCGCCTATTTCGAGTATCACCTGGGCAAAGAGGGCGGCAACATCAGCCGCGTGGCGGAAATTGTCGGACTGGAACGTACGCATCTGTATCGCAAGCTGAAACAACTGGGCGTTAAGCTCGCGCGGCGCGAAGAATAAAAGAATAACCCGGCATTGGCCCCTGACTGCCGGGGCCGTTATAATCACGGACTTTCCGCCGCTAGCTTTCTTATTTCCGTAAAGCCCCCGAAAGACCACTATGAGTTCCCGAGCAGAGTTGGCTAACGCCATTCGCGCGCTGGCGATGGACGCCGTACAGCAGGCCAATTCCGGCCATCCGGGCATGCCCATGGGCATGGCGGATATCGCGGAATCCTTGTGGAACAAAACCTTACGTCACAATCCGGCCAACCCGGCGTGGGCCAATCGCGACCGCTTTGTGCTGTCTAATGGACATGGCTCGATGCTGCTGTATGCGCTGCTGCATCTGTCGGGCTACGATTTGCCGATGATGGAGCTGAAACGTTTTCGCCAGTTGCATTCCAAAACGCCGGGACACCCCGAGCACGGCATGACGCCGGGCGTGGAAACCACCACCGGCCCGCTCGGACAAGGTCTTGCCAACGCAGTCGGCATGGCGCTGGCCGAACGCATGCTGGCAGCGGAATTTAACCGTGCCGGTCACGCGATTGTTGATCACCGCACCTATGTTTTTTTGGGCGACGGTTGCTTGATGGAAGGCCTTTCGCACGAAGTATGTTCGCTTGCCGGCACCCTGGGCCTGAATAAACTGATCGCGCTCTACGACGATAACGGCATTTCGATAGACTCTGAAAAACACAATATAAAGCAATGGTTTACTGATAACACGCCGCAGCGCTTTGAGGCTTATGGCTGGCGCGTGATTCGCGATGTTGACGGTCACAACGCTGACGCTGTGGATGCGGCGATCCAACAAGCGCAAACTGAATCCGCGAAGCCGGTATTGATCTGCTGCAAAACCATCATCGGTAAAGGCGCGCCGAAAAAAGCCAACACCGGTGGCGCACACGGCGCCCCATTGGGCGCGGAAGAAATTGCCGCCACGCGCGTGGCGCTCGGCTGGAAATATCCGCCGTTTGAAATTCCGGGATCCGTGTATGCAGGCTGGGATGCGCGCGGTCGTGGCGCCCAACTGGAATCGGCGTGGAATAACCAATTCGCAGCCTATGCGGAACAGCATCCCGGACTTGCCGCAGAATTGAAGCGCCGCCTCTCGGGCGAGTTGCCGCGCGACTGGAAAAATCATGCGGCGAAAGTGTTGGCGCAAGTCAACGACAAGGGCGAAACCATCGCCACGCGCAAAGCCTCGCAAAACGCCATCGAAGCACTGGCGCCGGGCTTGCCGGAACTGGCAGGTGGTTCGGCTGATCTCGCGGGATCGAACCTCACCTGGTGGTCGGGTTCCAAAGCGGTGGGCAACACCGGCGGCGGCAACTACGTGTTTTTTGGCGTACGTGAATTCGGCATGTCGGCCATCGCCAACGGCATGGCGCTGTATAGCGGATTCATTCCTTACGTGGCGACGTTCCTGACGTTTTCGGATTATGCGCGCAATGCGCTGCGCATGGCGGCGCTGATGAAACAGCGTGTAGTGTTTGTCTACACCCATGACTCCATCGGCCTCGGTGAAGATGGTCCCACGCACCAGCCGATTGAACATGCCGCCACGCTGCGCCTGTTGCCGAACATGGATGTGTGGCGGCCGTGCGACACGCTTGAATCCACGGTGGCGTGGATCGCAGCCATCGAACGCCGCGATGGGCCGACGAGTCTGTTGTTTTCGCGTCAGAATCTGCCGTTTCAGAAACGTAGTGTGCAGCAAATGGCCGATGTGACTCGTGGCGGCTATATTTTGTCGGAAGCGTCCGCAGGCGGCGCGCCCACAAGTCCGCAAGCCGTGATTATTGCCACCGGCTCTGAAGTTTCACTCGCAATGGCGGCGCAAAAAATTCTCGCGGCTGAAAATATCGCCGTGCGTGTGGTGTCGATGCCCTCCACTTCGGTGTTCGACCGCCAGGATTCGGCGTATCGCGCGAGCGTGCTGCCCAAAGGCCCGCCGCGCATCGCGGTCGAAGCGGGTGTGACGGATTTCTGGCGCAAGTATGTGGGTATCAGTGGCACGGTAGTGGGCATCGATCGTTACGGCGAATCGGCACCCGCAGGTGAACTGTTCGAGTATTTTGGTTTCACCGCGGAAAGTATCGCTGCCACCGTCAAGAATACATTATAACTATTTGTTTTTATTGATAATTTTGGAGAGTATGTGATGGCGATTAAAGTGGGTATCAATGGTTTTGGGCGGATTGGACGCATGGTGTTTCGCGCGGCAGCGCAGGATTTTCCCGATATCGAAATCGTTGGCATCAACGATTTGCTGGAGCCGGATTACTTAGCCTACACGCTGAAGCATGACTCGGTGCATGGCAAGTTCAAGGGCACGATTTCCGTCGAGGGCAACACGCTGATCGTCAATGGCAAAAAAATCCGACTCACGCAATTGCGCGACCCGGCTGAACTGAAATGGAACGAAGTCGGCGCGGATATCGTGGTAGAAGCCACCGGACTGTTTCTCGACAAAGCCACCGCGCAAAAACACATCACCGCGGGCGCGAAAAAAGTCATTCTATCGGCGCCCTCGAAAGACGATACGCCGATGTTCGTGTTTGGCGTGAACGATAAATCCTACGCGGGTCAAACCATTATCTCCAACGCCTCCTGCACCACCAATTGTCTGGCGCCGGTGGCGAAAGTGCTGAACGATAAATGGGGTATCAAGCGCGGCCTGATGACCACCGTACACGCGGCGACCGCCACCCAGAAAACCGTTGACGGCCCCTCCAACAAGGATTGGCGCGGCGGACGCGGCATACTCGAAAACATTATTCCGTCCTCGACCGGCGCCGCCAAGGCCGTGGGCGTGGTGATTCCCGAACTGAACAAGAAACTCACCGGCATGGCGTTCCGCGTGCCGACCTCGGACGTATCGGTCGTCGACCTGACGGTAGAGCTGAACAAGCCCGCTACCTACGCCGAAATTTGCGCCGAGATGAAAGCGCAATCACTAGGCGCGCTCAAGGGCGTACTCGGCTACACCGAAGAAAAAGTGGTCTCCACCGATTTTCGTGACGAAACCTGCACCTCGGTGTTCGATGCCGAAGCCGGCATCGCGCTCGACAGCACCTTCGTCAAAGTCGTGGCGTGGTATGACAACGAGTGGGGCTACTCCAGCAAAGTGCTGGAAATGGTGCGGGTGATGGCGAAGCAATAGAACGAAAAACGAAAAGCTTCACCGCAGAGACGCAAAGACGCAGAGAACACCCGCAGAGAAACCCTTTATTTGTTTTTCTCCGCGCAACCTCTGCGCCTCCGCGCCTCTGCGGTGAAGCATTTGACCTTAAGGTTTTGACGTGACGTTTCGCAGACTGACTGACCTTCCGCTCGCCGGCAAACGGGTATTCATCCGCGCCGATCTGAATGTTCCGCAGGACGACGCCGGCAACATCACCGAAGACACGCGCATACGCGCTTCCGTGCCAGCCATAGCACACGCGCTTAAGGCGGGCGCTGCGGTAATGGTGACTTCGCACCTGGGGCGTCCTACTGAAGGCGAGTTAAAACCCGAAGACTCGCTCGCGCCGGTAGCGAAACGGCTCGCCGAGATGCTCGGTACGCCCGTTCGGCTTGTCGTCAATTGGGTTGATGGCGTGGATGTAAACCTAGGCGAAGTGGTGATGCTCGAAAACTGCCGCGGCAACAAGGGTGAGAAGAAAAACGACGACGCACTGGCGCGCAAGATGGCGGCGCTCTGCGATGTATACGTCAACGACGCCTTCGGCACCGCGCACCGCGCGGAAGCCACCACCCACGGCATCGCGAAGTTCGCCAAGATCGCGTGCGCCGGCCCGTTGATGGCCGCCGAGCTGGATGCGCTGGGCAAAGCGTTGAGCAACCCGGCGCGGCCGCTGGTGGCGATCGTTGGCGGTTCCAAGGTGTCCGGCAAGCTCACCATTCTGAAATCGCTGGCGGCGAAAGTCGATCAGTTGATCGTCGGCGGCGGCATCGCCAACACCTTCATGCTGGCCTCGGGTCTGCGCATCGGCAAATCGCTGGCCGAAGCTAATCGAGTGGGCGAAGCGCACGAGATCATTGATCTCATGCGCGCGCGCGGCGCGCAGGTGCCGCTGCCCGAAGATGTCATCGTGGCCAACGAATTAGCAGCGATGGCGCGCGCCAATCGGGTGGATGCCACCGCGGTCAGCGCCGATGACATGATTCTCGACATCGGCCCCAAGACAGCCGCACATCTCGCGAAGCTCATCAGCACCGCTGGAACCATTGTGTGGAACGGCCCCGTGGGTGTGTTCGAGTACGATCAGTTCGCGGGCGGCACCAAAACCATCGCCGAGGCCATTGCCGCGTCAAAAGCGTTTTCCATCGCCGGCGGCGGCGACACGCTTGCGGCGATCGCGAAATTTGGCATCGCGGATAAAATCTCTTATATTTCAACCGGCGGCGGCGCTTTTCTGGAATTTCTCGATGGCCGCAAACTTCCCGCAGTTGAAATACTCGAATCAAGGGCTGGCTAAACCTATCGCGGGAATGTAACAATCGACCGTCAAACTTATACCAAGTAACCTTGAAAAAGCTCACCGCAAAGACGCAAAGGCGCAAAGAACTACGCGCGAAGAAGTTCGAGAAAATTCTTTGCGTTTCCTCTGCGTCTTTGCGCCTTTGCGGTGGTGAATTTCGGTTTTAGACTAAACCAGAGACCTCGACATGACACGCCGCACGAAAATCGTTGCAACGCTAGGCCCCGCCTCCAGCGATAAAAAAACACTCGAACGCATGATTGCCGCCGGGGTGGATGTGGTGCGCATGAATTTCTCGCATGGCACGCCCGACGAACACCGCAAACGCGTAGAGATGGTGCGCATACTGGCACGCAACGCCGGGCGTGCCGTTGGCGTGCTGGTGGATTTGCAAGGTCCGAAAATCCGCATCGGCAAATTTAAAGACAACAAAATTGAACTGGTTGCCGGGGCGAAATTCATGCTCGATGCCGATTGCAAATTGGGCGACCAGCACACGGTTGGACTGGACTACGCCAACCTGCCGAACGACGTGCGCACCGGCGACACGCTGCTGCTCGACGATGGCCGCATTGTGCTGGGCGTGTCATCGGTCAAAGGCTCGCGCATACACTGCGTGGTCGAGTTGGGCGGGCCGTTGTCCAACAACAAGGGCATCAATCGCAAAGGCGGCGGCTTGACCGCGCCCGCGCTGACCGAGAAAGACAAGCAGGACATCAAGATCGCCGCCGATCTGAAAGCGGATTTTCTGGGGGTGTCGTTTCCACGTTCCGGCGCCGATATGAAATGGGCGCGCGATTTAATGCACAAGGCCGGCGGCAAGAGCCTGATGGTGGCGAAGATCGAGCGTGCCGAAGCGATTGCCGCACTGGATGAAATCATCGATGCCTCCGACGTCATCATGGTGGCGCGCGGCGATCTCGCGGTGGAAGTCGGCGACGCCGTGGTGCCGGCGCTGCAAAAACGCATGATTCGCGCGGCGCGCGAGAAAAACAAACTGGTGATCACCGCCACGCAGATGATGGAGTCGATGATCAACAATCCGATTCCAACACGAGCCGAGGTTTCCGATGTGGCCAACGCCGTGCTCGACGGCACCGACGCGGTGATGTTGTCGGGTGAAACCGCCGCCGGCAAATACCCGGTGGAAACCGTGGCGGCGATGGCGCGGGTATGCGTGGAGGCCGAGAAAGAAGATCCTACCAGCAACGAGCGCGTGCGCCGCAACCCGCCCAGCGAAGTGGAGGAATCCATCGCGCGCGGGACCGTATTCACCGCTAACAACCTTGACATCAAGGCCATCGCCGCGCTCACACAAAGCGGCAAAACACCCTTGCTGATGTCGCGGTTGTCGACGGCGGTGCCGATTTACGCGCTTTCGGCATCAGTGGAAACGCGCCGCCGTGTGTCGCTTTTCAAAGGGGTTTACCCGGTTAAATTCAAGGGCGCGCGCAATCCCGAGCGTGCGCTGACGCTGGCCGAAGACGAGTTGCTCAAGCGCGGCGCTGTGCAAAACGGCGATTACATCGTGCTCACCATCGGCGAGCCTTATGGCAAGGCCGGTGGTACCAATACCATGAAAGTTGTGAAAGTCGGCGAGCACCGGCACGCCTAGCCGCCAAATAAAATCATTATTAATCAGGAGGTTACATGTCAAGCTCATTAGCTAAAATTGCGCAAGCCATGGTTGCGCCCGGCAAGGGCATCCTTGCCGCCGATGAGAGCACTGGTACCATCGGTAAGCGTTTCGATAGCATCAAGGTTGAAAACACCGAAGAAAACCGGCGTGCCTATCGCGACCTGCTGTTCACCACGCCAGGCATTGGCGAGGCCATCAGCGGCGTGATTCTCTACGACGAAACCTTGCGCCAGAAATCCGCGGACGGCGCCACGTTTGTAGAACTGCTCAACCAGAACGGCGTGTTGCCGGGTATCAAAGTCGATGCGGGCGCGAAAGATCTCGCGTTTTGTCCCGGTGAAACGGTGACGGAAGGCCTCGACAATTTACCCAAGCGCTGTGCCGAATACGCGAAGCTGGGCGCGAAGTTCGCCAAGTGGCGTGCGGTAATCACCCTTGGCGCCGATATGCCGAGTTCGACCTGCATTGCCGCCAACGCGCATGCACTCGCGCGCTACGCCGCGATTTGCCAGGAAGCGGGGCTGGTGCCCATCGTTGAACCGGAAGTGCTGATGGACGGCGATCATAGCATCGAGCGCTGCGAGCAAGTCACCGAGTGGACGTTGAACGCCGTGTATGAAGCGCTCTACATGAACCGCGTTTCTCTCGAAGATTCGGTGCTGAAGCCCTCGATGGTGATTTCAGGCAAAGGCTGCTCGCGGCAAGCAGGCGTGGATGAAGTGGCCGAACGTAGCGTGCGCATTTTGAAGCGCACTGTGCCGGCGGCGGTTGCGGGCATAGTGTTTCTGTCGGGCGGCCAAAGTGACGAACTAGCGACCGCGCATTTGAACGCGATGAACAAGCTCGGCAACAATCCGTGGCCGCTATCGTTTTCGTATGGCCGCGCTTTGCAGCAACCGTCGTTGAAGGCGTGGAAAGGCGCTGCAAGCAATGTAGCCGCCGCGCAAGCCGCGCTGGCGCACCGTGCGCGCATGAACAGCCTGGCCAGCCTGGGCCGCTACGCGTCGAGCATGGAAAACCAGAAGTAGGCGTGAAATTCTGAACACCCACCGCAAAGTCGCAAAGACGCGAAGGAACCGCGAAGGAGTTCCTTTCTTTAGGTTTTCTTTGCGTAGTCTTTGCGCCTTTGCGCCTTTGCGGTAATGGGTTGGTTTTTGCGTGTCTTCACCACCCCGCACACCCGTTTCAATCATCACCGGTTTTCTGGGAAGCGGTAAAACCACGCTGTTGAATCACGTGCTGGCTGACCCCGGCATGGCGGGTGCGGCAGTGATCATCAACGAGTTCGGTGAAATCGGCCTCGACCATCTGCTGATCGCCACGCCCAATGAAAACACCGTGCTGCTGGCGAGCGGCTGCATCTGCTGCACCGTGCGCGGCGATCTGGTCGATACCTTGCGCGACCTCGACGCCAAGCGTCGCGTCGGCGGCATCCCGCCGTTTGACCGGGTGTTGATTGAAACCACCGGGCTGGCCGACCCGGTGCCCATCATCCAGACGGTAATCACCGATGAGAGACTCGCGCCGCGTTTCGAGTTGGACGGCGTGGTGACACTGGTGGATGCGATCAACGGCATGACGCAGCTTGACTGTCAGCCCGAGGCGGTCAAGCAGGCCGCAGTCGC
>JANMXV010000409.1:0-15689 GCA_031381325.1 Betaproteobacteria bacterium | reverse complement strand
GCGAGATCGCTGCGCAATAACTGTATGTCTAACATGATGTTTTTCCTACGATGAAACCAGGTTTTTACAGGCCGCTATTATCGCGGAGATTGCCGACGCTCGCATCACTGGAATCATCTGGCGCCGCGCTATTGCGGTGGGAGCGGTAGAATTCGTCCTTCCGTGTAAGGAGTTCCCGTGTCCCGCCGAACCATGATGATTGCGCTGCTCTGTGCAGCGTCGAGCACCGCATTTGCACAGACCCCTTCGACCGGCTCCGGACAGGCTTACCCCACGCGCGCCGCGCGCATGATCGTGCCGTGGACTGCCGGCGGCACCGCGGACCTGCTGGCGCGCATCGCCAGCCAGAAGTTTTCCGAAAGCTTCGGCCAGCAATTCGTGGTGGACAACCGGCCCGGCGCAGGCGGCTTGATAGGCAGCGAGCAAGCCGCGAAAGCCGCGCCCGATGGACATACGCTGTTACTCGCCACCACCGCACCCAACTCGGTGGCGCCCAGCCTGTATGCGAAAATTGAGAACATCGTTGTTGCCAGCCCGTTTGTGAAATCCGGGCGCATCAAAGCGCTCGCCGTCACCAGCGCAAAACGCGCGGGCGCGTTGCCTTCGATTCCAACCATCGCCGAATCCGGCGTGCCGGGCTTTGAAGCTGTCGGCTGGTTCGGCGTGGTTGCGTCTGCCGCAACGCCAAAAGAAGTCGTCGCCAAATTAAATAGCGAACTGGTGCGCGCCCTGGCAACACCCGAGATCAAGGAACGCATTTCAAGTCTGGGCGCTGAGGTCGTGAGCACAACGCCAGAGGGACTAGATCAATTCAATCGCGCGCAGATCGCGCTGTGGGCTAAGGTGGTTAAAGCCTCTGGCGCTCGTGCGGAATAATCATTTAAAAATAAATACTACGACATTTAACCAGGAGCATCACCTATGCCCGCCGCCGTTCTGCCGTTCAATATTCCCGGATTCAACCGCAACGTCACGCCGCCCAAAGTGAAGTTTCCGGCAGGCGCAACCGATTGCCATGCGCATGTGTTCGGGCCGCAAAGCGCGTTTCCGTATGTGCCCGGTGCGTCATACATCGCGCCTGACGCCACACCCAGCGATTACGCGGGCATGCTGCGCGCGATCGGCTGTGAGCGTGCGGTGCTGGTGCAGCCCAGTGTCTATGGCTCGGACAATTCCTGTATGGTCGCCGCGCTAATATCCGGCGTGTTCAATTTTCGCGGCATTGCCGTGGTCGAACCCAACGTCACCGACAAAGAGTTGCAAACGCTGCACGATGCAGGCGTACGCGGCATCCGCATCAATCTCGCCTCCGCAACCGAAGGACTCAAACTAGCGGACGGGGTACGTCTTGCGCCGCGCCTGAAAGCCATGGGCTGGCATCTACAGTTTTTTCTCGACCTGGAAAAAATGCCTGAAGCCGAAGCCCAGCTCGCGGCTCTGCCGATCACCATCATCATCGATCACTTCGCCAAGTGTCAGGCGGTAAACGGCGTCGATGGGCCGGCGTTTCAGGCGCTGCTGCGGCTGCTCAAGCGCGACAACGTGTGGGCGAAATTGATGGGCGCGTATTTTCTGTCGAAGAACAAACCACACTATCCCGAAGTCACGCCGCTCGCACGCGCCATGGCGGCAGCGGCACCGGAGCGCATGGTGTTCGGCACCGATTGGCCGCACCCCGGGGCGCGCGCGCTGATGCCTGACGACGGCGATCTCGCAAACCTGTTCGGTGAGTGGGTGCCGGATGAGGCGCTGCGTAAAAAGATTCTTACCGATAACCCGGCGCGGCTTTACGGTTTCTGATCGCCACGCTGGCGCGCCGACTGCCGATCCAGTACACGTAGCCCGGAAGAAGCGCAGCGTATTCCGGGATTCCAGCGTGACCGCACTGGACAGGATGTCGAGCGGCTGCATGCCCTTCCACACACCCGCTGACCGCATGTTCGACGCTGCCAAACCGCTGGAATTCATCCGACATTGCATTGCAGCATAGCGAGTGCGTGAGTTCTTCTGGACTCAAGACCAGAGTTTGTTTAGCATGCCCAAGAGCATCGCGTACTTGGGCATGAAACCGCACCACAGAGCACGCATCATGGTTGGCAGAAAATGAGGCAACATCCCGACTCGTAATGCGAGTCGCATAACCGGCTGAGGAGAAGAACATGGCTGCAAGAAAATTTACGCGTCGTCGTTTTCTCAAAACCACCGCGGCTGCATCAACCGTGGGAGTATTCGCGCCTTATGTCCGCACTGCCCACGCCGCAGGCAAACTGTCGGTGGGCTTCTGGGATCACTGGGTGCCCGCCGCCAATAACGTGCTCACCCAGCTGTGCAACGAGTGGGCGGCGAAGGAAAAAGTCGAACTCACGATCGACTACATTCCATCGCAGGGACAGAAAAACCTGCTGACGATTGCCGCCGAAGCCCAGGCCAAAGCCGGCCACGACCTGCTCGCCATGCCGAACTGGCAGGCCGCGGACAAGGCGAAGCTGCTCGAGCCCGTCGATGACGTGATGAAAGCGCTGATCGACAAGAACGGCGCGGTCTCGCCGCTAATCGAATACCTCGCCAAGAGCAATGGCCACTGGATCGCAGTTCCAACCACGCCCGGCAGCCAGATCAAGGGGCCCTGTGCCCGCATCGATCTATTCAAGCAGCATGTCGGTCTGGATATTACCAAAATGTACCCGGCCGGCGCCGCGCCGGACAGGGCGCTTGCCGATAACTGGACTTGGGACACCTTCCTTTCGGCGGCCGAGAAGTGCCACAAGGCAGGTGTTCCCTTTGGTATCGGCCTTGGAGCAACTGCCGACTCGGTCGACACCATGGGTGCGCTGTTCGCTTCGTACGGAGCGGAACTGGTCGATGCGAAGGGCAACATCACGGTCAAGTCCGACGCGGTGAAACAGGTGCTCGAATACATGAAGAAGCTGGTGCCGTTGCTGCCGCCGGATGTATACGCATGGGATGATGCCTCGAACAACAAATGGCTGATCGCCGGCAAGGGCGCCCTGATCATGAATCCGCCCAGCGCATGGGCGGTCGCCAAGCGCGACGCCCCGAAAGTGGCCGAGCAACTGTGGACCTTTCCCTCGCCACGCGGGCCCAAGGGGCGCTTCCAGCCCTATATTCCGTATTTCTGGGGCATCTGGAATTTTTCCAAGAACAAGGCGGCGGCCAAGAGCCTCCTGCTGCACATCTCCGAGCGTTCCGCGGTCGAGAAGATGGTCGCGGCGAGCCAGGGCTACGACATCCCGGCCTTCGCCAAGCTCAACGACTTCAAGGCTTGGGCCGAGGAAGGCCCGCCCAAGGGGACGCTCTACCACTACCCGCCCAAGCCCGGCCAGATCCTGTCGATGTCGGGATTCCCGGCGCCGCCGAAGATTGGAGTGCAGATCTACACGCAGGCGATCACAACCAAAATGGTTGCCAAGTGCACGCAGGGCGGCGATTCGATCGACAAGGCGATCGCCTGGGCCGCCTCGGAGTTGCAAGGCTTCATGCGCGTTTAAGAGCGCCTGACACAATGAAACGCGCTCTACGCAGGTGAAAAAATTCCTGCGGCGCAAGTCGACCATCGCCTTTGCGATGGCGCTTCCGCTCATCCTCATCATCGTGCTGCTGGTGCTGTACCCGGCACTCTACTCGATGCATATGGCGACGCTGAACAAGTCGATGGAGCACTTCGTCGGCCTCGACAACTTCGCCTTTCTGTTCACGCGCGACACCTTCTGGATGGTGGTCAGGCAGTCGGTGGTGTTCGCGGTGAGTGCGGTGGTGTTCAAGGCGCTGATCGGCTTTTGCGTCGCGCACTTCGTACACAACGTCCCGGTAAAGGGACAGCGCAAGTGGCGCGGCATGCTGCTGGTGCCGTGGGTGATTCCGCCGGCGATGAGCACGCTCGCATGGCTCTGGTTGTTCGATCCATCCTATAGCGCGTTCAACTGGACCCTGGAGCACATCGGCCTCTCGCCGGTGAACTGGCTCGGCAGCCCGAACTGGGCGCGCTTCGCGGTGATCCTGGTGAACGTGTGGGTCGGCGCACCGTTTTTCATGATCATGTACCTGGCGGCGCTGAAGTCCGTTCCGGAGCAACTCTACGAGGCGGCGGCCATCGACGGCGCGAACTGGTGGCAGAAGCTGTGGTACGTCACGCTGCCGATGATGCGCAACATCATTGCGATCACCGCGCTGTTCTCGCTGATCGTCACCTTCGCCAACTTCGACATCGTGCGGGTGCTGACCTCCGGCGGCCCGGTGGACCAGACGCACGTGTTCGCGACCTGGGCGTTCAAGGTCGGCATCGAGGGCAGCGACCTGCCGCTGGGCGCCTCGGTATCGCTGTTCATGTTCCCGATCCTGGCGGTCGCCGCAATCTTCATATTGCGCGACATCACCCGGCGCGGGACCGAGGCCTGAGATGGCGGCGCAGCGTAGCATGCAGGCCGACCGCCGCAAGGCGATGATCTGGTCGTACGTGTTCCTGTGCATCTTCGTCGTGTTCACGCTTACGCCGCCGCTGTACATGCTTATCACTTCACTCAAGACCAACGCCGAGATATCCGCGGCGGTCTCGCCGTGGTGGATCTTCGCGCCGACACTGGACAACTACATCGAGCTGCTGACATCAAAGACCTACCTGACGTTCTTCCGCAATTCGGCGCTGGTGTCGCTGCTGGTGGTGCTGATCACGATGGCGGTGAGCATCCCCGCGGCATTCGCCCTTTCGCGCATGAAGTTCTGGGGTTCCGCCACGCTCGCCACCGGGGTGTTCCTCACTTACCTGATCCCGGAAACGCTGCTGTTCATCCCGCTGTTCAAACTATTCGTGCTGGTGCATGAGACGACCGGGATCGAACTGATCAACCGCTGGTACGTGCTGGTGCTCCTGTACCCCACGCTCACCGTGCCGTTCTGCACCTGGATCATGATCGGGTATTTCGGCAGCATCCCGAAGGAGCTGGACGAGGCGGCGCTGATCGACGGTGCCAGCTATACTCAAATCCTGCTCAAGATCTTCATACCGGTGGCGCTGCCGGGCATCATCGCGGCGACGATTTTCGCGTTCACCGTGTCGTGGGCGCAGTTCCTCTACCCGCTCGCCTTCACCACCTCCGTCGACCAGTTGGTGCTGCCGGTGGGCATCATCACCACGCTGGTGCGCGGTGATGTGTTCACCTGGGGCCAGATTATGACCGGGGCGCTGCTCGGCGCCTTACCGCCGCTCGTGATCTACGCCTTCCTTATGGACTACTACATCGCCGGCCTCACCGCCGGCGCCACCAAAGGATAGTCGCATCATGGCGCAGGTAACGCTCCGCAATCTGGTCAAGAATTACGACGACACGCCCGCAGTTTGCGGGATTGACCTCGACATCCTCGACAAGGAGTTCGTGGTGCTGGTGGGGCCCTCGGGCTGCGGCAAAAGCACCACGCTGCGCATGATCGCGGGGCTGGAAGACATCACCGCAGGCGAAGTGCTGATCGGCGGCGAGGTGGTGAACGACATGCCGCCCAAGGACCGCGACATCGCCATGGTGTTCCAGAATTACGCGCTCTACCCGCACATGACGGTGTATGAAAACATGTCCTTCGGTCTGCGCATCAAGAAAGTGGCGAAGGACGAGATCGCGCGGCGGGTCGAGAACGCCGCCCGCATCCTTGATATCAGCGAGCTGCTACAGCGCAAGCCGAAGCAACTCTCGGGCGGCCAGCGTCAGCGGGTGGCGATGGGGCGCGCGATCGTGCGCGATCCCAAGGTATTCCTGTTCGATGAACCGCTGTCGAATCTCGACGCGCAACTGCGCGTGCAAATGCGCATCGAGATCAAGAAGGTGCATCAGAAGGTCAGAACCACTACCGTCTATGTGACCCACGATCAGATCGAGGCCATGACGCTGGCCGATCGTGTGGTGGTCATGAATGCCGGCCGCATCGAGCAGGTCGGCGCGCCGAACGAGCTTTACCACCGCCCGGCCACCCGCTTCGTCGCCGGTTTCATCGGCTCGCCGGCGATGAATTTCCTGCCCTGTTCGCTCGAAGCGTTGCCGGACGGACTGAGCGTTCGTCTGAGCGGCGACATCTCATTTCCGGTACCGCAGCAGCGAATCGAGCGTTATCGTCCGCACCTGGGCAGCAGCGGACTGTTGTTCGGCCTGAGACCGGAGCATATCGTGGAGCAGCGTTCCCAATTGGAGCCGAATCATTTTTCCTTCGAAGTCATGCTCGATGTCACGGAGCCCATGGGCATGGAGACGCTGGTCCATTTCCGGGTGAGCGGAACCGATGTCTGCGGCAGAGTCAGTCCGGCTGCGGAAGCCGAGAGCGGCCGCAACATGAAGCTGGTGGCCGATCTCAACAATATGCACCTCATCGACGGCAACAGCGGGCGGGTGCTGTAGGAGCCTTTCAGGTTTGTTTTCGCGTGGGTGACGGAGCCGATTAGTGATCGCCGTGTTGATGACGATGCGCAAGGAGGATTTCATGACGAGGATTCTTTCAAATATTACAGCCGTCGCTGGACTCGCGCTGTTCTCCGGCGTCGCGCTGGCGCAACCCAAGACGGACCCGCAGGGCTATCCTGCGCGCCCGATCCGCATTATCGTGCCAAACACCGCCGGCAGCGCGACCGACGGCGTAACGCGTATCATCGCGCAGCGTCTGACCGAAACCATGGGCCAGCAGACGGTGGTGGACAACCGGGCGGGCGCAAGCGGTATCATCGGTCACGAAATCACGATGCAGGCCGTGCCCGACGGATACACGGTGCTGGTCTCCACCTCCGCAGGCCTGGTCCTCAATCCGCTGCTGATGAAGGTGCCCTACGACCCGCACCGGGACTTCACGCCGATTTCCCTGCTGGTGATCAGTCCCCAGATGCTGGTCAGCCACGCGGGGCTGCCCGCGCGTACGGTCGACGAGCTGGTGGCGCTCGCTCGCGCGAAACCCGGGCAGCTCAACTGCGCATCACCGGGTTTCGGCACCTCAAACCACCTCGGCTGCGAAATGCTGAAAACGATGACCTCGGTGAACTTCCTGCACGTGCCTTACAAAGGCACTGCGCCTGCGATCACCGATGTGGTCGGCGGCCAGGTGCAGTTCATGTTCAACAGCATGCCCGCCGTCTACCCGCTCGCCAAGGCGGGCAAACTGCGCGCACTGGCACACGGCGGCACGAAACGTTCGCCCGCCGCGCCCGAGGTGCCCACCGTGGCCGAGACCATCCCCGGATTCCAGTGCATCACCTGGTACGCGCTGGTAGCGCCCCGGGGCACACCGCCGGCGATCGTCGCCAGGCTGAATGCAGAAGTGGTAAAAATGTTTGCCGATGCGCCATTTGCCCAGCGCATCGTCGATCAGGGCCAGGAGCCGCAATCCAGTACGCCTGCGGAACTCCTCGCGCACATGCGTGCCGAGTCCGCACGCTGGTCCGAGGTGATCAAGCGCGCGGGGCTCAAACTCGAACGCTAGCCGGAGACCAGGCCCTTGCGCGCCATGAATTCAGGGAACGCGTCCTTGGCCTTCGCGCCGCGCAGCACGTGTGTGGTGTATTCGTGTTCCGCATTGAACTGTGCTTCCAGTCCCAGCCCCATCTGCTGCAACATCAGAGCCTTCACGCCCATAACGGCCCCGCGGTGGTTCGCAGCGATCATCTTGGCCAGGTCCATCGTCTTTGCCCGCAGTTGTGCGCGGGGAACCAGATGGTTCAGCAGCCCGATGCGGTAGGCTTCCTCCGCCTCCACGATGCGCGCGGTGAACAGCAACTCCTTCGCGATCGGCCAACCCACCTGATTCGGCAGGGTCCAGGTGCTGTTGATCCTGCCATAGGCCGCGGCCAGAAAGCGGAACTTGGCCCCCTCACAGCCCACCCGCATATCGAGCGATGAGGCCAGCACCGACCCGCCGCCATAGGCCAAGCCGTTCATCATGCCAATCGTCGGCTTCGAACACGCACTGATCTCATAGCTGCGTTTGGTGTCGCGCATTGAATCCAGTTGCTCTTCTGAATAGCGCGCGTCATTCGATAACTGTTCATGGATGTCACCGCCCGCCGTAAATGCGCGCTCGCCGGCGCCGGTAATCACGATGCAGCCGATGGCATCGTCAGCTTCCATCTGCTTCACCGCGTGATGCAATTCCTGCCCCAGCTTGCGGTTCATCGCGTTCAGTTTCTCGGGTCGATTGAGCGTGAGAATGGCTACGCCATCTTCCACGTCGACCAGGATATGTTCGTAAGCCATTGTTCCCTCCCTCAATAACGAATAACGTAGCATGAGCGTATCACGCAATCCGGCCACCGGGAAACCCGCCTGTGACCGGCTCACTGTCAAAGCCCTGTATCAATCTGCCTGCTTGCCGCTGAATAGACAAGAAAAAACTGACCTATCCTCAACAAGCTTCGTTATCGCCGCCGCGTCGTAACCGAGCGACGACAACACCTCAAGCTTGTGGCAATCGGCGCGAACGGCAGGCCGAGTTCATCGCACTTCGCCATCAGCGCCTGCTTGTTCATCTGCGCGAAGATCGCCTGCACGATGGGCAGTATGCGCGGGCGCGCGTCGACGCGCTGCGGATTGGTTTTGAGCAACGGGTCGGCGAGCAACGCATCCAAACCGAACGCGTCGCAAAAAACTTTCCACTGCGTGTCCGTCACCACCCCGACAAATACCAGTTCGCCATCGCGCGTTTTGAAATTCGACTACGCGCAAACCTTCCAACGGCAATGCTGGTGCCATTAATTATCTCTTCAACTTATAAAAAGATTAATTAAAACAAATAGTTATAATATATTTTGCGGCCGCCTGCGACGTCCGCCACTCATCGCTGCGCAAGCAGTCGTGCCAGTTCCTCTTCACGCACTGCTTTCGTTTTGAAGGTCGGATCGGCACGTACTCTGGCCTCGGTCTGCGCGTAAATCACGTCGTCGGACAAAGAAAAATCCATTGGATCGCCATGCGGTTGCGCGACGTGCCACGGCGTATCGAGATAAATCTCGACCTGATTGCCTTCCGGATCGAGGAAATAAACCGACCACGCATTGCCGTGGCTGATCTGCCGCAGCTGGATGCCGCGCGCGGTGACCTTGCCCGCCACTTCGCGCAACTCGGCGAGGCTGGCCACCTTGAACGACAATTGGTTGACCGTACTTGGCGCATCCTTGGCGCGGCCCTGCACCAGCACAAACTGGTGATGCTGATCCGGCGTAGCGCTCATGAATGTAATCGGCACCTTTGTGCTGGTGCTCAATCCGCGGTCGGTCACCGTGAGCCCGAGTACCGTCTCGTAGAAACGAATCATGGTCTCGGCTTCAGTGACGTAAATGCCCACATGGCTTAATTGCGGTTTCATGCTTTTGGCCCCTCCTTACAGTAAATTTACGATACGCGTGCCGACGCCGGCACAAAGCCCTTGGTCACGCCCGCATCCGGCACATAGCCATACAGCGGCTCGCCGGGTATGCCTTCGGCGACGATTTTTCGTATGGCGAGCAATTTATCGATGTCGATTCCGGTGCGCAAACCCATCGCTTCAAGCATGAACACCAAGTCTTCCGTAACGATATTGCCGGTGGCGCCCGGCGCGAACGGGCAGCCGCCGAGACCGCCGAGCGAACTGTCAAAGGTGGTGACGCCCACTTCCAGCGCCGCCACCACGTTGGCAAGTCCCAGCCCGCGCGTGTTGTGCAAATGCGCGCCGGAGAGTTTGTCGCCGATGGCCGCGCGCACTTTTTTGAACACGCGGCGCACTTGCTCCGGGTTGGCGTAGCCGGTGGTATCCGCCAGCCCCACCAATGCCGCTCATCATGTTGCTTCTCCAGTATGGGTCACTGCGGCTTGATGCCGGCAAAGAGAATACGGTCGATAGCGTTGCAGGTCAATGCGGCTTAACCAACCTGTGTTGCAAGCGCCAGCGTCTTGGCGTAGGGTACTATCATCCATCAACCCGCCGTCAACCCCAATAGGAGTTCGATTCATGAGCACAACCATCAAGCGTCATCACTCGGGACCCACCCTTAGCCGCGCCGTCGAATACGGCGATTTGGTATTCGTCGCCGGCACCACCGCCGATAACAAAACGGGCAACTGCAAGGCACAAACCGAGGAAGTCCTCAAAAAAATAGACGGCTTTCTCGCCGAGTGCGGCACCGACAAATCGAAAATTCTATCCGCCAACGTGTGGGTCGCCGACATGAGCGAAAAACCACAGATGGATGCCGCGTGGCTGGCTTGGGTGGACACCGGCAATAAGCCGGCGCGCGCCTGCGTAGAAGCAAAGCTCGGCTCGGCTGATACGCGCGTGGAAATCATGGTGACCGCTGCAAAATAGCGCTGGCGCTTTGCCGTGAACGACATTATTCAACCGCGCATTTCAACAATCAACTCGAAAAAAAGAGCGCGCGATAATCTCGCGCGCCCCTTACTCAAGCTTGACGCTCGCTGATTAAACCGCAGCTTTGCTCGCCTTCACTTCAATGTCGGCCATGCGCGCGAGATCGCGATGGATGCGCGCAACGCGCTCGATTTGCCCCTTCGCGGGAAACCGCTCGTAGAAACCTTCGGAACGGAACGAGCGCATTTGCTCATGCCACGGCTGAAGGCGCGCTTCCCAGCGTTTGGCACGGCCCTCCACCGGCTCGGCATCGGATCGGGCCAAGTCTGCACACACGCGAATCATTGCCTTGAGCGTCACCGGCTTGGTAACCATATAGCCATCGTGATCCCACGAGTCGCCCCACACTTTTTCTGCCGCCTTGAAGAAGTCGCGAATGATCTCGTAGTAGCGTTCACCCTCACGGTAACTATTTGTTACTAAACGAATTCTTTTCCAATCCATGCTTATCCAGCGATGCAGCTCGTTGAACAATTCCGCCTGCAGTATCCATTTGTCTTGCTGACTGCGCCCGCCCAGACGGTTAATGCGGTAACGCAGCGGGCTGTCGCCTTCGCGATACAAATCTTCAACCAGCCGCGCCGCAAAGCGCTTGTCCAGATCAGCCCAGGACACCCGCTCGTAAAGATCGATCAGGTGGCTCTTGCTGATGCGCGTGGTGGTTGAATTGATAATCACGAACATCTCGGCTGCGAAGTCTTCGCTGCGTCCGTCAAAAATAATGCACGGCACGTTAATGCTCGCAGCTTCCGCCGGATGCTCTTTCAGATAAAAACGCAACGCCGCCAGCCGATGTTGGCCGTCGATGATCAAATATTTGGCATCGGGCTCTTGCATATAGCCGACGCTTTCCTGTCCGGGCAGCGCGGTGAATTTCAGCATTTCGGAGGTAAACAGCAGCACCGTACCGGGAATCGGCGGCTGGGTTTGCGCCATTTCGTAAAAATTGCGCAGGGATTTCACTTTAGCGCGCGATAACGACCGCTGAAACGCCTCGTCGTTACGCTCAACACGCGCGATGAATTGCGCTATTTCGTCATTTTGCGGTACGGACTGCGCGGCGATTTCCTCTCCCTCACCGTAAAAGCGGCTGATAAAGCGCGCTTTTTCCAACACGGCTTTCGCCGGGTAGCTCGCAAAGTAGAAAAGTCCGTCCTTCTGGCGTATCCGGGTAGCTAGCATGGTGCTCTTTCTCGTCCCTGATTTTTATGAGAAATCTCGGCATTCGTCCGCCATGACCCACGACGGGCGAAACCTGCATTATTCTAACGTTCTACGAGAGGTAATGCGAGCAAGTTGTTGATACCGGCCAATTAATGGACTAATAGACCGGATTTGTCATGGCGCAGCAAATGAGCGCGCTATCGCCTTGAGTACCACGCCCAGAGTAAGCTACAACTATTTGTTTTTATTGTATTTTTTTTAAACAAAAGTCATTGCTGCGAAGCGGCCACGCAGCGCGACACTGGCGCTTACGCCCCACCAGCGTTCAAGCACTGTGGCGTAAATGTCGCGAAAGTCCACAGCGAACGACAGATTGCCGTTGCCGTCCAGACGATCCAAGGCTGGTCGCTGTCCATACAGCCCGCCTTTGACATGCCCGCCCAGCACAAAATGGGCGCTGGCTGTGCCATGATCGGTGCCCGCACTGGCGTTTTCGCGCGGTCGGCGGCCGAATTCCGCGTACGTCGCGATCAGCGTATCGTCCCAACGACCGATTTCGCTCAACGCGCCTTTCAAAGCGACCAAGCCTTCGGCCAGGTCCTTGAGCAGACGGGTGTGGGTCCCGCTTTGGCCGCTGTGCGTATCAAATCCGTTAAGCGATACCTTAAGTGCCGCCACGCCCGAGCGGCTGGCAGCCACTTGAGCGGCAGTACGAATGGCGTTGCCAAACGCCGTTTGCGGGAAGACCGTGCGAAAAGTCTGATTCGTATTCAATCCTGACGCCGCCTGCACGATGTCCTGTTCCACGCGCAGTATGTGATTGAGTGCCGTGTTGTGCGCCTGCCCCGACGCAACCGCGAGCTTGGCCTGCTGCAAAAACTGCTCGGTGTTGGTCAGCGCAATCGTGCGTGTGCCGCCGCCCAAAAACGGCCCCATTTCCGCGCTGCCGACCACCACGGCGTCCGCCGCGTAGGCGCGAGGCACCGGCGCTTGCGCAAACGCTCGCGTGAGCCAGCCGGTTTGCAGGTATTCGCTGCTTTTCGAGGCAGTGTCCCAAATTTCAATCGAACGAAAATGCGAAAGATTGGCCGACGGATAACCCACGCCCTGCACCACCGCCACTTCGCCCGCTTTCCACAGCGGCATCAACGGCGACAACGCAGGGTTGAGGCCCGTATTCTCGTCCAGTTGCAGTACTTGATCACGCGCTACAGCAAGACGCGGGCGCAGCGCGGCATACTGCGCGTCGGCGTACGGAATGACGGTGTTCAAGCCGTCGTTGCCGCCTTTAAGTTCCACCAGGATCAGCAGTTTCTGATAATTCGCCGCAGCCGACGCTGGCAGCGGCAACCACGCGAGCGCGCCGCCGGCTACGGCAAAATTAAAAAAATCACGTCGATTCATGAACTCACCTTCTACTTCAACTGATACACGGGGTCTTGCGTCAAGCGCCGGATGAGATCCATACCGGAGGCGCCCGGCGGCAAGGAATGCTGCGGCGCGGTTGCCAGCACCAGCCGCTGCACGCGCGCGGATTCGCCGCCGGCTTGTTGCAACCAGTGCTGACTATCAAACTGAACTTCCGCCATGGCACGCAGCAGCCGCTGGCGCATTTCATTTGCCGGACCACCCCCCTTGGCTGGTGGCGCCTGCGTGATATTGGCTGCCATCCCCATCGCCGGACGCATTTCTTCGGCGCGGAACAGCCGGTCAAGAAACTGCTTGCGCGCGAGCAACGTGCTCGAGTTAATCCACGCCTCGCCGCCGGGCCAGCCCTTGACGTTGGGCGGCGAAAACAAATTTTGTCCCAGTTGCGCCACCGCCAGTGCAAACGGCTGCACATCGCCGGTGCTGAACTGAAACTGACGCAACGTGCCCACTACCAAATCCACCGGCGATTTCACCAGCGTGGCGCGAACCTGCGGCGCGTAAAACGCATCCGAGGTCAGCAACGCGCGCAGCGCCACGCGTATATCGTAGCGGCTGTCGCGAAATACAGCCGCGATGCGCTGCACTTCGGCAGGATCCGGGTTCGGTGAAACGAATTCGCGCCACAGTTTGCGCACGATGAATTCAGCGGTCTGCGGTTGCGCCAGCAAAATATCGAGCACGGCGCCGCCATCAAAATGGCCCGTGCGGCCCAGCACGGTTTTTTCACCATCGTCGTGCGCGAAGCTGCGAAACAGGAATTCACCCTTGTCGCCGTCAATGCTCCAGCCGGTGAATGCGCGTGCGGCTTCCTTGATATCGCGTTCGCTGTAGTTGCCCTCGCCCAGCGTAAACAACTCCATCACTTCACGCGCAAAGTTTTCGTTGGGCTGCCCTTTGCGATTCGACGCGTTGTCGAGGTAAATCACCATCGCCGGATCGCGCGCAATGGCGTGTAAAAACGCGCCAAAATTACCCAGCGCATGTTCGCGCAGCAGCAGATTCTGGCGATACAAATATTGCGGCTGACGCACCTTTTGCTGACTTGATACAAAATGGTTGTGCCAGAACAACACCATTTTCTCAGTGAGCGGGCTCGCTGTGGTGACCATTTCCTGCAACCACCAGCCGCGCATTTCCAGGCCGCGCGCGACGTTGGTACGCTGATAATCGCGACGTTCTTCAACGCTCATCGTACGCACGCTCGAACCCGGCACCACCAGCTCGCGCACCCACGCGGGCGGCGGCGTGACGCGCGGTTTGTCCGTCCACGACAGCAGGCGATCCGCCGCCTGCTCGCGCGTGAGCTTGGAAAAACTTTCGATATCGGCTGGTGGCGCCGCATAGCTGGTGCGCGTGAGCAAGTGCCGCGCATCATCAAAACCCAGCGGGGCAGCCGCCGCAAGCGACACTGCCCCGCTTAACCCTATCGCTATCAGCGCTGACAATATCCGGCACATGATGCCTGCCCCTTAGATTTTGCCGGCTTCCGGGCGCGGCTTACGCCGCTCGAATTTTGCCTTGCGCGCTGCCGCAATTTCGTCCACAGTCACTTGACCGTCCTTGTTGGTGTCAAAGCGCTCGAATCTGCGCGCCAGACGCGGCAGGCTTTTCGCGGCCTCGGCACGGCTGATCATGCCGTTGCCATCCGCATCCGCGCGCTTAAAACGTTGCTCGAACTGCGCTTTCTTGTCGGCGCGGCATTTTTCCGGATTGGTCTTGCATTCGGCGCGGCGCTTTTCCATATTTTCTTTCATCTCTTTGCAGCGCGCCGGATTGTCCTTGCACATCTGCTCGAAGCGCGCCTTTTTATCGGCACGGCATTTCTCCGGATTGGCTTTGCATTCGGCCATGCGCTTTTCCTGCCGGTCTTTCATTTCCTTGCAACGCGCCGGATTGTCTTTGCACATTTGCTCGCGGCGCGACTGGCGTTCAGCACGGCATTTTTCCGGATTGGCTTTGCATTGCTCCATACGCGCTTTTTGTTCTTCTGCCGACGGACCAGACATAGCTTTACCCTCGGGCTTGACGGTTGCGCCCGGCAGGCCGTCCGCAGCCCCCGCAGTGAGCGGCAGAAGCGCTGCAAAAATAACTGCTAACAACTTGTTTTTAATGGTATTTTTCAAGATAAATTCCTTAGTCTGCGGGTACGGTTCGACGACGGTTACCGCCATACAGCTCGCGGTTCGCCTTATCGAGATCACGATGCAACTGGCGGCGTTCATCTTCCGTCAGTTGCCCGCGCGCACGCTCCCTCGGCGGTTGAGGGAGCGGTTGCGCAGACCGCGTTTCGCGAACCTGCCGCCGGTCATGTCCGCCGCCGGCACCGAAACCCCGATCCTGTACACTTAACGGTGCGCCATCGAAGCGTCCGGCCACTACAATGGCCGGCTGCATCGACAACATACCACTCAGCATCAGTACTGCGATCAAGGTTTTCATCGTGCCTTTCTCTTCGGCTAAGTACGTTAGAACATTAAAACGTTGGCGTCAGTTTCGCGTTACTTGCAAATCGCGTTCCCTTGCGATAAAAAACGTTATCGCACCCGCATCGTTGACCCATGCTCACAGCAAGTTGTAAGTAGAATGTTACGGACGGCAGCCTATATGTAAGCAACTGTAACGACGCCCTATTTGCATTCACGCATTCAGCCTAGTCTCGGTTTTGTGTATCGTAACGCGTTTATACAAACCCGAGTACTGGATTAACG
>JANMXV010000395.1:0-4446 GCA_031381325.1 Betaproteobacteria bacterium | reverse complement strand
TCAAGGCGTCGAGCTCGTCCACGTTGATCGAAGCGCGGTTGCGAAACAGCACCACCAGAATCGCCAGGCCGATGGCCGACTCTGCAGCGGCGACGGTGAGTATGAAAAACACGAAGATCTGCCCCGCCGGGTCATTCAGGTAATGCGAGAACGCGACGAAGTTCATGTTGACTGCCAGCAGCATCAATTCAATCGCCATCAGCAAAATAATGATGTTCTTGCGATTAAGAAATATGCCGACCACCGAGATCGCAAACAGTATCGCGCCCAGAATCAGGTAACTGGAAAGCGGAATCATGACTTGCCGCCCTCCTTCCCATCCTGACGAACTTCGCTGGCCATGGTGACGATACGCACACGATCTTTACGCTGCACGCCAATTTGCGCCGACGGATCCATATACTTGGACAGCTTGCGCTTGCGCAACGTCAGCGCAATCGCCGCCACGATCGCCACCAATAGAATGACCGCCGCGATTTCAAACGGGTAGACATACTCGGTGTAAAGCAGCAGGCCCAGTTCCTTGGTATTGCTGTATCCGGCGGGCAGCGAGGGCGGCGCCGGCGCCTCCCCAAACCCGCTCGAACGGCTGATCAGGATCATGCTCATTTCCACCACCAGCAACAGCCCCACCGCGCCCCCCATCGGCAGATAACGCCAGAAGCCTTCGCGCAGCTTCGCGAGATTGATGTCGAGCATCATCACCACGAACAGAAACAACACCATCACCGCGCCGACGTAGACCAGCACCAGCGCAATCGCCAGAAACTCCGCCTGCAATAGCAGCCAAATACCGGATGACGTAAAAAACGCCAGCACCAACAGCAACGCCGCATGGATGGGGTTGCGCGCCGTGATAACGCCCACCGCCGCCACGATCAGCACCGTGGACAGAAAATAGAAGATGAAGGTTTGGAAAGACATGTCAATAATGTGAAGACGTGAAGGAGTGAAGGCGTGAATGGGGTACGGCAACCCCTCTCGCGGTTTCCAATGAGATGCGGAAATGAACCGCGAGCATTACCCCCTTCACGCCTTCACGCCTTTACCCTTTCACGGTTCTCACATTCCTTCATCAGACTTACCGGTACCGCGCATCGTCCGCGCGATCTTTCGCAATTTGTTCTTCGTAGGCATCGCCGATCGCGAGCAGCATGGGCTTGGTGTAGATCAGGTCGCCGCGCTTCTCGCCGTGATACTCAAAGATTCGCGTTTCCACGATGGCATCCACCGGACACGATTCTTCGCAAAAACCGCAGAAAATGCATTTGGTGAGATCAATGTCGTAGCGCGTGGTACGGCGCGAGCCGTCGTCGCGCTGCTCGGATTCGATGGTAATCGCCAGCGCTGGGCACACCGCTTCGCACAGTTTGCAGGCGATGCAACGCTCTTCGCCGTTGGGATAGCGGCGCAGCGCATGCAAGCCGCGGAAGCGTCCGCTTTGCGGCGTCTTTTCCTCGGGGAACTGTACGGTGATTTTGCGCGCGAACAGGTAACGGCCAGTAAGCATCATGCCCTTCACCAGTTCGAACAACAGGAAGGTGCGGAAAAATCCGCGTACCTTGTCGATCATGCTCATTTGCTCACTTCCACCTCATGACTTCCACCACAGCCACAAGGGCGTCTGCATCCACGCGCCCAACACAGTAATCCACACCAGGGTCACTGGAATGAATACCTTCCAGCCCAGCCGCATGATCTGGTCGTAGCGGTAGCGCGGGAACGTCGCGCGAAACCACAGGAAGCTCGACACCACCAGAAACGCCTTGAACAGCAGCCACAGAAAGCTCGATGCGCCCAGCACGCCCCACGACGCCGGAAACGGGGACAACCAACCACCCAGGAACATCAGGGCGCACAACATCGACACCAGTATCATGTTGGCGTATTCGGCGAGGAAGAATATCGCAAAGGTCATGCCCGAGTATTCGACGTGAAAACCCGCGACAATTTCCGATTCGCCTTCGGCCACGTCAAACGGCGCGCGGTTGGTTTCCGCTACACCCGCAATCAGGTAAGTCAGAAACAGCGGAAACAGCGGAATCCAGAACCAGCCGAACAGGCCGTATGCACTCTGCTGGCCTTTGACGATCTCAACCAGATTCAGGCTCTGCGCCGCCATCAGCACGCCTACCAGCGCGAAGCCCATGGCGATTTCATACGACACGATCTGCGCCGCCGAGCGCATGGCGCCGATGAAGGCATATTTGGAGTTTGATGCCCATCCCGCGATGATCACGCCATACACCCCCATCGAGGTAATGGCCATGATGTATAAGAGGCTCGCGTCGATATTCGCCAGCACCATTTCCGCATCGAACGGCACCACCGCCCACGCCGCCAGCGCCGGCATAATCGCCAAAACCGGCGCCACCACGAACAGCAACTTGTTGGCGCTGGAAGGAATAATAATTTCCTTCACCAGCAATTTGAGCCCGTCGGCGATCGGCTGAAGCAACCCCAGCGGCCCAACACGATTAGGTCCCAAGCGCAGTTGTATCCAGCCGATGACCTTGCGCTCCCACAGCGTGAGGTAGGCAACGCTGAGCATCAGCGGCACTACAATGCAAAGAATCAGCAGCAGAATTTTCACGCCATACAACACATACGGCGCGATCTCGTTGCCGAATACCCATGCCACCACGGCCGCCAGCAAGGCCCACAGCCAGTAGCCTAGGTTTATGATGGGCTGGCAAATTGTACTCACCGCGCTCACACCGCCACCTTTTGTTGTCCGGCAATGCGTTCGATGGTGAGTTCAGCCGATGCCGCGCCCAACGCAGCGGTTTCTTCACGTGCTGCAGCAAGCCGTATGCAGTCGGCGGGCAATTTGTCGTCCAGCACATAGGCGACCACGGCCTCGCCGCCGCCCTGACGCACGCGCACGCTATCGCCATCGCGCAAACCGAGTTTGTCGGCCAGTGCGTGATTCATGCTTGCTACCGGCGGCAGAGCATCGCGGGTTTTTTGCAGCGACGGCGCGCGACGCGCAATGGCATCGGCCGCATAGATCGGCGTTTCAGCGATGCGTTGCAGGCTTGAATCCGTTGCCAGGCTGCCGATATAAAACGACTCCAACTTATTGTTTTTATTGATGTTTTTATTATCGGCAGCCAGTGCTTCGAAGCGCACATCGTCAGCACTTTGCTGATCAAAACCCGCAAGACCCAGCAAGTTACCCAGCACGCGCAATACCTTCCACGCCGGACGCGTTTCGCCCAACGGCTGCACCACGCCCTGAAAACTTTGCGCGCGGCCTTCCGTATTGATGAAGGTGCCCGCCGTCTCGGTAAACGGCGCAATCGGCAGCAACACCTGCGCGTAATCAACCGCCTTGTGCTGATAGGCGCTCAGCGCGACTACCAGTTCAGCCTGCTGCATCGCCGCGACTGCCAGTCTTGGATCATGCAGTTCGAGTTCGGGCTCGACGCCGAGCAACACGTACGCCTTGAGCGGATTCGCGATCATCTGTCCTGCGTTTGCGCCGCTGCTCGATGGCATGGCATTCACAACGTACCCGCCCACACTATTCGCTGCCTCGCCGAGGAAACCCAATCGTCCGCCGATTATTTCAGCCAACGCCTGCGCCAGTGCGTGCAGTTGCGATGCCTGCGCGTGGTGCTGTGCGAAGTTGCCGAGAAACACCGCAACATCCTTGCCGTCTGCGAGACTACTCGCGATGCGTTGGGCTGCATCGGTGACAGTGACGCTCGCGACAAGCGCATGTGCAATCTCAGGCACCGCGACATTTTTGGCCATTGCCGCCGCTTTCACCACCTGCGCGAGCGCATCTACCATAGCCGCCGGAGCAACAATAGCCTTATGCGCCACGCGCATCAGCAGATCGTCATCTACGGCATGCAAAATGTTTATTTTCAATAATTTTTTCGCAGACTGCCGCAAACGATGCGCGATCAGCGGATGATCCTTGCGCAGCGTGGAACCCACCACCAGCACGCGATCCAACTGCGACACTTCGGCGATGTCCATGCCCAGCCACGGCGCACCGGCCATCTTGCCATCAGCAGCAAAGTCAGCCTGACGCAAGCGGAAATCGACATTGCTTGAGCCCAGACCGCGCACTACTTTTTGCAGCAGATGCAACTCTTCAACGGTTTGATGCGGCGTCGCCAGCGCACCGATCGATTGCGGCCCGTGCGCGGCGGCGATGCGCTTCAATTCCCTGGCCACAAAATCCAGCGCGGTTTGCCAATCCACTTCTTTCCACGCACCGCCCTGCTTCAGCATCGGGCGCGCGAGCCGCTGGTCGGAATTAAGCGCTTCATACGAAAAACGATCCTTGTCCGAAATCCAGCACTCGTTGATCGCTTCGTTCTCAAGCGGCAAGGCACGCATCACGCGGTTTTGTTTGATCTGCAAGATCAGATTGGAACCCAGGCCGCAGTGCGGGCTGACCGACGGCTTGCGTGTGAGTTCCCAGGTGCG
>JANMXV010000835.1:0-10827 GCA_031381325.1 Betaproteobacteria bacterium | reverse complement strand
GCAGTGCCACAGGCCAAGGCGGGCAAGATTCGCGCGCTGGCTGTGACGACCGCGCGGCGCGCAGCGGCGCTTCCCGATCTGCCGACGGTTGCCGAAACCGGTTTGCCGGGCTTCGAAGCGGACAACTGGTACGGTTTTGTCACGGTGGCGCAGACGCCAGCCGCGATTATCAACCGCTATCACGCCGAAATCACGCGAGCATTGAATGCGCCCGACGTCAGGCAGGTGCTTACCCTTCAGGGGCTCGACGTGCGTACCAGCAGCGCGCAGGAGTTTGGCGCCTACATGAAGTCTGAATTCGACAAGTGGGCGAAGGTGATCCAGAGCGCGGGGCTTAAGGCGAACTAAGACCTGGATTCAAGCATGAATTTCAGCGTCGCACGCGCGCACACATCGGCGTCGCTCGCCGCTGCGTGATACGAATCTCCCGGCAGCACCAGCAGCCTCGAATTCGGAATGGTCTGTTGCCACTGGCGCATGGAATCCACGGAGCCTAGTGCGCTGCCCTCGGTGGTGATCACCAACGTCGGGCATTGGATGCGCGGCAGATCGGCGGTGATGTCGGCTTTGGGAATATTTTTCACAAAACAAAGCTGGGTTGACACCGGCGTTCGCGCCATCATTTTGATCCACCATTCAGTGCCTTCAGGCGAAAAGTTTTTGCCGAGGCGGCCGCTCATGGTGCGCCGCGCCCACGGTTCGATGCCGTTTTCGGAAATGTCTTTGGTCAGCGATTCCACGCGCGCGGCGGTGTCGTAAATCGGCGGCGGCGTGCCGATTACCGTCAGGCTCAACACGCGGTCGGGAAATCGTGCGGCAAAGCGGCGCGCGATGAAGCCGCCGATCTTGGCTGCTATCAGGTGAAATTTGTCGATGCCGAGTTGATCCATGAGCTTGATGAAATCATCGATGGGTACATCGATGGTCCATGGATAATCCGCCGGCACCGGCGGTGTCGATTGCCCGTAGCCGCGCATATCGGGCCGTACCACACGAAAGTGCCGCGCGAGTACGGGCACCCACGCATACCACGAGGCGCTGCATTCGAGGTTGCCGTGCAGCATCAGCACGGTTGCAGGTTTTTTCCACGGATCGGTGTAGTCGTCGATCTCGTAATGCATTTCAATGCCAGTGGAGAGCTGGGCTTTGGGCATGGTGGCTTCCTTTGGTAGCAAGCGCGTATGATATAACGCACAGGTTCAATGCGTGGCAAAGAACACGGAGAATTTCATGGACACAGGACTCAAAGGGAAAACGGTTTTGATCACCGGTGCGAGCCGCAACATTGGTGCGCTGGCCGCGACTTCGTTCGCGCGCGAAGGCGCGAATCTCGCCATCTGCACCAGCTCCAAAATGGATCGCCTGAATGATGTGGCCAAGGAAGCGCGGGCTCTGGGCGTGAAGGTCGTCGCCGAACAGTGTGACGTGGCTGATGGCGCATCGGTGAACCGGTTTGTGGAGAAAACGCTGGCTGAACTCGGCACCGTGCATGTGGTGATCAACAATGCCGTGGATCGCGGTGCGGAAGGCGGTTTTCTCGCGGTCAGCGACGAGGTTTGGGAAAACAGCTTTCGTGTGAATCTCGGCGGGCCGCGCAACATTTGCAAAGCGGTATTGCCGGCCATGATCAAGCAGAAGTGGGGACGCATAATCAACATTTCCGGTGTCGATCCGTTTCTGGGCGGCAGCGTGACCAAGGGCATGGCGAAGCTCGGCATCATCGGTTTTACGCGCGGCATGGCGCGCGAATTCGCCGAGCATGAAATCACTGCCAATTGCATCGGCCCCGGCACTATCGATGTCGAGCGTGATTCATTTCAGAAACCCAAAGGTCTCAAGGCGCAGCAGCCGATACGCCGCCTGGGCAAACCGAAGGAAGTCGTGTCGCTGATGCTCTATCTCGCGAGCGAAGACGCGGGATATATCACGGGGCAGGCTTATCTGATGAATGGCGGCTTGTATTTTCACTGATTCAGGAAGGAGATAAAAATGGAACGTCGTTCATTTCTAACCAACACAGGTCTGGCCGGCATACTCGCGGCCGGTGCGGCGCCGGCATTCGCGCAGTCCGCGCCGGAGGTCAAATGGCGCCTTGCATCCAGCTTTCCGAAAAGCGTGGATACGGTTTTTGGCGGCGCAGAGGTCATTTCCAAGCGCGTTGCAGCAGCCACTAATAACAAGTTTCAGATCCAGGTGTTCGCAGGCGGCGAAATCGTGCCGCCGTTTGGTGTGGTGGATGCCGTTCAGAACGCAACCGTTCAATGTGCGCACACCGCACCGTATTACTTCTTCGGCAAGGACCCGACGTTTGCGTTTGGCACTTGTATTCCGTTTGGCATGAATGCGCGCCAGCAAAATGCGTGGATGATGCATGGCGGTGGTCGTCAGCTCTACAACGACTTCCTGAAGGAATACAACATCGTCAGCTTCGGCGCCGGCAATACCGGTGTGCAAATGGGAGGCTGGTTCCGCAAGGAGATCAAGACAGTGGCCGATCTCAAGGGTCTCAAGTTTCGCGTTGCCGGTACCGCCGGACTGCCGCTCGCCAAACTTGGCGTGGTTCCGCAGCAGATTGCCGGCGCAGACGTCTATCCGGCGTTGGAAAAGGGCACGATCGATGCGGTGGAATGGGTGGGACCGTATGACGATGAAAAACTTGGTTTCTACAAAGTCGCCAAGTTCTACTATTACCCCGGTTGGTGGGAGGGCGGTGCCGAGGTGGATCTCTTTGTAAACATCAAGGCGTTTAATGATCTGCCGAAGGACTATCAGGCGATACTGGAATGCGCCTGCCATGAGGCGAATCTCAACATGCTGGCGAAGTATGACGCGGTGAATCCGCCTGCACTGAAACGACTCATCGCCAATGGGGTCAAGCTGATGCCGTTCTCGAACGAGATCATGGCAGCTTGCTACAAGGCGACGCGTGAAACGTATGAAGATATCGCCAGCAAGAATGTAAAATTCAAGACGATTTACGAGCCGTGGAAGAAGTTCCGCAGTGAACAGGTTGAGTGGTTTTCAGTGGCCGAAAACCGCTTTGACAACTTCATGCTTGCTGCTGAGCGGCTGGGACAAAAGCGGTAAGCTCACGTGGCTTGATTGCAGCTTCCGCTAAAGGACTCGCTACACCTAAATCGGCCACGGAATACACGGCAAGAACCGCACGCGAATTTTTCCGTGTATTCCGTGTGTTCCGTGGTTAAGCAGTACAAGGATGGCGCGTCCAGCGAGTGCATCGTGGGCGTGCCGTTTGTTTTGGGGCGTTACTTCTTCGCCTCGGGCGGCTTCTGCGCAGGCGCGCCGCTCATTTCACGCTCCAGCGCCTTGGTAACATCGTCCTGCTCCGTGCTGCTGGCGCCGAAAGCGCCCGGTGTTGATACTGCGGCAGGAACGTTGATATGAATGTTCTGAATATCAACTTTCGCTTTGGTATCGAGGCCGCCCGACACGATATTGGGGAAGGCGATGATGAGCCCGACCATGACAATCTGGATTAACACAAAGGGAACTGCGCCCCAGTAAATCTGCCCGGTGGTGACGGGGGCTGTCCTGCGCCCGGTGTGCCTATCCAGAAATTCCTTGGCTGGCGCGACGCTGCGCAGGTAGAACAGCGCGAATCCGAACGGCGGATGCATGAACGAGGTCTGCATATTCACGCCCAGCAGCACGCCGAACCAGATGAGGTCGATGCCGAGTTTTTCGGCGACGGGCGCGAGCAGCGGTACCACAATAAACGCGAGCTCAAAGAAGTCGAGGAAGAACGCCAGCAGGAAGATCAAGACGTTGACCACGATCAGAAAACCAAGCTGCCCGCCCGGCAAGCTGGTGAGCAGATGCTCGACCCACACATGGCCGTTGACGCCGTAGAACGTCAGGCTGAACACGCGTGCGCCAATCAAAATGAACACCACAACCGTCGACAACTTGGCGGTGACATTCATCGCCTGCTTGAGCAGCGGATACGACAGACGCTTGCGTGCCAGCGCCATGATCAGCGCGCCGGTGGCGCCCATCGCGCCGCCTTCGGTGGGCGTGGCCACGCCGAGGAAGATCGTGCCCAGCACCAGAAAAATCAGCGCCAGCGGCGGTATCAGTACAAAGGTGACGCGCTCGGCCATGCGCGACAGCAGATTGAGCTTCAGCCCTTTGTTGATGACGGCAGCGAAGAATGCTGCGCCGATTGCGACTGACGTGGTGACCACGATGCGTTCGTCGCTTGAAATATCGGGGTGGCGCTGGTTGTAGTAAATCATCCAGAACGCCACGGCGATGGCTATTGTGATAAACGTCAGCACCAGCAACGAGCGGTTGCCCGGCGTGCCGTCCGCTTCACGCAGGGTTCGCGCTTCAACAGGCAGCGCCGGCGCCCATTCCGGCTTGAAAAAGGTCGTCGCCAAAACGTAGACCGCGTAAAAACCCGCCAGCATAATGCCCGGAACAAATGCACCGGCATACATGTCGCCCACTGAACGGCCCAGTTGGTCGGCCATGATGATCAACACCAGCGATGGCGGAATAATCTGCGCCAGTGTTCCCGATGCCGCGATCACGCCCGATGCGAGCCGGCGGTCGTAGCCGTAGCGCAGCATGATCGGCAGCGAGATAAGGCCCATCGAAATGACCGACGCGGCGACCACGCCGGTGGTTGCGGCCAGCAGCGCGCCGACGAAGATCACCGCATAGGCCAGTCCGCCGCGCACCGCCCCGAACAACTGGCCGATGGTATCGAGCAGGTCTTCGGCCATGCCGCTGCGTTCGAGAATCAGCCCCATGAAGGTGAAGAACGGCACCGCCAGCAGCGTGTCATTGGACATCACGCCCCAGATGCGTTCCGGCAGCGCCTGCAGCAGCGACGGTTGCAACAGGCCGAGCTCGATACCCAGCACGCCGAAACCGAGGCCCACCGCAGCCAGCGAGAATGCTACGGGGTAGCCCATGAGCAGCACAATGACCAGTGCCACGAACATCAGCGGCGCGATGTTGTCGATCAGGAAGGCGGTCACTTTTGCGCCCCCGGATTTTTAGCGGCGCCTTCAATTTCCGCGGCGAGCGACTGTTCGCCGCGCGTGCGCAGGATTTCCTCGGCTAATGCTTCTTGCGCTGTTTGGGTGACGATTTTTTCACCGGGGTCCGGGATCAGCCCTTGCAAGAAGGCAATGCGCTTGGTCAATTCCGAGACCGCCTGCGCGATCAGCAGGAAGAATCCGACAGGCACCATCAGACGGGCAGGCCAGATGATCAGGCCGCCGGCATTGGTGGATACTTCATTCCTTGTGTAGGCATCCACGAACAGCGGCCACGACAGCCACATGATCAACATTGCCATCGGCAGCAGGAAAAAAAGCGTGCCGAAAATGTCGATTCCCGCACGCACCCGTGCCGAGAAACGGGCGGTGATAATGTCGATGCGCACGTGCTCGTTGTGCTTTAAGGTGTAGCCCGCGCAGAACAAAAAGATCATCGAAAACAGATACCACTGGATCTCGAGAAACGAGTTCGAACTGTAGTTGAACACTTTGCGCACCGTGGCATTGGCCGCGCTGATCAACACCGTAGCCAGCACCAGCCAATAGATCGCGTGACCGATGCGTTCGTTGATGGCGTCGATCACGCGCGACAAGGCAAGCAGGAGTTTCAAGGGTATCCTCGCGTGAAATAGTCCCGGTGATTATAGCGGCAACGGCACGACGTTCAGGGGTGACGCGTCAACACGATGCGTTACCCTCTGCTGTATTTCCAGATTGATTCTAGCCCGATATTTGCAATGGCACTCTATACTATGTGTTTCCAACCAGCAGCGATTTCCGAATGAACGAGACCGCAGCATTTTCGGTTCACACCGTGCAATGGCCCGCGCGCGCCGCTGAATTGCAGGCGATACGCCGTGCGGTGTTTGTGGTTGAGCAGCAGGTGCCGGAAGAGCAGGAGTGGGACGACTTTGATGCCGTGAGCCGGCACGTGCTGGCGTTGGCGGATGGTGTGCCACTAGTACCCATAGGCACCGGGCGTTTGCTGCCGGACGGGCACATAGGCCGCATGGCAGTACTTAAATCGTGGCGCGGACGCGGCGTGGGGCGTGCGCTACTGGTGGCGTTGCTCAAGCTTGCCCGCCAATCGCAGTTTGAAGAGGCCGTGCTGCATGCGCAAATCCACGCGATAAAGTTTTATGAAAAACAAGGGTTTACTGCGTACGGCCCCGAATTCATGGAAGCGGGCATTGCGCACCGCGTGATGCGGCTTATGCTGAAAGATTGAATTGCTGCGTAACTTCGCCGAGGAATTTTCCATGGCCGCCAAAGCTGCGTTCGGCGTAGTACACCTCGCCCAGCCGGTTGACGATGATGACGGTGGATGCGCGCGTGCCGTAGCGATCGTCGACTGCAATGAATTTCGGGCCGAGTTGTTTTTCGCGCGCAATGCTCACGCCGGTGTTGGGTAGCGCGTTCTCGGCGGCAATGCTGCGGTCGGCCAGCATTTCAAATAATTTGTCCGGCCCTAAACCTGAGTCATGGTCGAGCAGCGTCGCGAGTTCGTGCTTGCCGCCGCTGACTTTGGGCCATGGCGTATCGAGCAAATGGTTACTCAAGCCATGCACACCGGGTGCAACGGCTTCAATGCCGTTGCCGTAGTTGGACAAATACCAAAGCGAATTCATGTCGCCTGCGAGTGTGCCGAAGCCGGCGTATTCGGATTGAAACGCGGCAACGCTTTGCAGATAGGGTTGCGCGGCTTGCGTGCCGGTTAGATAGCCGCCGACCAGATCGCCGCGCGAGCGGGGTGCGATGCCTTTGGGATAACCGTCACGAAAATTGGTGACGGCGGCGAAGCGTCCTGAACGTGTGATACCGATCCACGCACCGCCCATTTCCAGATCACGTCCGCCGTAAACATCGGGATGATCGAGCCAGAACGCCGCCTGTGCGGCCGGTCGTGCGTAGGCTTCGTCGCGATTGGCGGCGACCACCAGCGGGTATTCGGCGTGCGCCTGAAATGCAAATAAAATCAAACACATGGCACTATTTTACGGCGTAGGGCAGCGGTTTTATTTCCAACGCCGGGCCGTCCGGAGCTTGCCAGTGAACATCTGACTTTTCTATGCTGCTGGCTTGTATCACCGCCAGCACGTCGTAGCCGCCGCTGTCCGCGGCTACGGCAGCTACGATCATGCCGCTGGCTTGATCGCCATAAAGTTCGGAGTACAACTTGTCGCCTGCCTTGGGTACTCCTTGCGCGACATTCGCAATGACGCGCGCGCGCACCATGCGCTGCTTAACCTTGCCGAGGTAATGCGCGCGTGCGACGATTTCCTGGCCGGGATAGCAGCCCTTGTCAAAGCTGACCGCGCCGATGAGATCAAAGTTCACGGTTTGCGGCACGAATTGTTCTTGCGTTGCGGCGACTACGCTTGGAATGCCGGCTTCGATATCCAGCGCGGACCACAGCGTTTCGGGCGATTCTGTCGCGGCCGCTGCCAGCGCGGCCTCAATGCGGGGCGCCTGCGCCAGCGTCGCCACAATGAGGTAACGCTGCACCGGCAGCATAAGCACGAAGAAGCCGTCACTGGGCACGACATCGTGAATCGCAGCCGGCACGGCACCCGCCGCTGTATGCACAATAGCGGCGACTAATGATGCCGCATCAGCGCCCGTTAAGCCGAACAAAACGTGTTCGCTGGAAACGTCGGCCGTCTTGACCTTGGCGCGCAGTATGTACATCGATAGCCGCTTGCGCACCGGCTCACACAACGCGCGTGGCAGCATCATGTGAACCGCGCCGTCGCATTGCCACAGCAGCAGGGTGGCCAGCAATCGTCCTTTGGGTGTGCAGTAGCCGGAATACTGGCTGCGCGTTCCGGTTAACGCATTGATATTGTTGGTGAGCTGGCCTTGCAGGAACGATAACGCTTCAGCACCGTCAAAACGCAGCAGGCCCGATTGGGAAATTTTGCACCAGTGGATTTCAGTAGCCACGATCAGTTTGCGCGTGCCGGATGTTTGGGGGAGCACGCATTGTATATGAGGTGCAGCCGCCACAACGTCGTATAAAATTTACGCCGTATAAAATTTGTTTTATAAAAACAATAGATTACCCGCTGCAGCGTGCTTTGGGCGGCGCTGTGGCGTGCCGCGCAGCAAGTGTATGATGGGATAAATTGTCTGCCCAAAGGTTGCCAGGAAAACCCGTGAATCAATTAAACCTGCTGAAACGCCTGTTGGTTTTGTGCGCGCTGGCGAGCGCATGGTGTTCAATTCGCGCTTACGCCGGCGTGCCTGAGGGCGTGGACGCGTTCACGCAGGCGCGTTACGCCGATGCGCGCAAAGAACTCGCCGGCGCGGCGGAGGAGGGCGATGCGCAGGCGATGACGTATATGGGCGAGATGCTGATGCGCGGTCTGGGCGGCGCACGCGACGAACTGAAGGCGCGCGACTACATTACCCGGTCGCAGGCGGCCGGCAATATCCGTGCGACGTATCTGTTGGGCAGCATGCATATGATCGGCAACCTGGTGGCGCGTGATGCCGCAAAGGGCGCGGAGTTGGTGCGTCAGGCAGCAGATAAAGGCGAAGCTGCCGCGCAGAACGCTATTGGTGTATGGCTCGCGAATGCCGCTAATGGCTACCCCAAAGACGAGATCAACGCACTCGCCTGGTTTAAGCTGGCGGCGGAGCAGAAAAACGCGGCGGCGATGCACTCGATAGGGGCTTTTACCGAATTGGGGCTCGCGGGCATCACGCAGGACAATCTGGTGGCGCTTGATTGGTATAAAAAATCCGGCGAGCTGGGCTACTCCGGCGGCATGACGGCCGCCGGTCGCATATATGCGATGGGGCGCGGAGTCAGCGCGGACGGCGCCGAGGCGCTGCGCTGGTTGTACCGTGCGGCCGCCGCCAATAACTACGAAGCGTTTCAGTGGATAGCTAATGTGTATGAATTCGGCCGCGGCGGCGCGGCAAAAAATCCGCTGCTGGCCTATGCGTGGTACTCGGCGATCCCAGCCAACGCCAGTGAGCTTGTTTTGAAAAGCGTTGCGGGCGGCAAAGAGCGGCTGACTAAAACCCTGTCGGCGGGCGAGATTCAGGAGGCTGAGAAACAATCGAAAACCGTTGCCTCGTCAAATAGGGTGAGCATTATCACCGCGCAGATTACCGCCAAGCCCGGCGCAAGCAGCGGCCCGCGCACCGGTGCGTATGGCAGCGGGGTGGTGGTGAGCGACACCGGCGACATCGTGACCAACGAGCACGTTATCAATAACTGCGTACGCATACGTATTCAACCGCTGGGCCTATCGGTAAAGATGGTCGCCAAAGACGCCCGCAATGACCTGGCGCTGTTGCGTGCGGAAAGTTCGGGTTTACCCGCGGCGAAACTGCGCGCGGGCCGCAATGTGCGCCTGGGTGACGACATCATTGCCATCGGCTATCCGCTCAAAGGCGTACTGTCGTCGGGGGCCGTGGTTACCTCGGGCATCGTCAATGCCATGAGCGGGCTGAATGACGACACCTCGGCGTTTCAGATTTCCGCCACCGTGCAACCGGGTTCCAGCGGCGGGCCGATATTCGACCGCAGCGGCAATCTGGTCGGCATCGTGCGCGCGCGCTTGCTGTCTACAGCACGGACCAATCCGCAAAACGTGAATTTCGGCATCAATCTCGCCACCGTCACTAATTTTCTGGATTCGCATTCAATCAATTATCAGACGGCGCAACTGAGCGGGAAATCGGTGGAGACGGCGGATTTGGTGGAACGCGCGCGCAGGTCTACGGTGCAGGTGGAGTGTTATTAGTTTTGAGCGCATGGCACAAACTACGTCAGCGTTCCGGCGGCAAGCGCGTGACGCTGGATTCGTGTTCGATGACCTGATATTCGCCTTCAACCACCCGAGCGTCAGCGGCGCCCGTTACGCTGTCTGATGCGGACTGCGCGCGTTTGAGCTTGCGTAGGGTCCACCACAAACGCACGCCGATCACCAGCGCAACCAGCGCGCCAACGGCAAGCGCCACGGTGAGGAAGAAAAATCCGAGTATCACCAGCGACACGGTCGTCAGCGTAACCAGCATGCGGGTGATCCAGGCGGGCATTTGCAGTGTGTTCATACGGTGCTATGGGCGTGCCTGTCAATAATCCGGATTGAAACTCTTGATGATTACGCCGCCTGATTTTTCGTCGGGCTCCAGTTCGATCAGCTTGCGTGCCTGGGCTTCGTCCAGCAGTTTTCCGAATGAACGAAAGCCGTAAAACGCCTCGTTAAAACCGGGGCGGCGGCGTTTCAGGGCTTGCTTGACCATGGAGCCCCAGATTTTTTCTTCCGCGCTGCGTTCGGCAAATAGCGCTTCGACGGTTTCCATCATCAGGTCCAGCGCCTCGGCGGTTTTGTCCGCCTCTGCCGCGGGTTTGCCGGGTTTTGCCGCTGCTGCGGGCTTTTTCTTGCGCGATTGCTTGCGCGATTTTTCACGCACCAGATCGTCGTAGAAAATGAATTCGTCGCAGTTGGCAACCAACAGGTCGGAGGACGATTGCTTGACGCCGACACCGATAACCACCTTATTGTTTTCCCGTAGTTTCGATACCAAGGGCGAGAAGTCCGAATCACCGCTAATGATTACAAAGGTATCCACATGCGATTTGGTGTAACACAAGTCCAGGGCATCGACGACCATGCGGATATCGGCGGAATTCTTGCCCGACTGGCGTACGTGCGGAATTTCAATCAGTTCGAACGCGGCTTCGTGCATGTTTTTCTTGAATTCGCGGTAGCGCTCCCAGTCGCAATAGGCTTTCTTGACCACGATATTGCCCTTGAGCAACAGGCGTTCGAGCACCTTG
>JANMXV010000384.1:0-5181 GCA_031381325.1 Betaproteobacteria bacterium | reverse complement strand
AATGCTCTGGCGATTGACGTGATGCCCGCCGACCATCTTGCCAGTCACAGCGAACGCCAGCGTGTAGAACGGATTGGACGTCGTCACGGCCGTGGCGTCGGAGCCGAGTCCCCACACAATGCCGCTATCCTGCACGCGGCGGAACGGCGGCATGTCCCACGCGGCTGAGCCATGCACCTTGTGCATCAACACGCCTTGTATCAGCGGCCGGCTGTGAATTTGCGCTGTCATGCCCAGGCGCTTCATGCGTTGCAATTGTTGTTCGTCGATTTGATCCAGGTGCGAGAACGACCAGCGCAGTCCCTTGATCGGCGTGGTCTTGCTGAGTTCTTCATAAGCCGCGACGAATTGCTCGATGGGACCGTTCATTTCGACGTGTGAATTGAGATAAACGCCGCGCTGCGCCAGCGCGCCGGCAATGCGCTGCATCTGCGTAACGCCATCGCGATTCACTTCTTTTTGCACGCGCAGCAGTTGCGTGGTGATGGGCGCGTAGACCGACTCACCCCAGCCGATATGATCCATGTAATCATTGCCCTGAAACGGCTTTAGCGTGGCAACTTCTGCCAGCACTTTATCCACCTGCTCGGGTGTCGAAGGCTGGCGTATGGTGGTCCAGAACACGCGTACGTTGAGTTCGCCCTTGTCGGCAAGCTGACGATACGGCTCGTAGTGGCTGGCCGTCATGCCGCGTCCGCCGGCATCGCCCCAGGCTGTGATGCCCAGCGAATTGAGATACGTGACCATCTTGCGCACGTTGACCATGCGCGCTTCATTTTCGAGCTTGGGCACTTTGCCGGCGATGAAGGCAACGCCGCCCGCCCCGCGCATCACGCCGGTTAATTTTCCATTGGCGTCTTTTTCAATCGTGCCGTTCGGCGGATTAGGCGTGTTCTCGTCAATTTTCGCGGCGCGCAATCCCGCCGCGTTGAGGTACGTATGGTTATAGATCGATTGCACTGCGAGCGGCGTATCGGGCGCGATTGTGTCGAGTTCCGCCAGCGGAAAGCCGCGCGGATCATCGGTGAATTGTTCTTCCGACCAGCCGCCGAACACGGTGACCCATTCGCCGGGTTTGGCCATGCGTACACGCGCCGCAAGCGATTGCAGCGCCTGCGCGCGCGAGGTCACGCCATCGAAGCGCAACTCGTCGTGCTCCGCCGCGCGTATCCAGTGCGAGTGGTTGTCGATCAGACCCGGAATTACCGTGCGGCCTTTGAGATCGATCACTTTGGTGCTGCTGCCGGCGAGCTTGCGGACGTCGGCGCTGCTGCCTGTGGCAACGATGCGCTGATTTTTAATCGCCAACGCCTGCGCTATCGTATAGCGATCATCGACGGTGATGATCTTGCCGTTGACCAAAATCGTATCCACGGCGTGCGCATAGGGTGATAACAAAATAATAAATAAAAACAAATACTTACATAATATCATTTGCATATTTACTAACTCCTGAAATTCAAAATCTACCGCAGAGGCGCAAAGGCGCAGAGAACCCCACGCAAAGAAATTCGCATTTGAACTTCTCTGCGTTTTCTCCGCGCCTCTGCGTCTCTGCGGTGAAGTTCTTCAATCGATCCGTTCTCGAATCTCCCGCACCACCCGCTCAACGGAAGGTATGGTGTTGTCCTCCAGCAAATCCGCCGACGGCAGCGGTATATGCGGCGTGGTAATGCGAATGATCGGGCCATCGAGATCCCAAAAAATTTCGTCGGCAACAATAGACGCAATCTCCGCGCCCCAGCCGCACAGGCGCGGGTTTTCTTCAATCGTTACCAGGCGACCGGTCTTCGCCACCTCGGCCAATATCGTCAGCGTATCCAGCGGCACCAGCGAGCGCACATCGACCACAGTGCAGGAAATGCCGTGATCGCGCTCGAGAATCTCCGCGGCGGCGAGCGCGCGATGCACCATCAGCGCCAGCGCGACGATGGTGCAATCCGTACCCTGACGCAAGACCTTCGCCTTACCGATGGCCTCGACGTGATCGCCGTCGGGCACTTCGCCCTTGAACGCGTAAAGCGATTTCTGCTCGAAGATAATGACCGGATCAGGGTCGCGCACCGCGGCGGCGATCAACCCCTTCACGTCGGCGGGAAACGCGGGGGCTACCACCTTGATGCCGGGTATCATCATCGCCCAGTTTTCAACCGCTTGCGAATGCTGCGCGCCGAAGCGCGAACCCGCGCCGTTGGCGGTGCGTATCACCAGCGGCAGCGTGATCTGGCCGTCGGTCATGTAGCGTGTCTTGGCGATTTCGTTGGCGACCAGATCCCAGCACACCGCAAGAAAATCCGAGAACATGATTTCGGCGATGGGCTTCAGGCCCGTCATCGCCGCACCCATCGCGGCGCCCAGAATCGCCTGCTCGGAAATCGGCGTGTCGCGCACTCTTCGCGGGCCAAATTCTTCGAACAATCCCACCGTTGCCTTGAACACGCCACCCGCAGCGCCGATATCTTCACCCAAAAACACCACATTCTCATCGCGCCGCATTTCCTGCGCAATGCCCGCCGCCACCGCGTCGCGATAGGTTAGTTCCGCCATGCCGCACTCCCGTCTGCCCACACATTCTTCTCAATTTGATCCAGCGTCGGCACCGGCGAGCCCTTCGCCGTTTCGGTAGCCTCATCCACCTTGCGCATGGATTCGCCTTCGATATCCGTCAGCGTCGCCTCGACGATGCCCAAGCCCAACAGCCGCTCGCGATACATTTTTATCGGATCGCGCTCCAGCCAGCGTTCGAGTTCGCCCTCGGGCCGGTACTGGCCCGGATCGGCGCGCGAATGCCCGCTGTGACGATAGGTCATGCACTCAATCAGCGCCGGCCCGCCACCCTTGCGCGCGCGCTCCATGTATTTCACTGCCGTGCGATACACCTCGTCGGCGTCGTTGCCATCGACCACGATTTTTTCCAGGCCATAGGCGCTGGCGCGATCCGCCGCCGGGTGCTCCACCGCCGTCACGCTGCTGATCGGCGTGTATTCCATGTAGAGATTGTTCTCGCACACGAAAATCACCGGCAGCTTCCACACCACCGAGAAGTTAAGCGCCTCGTGAAATGCGCCGATGTTGGTGGTGCCGTCGCCGAAAAAACAAACCGCTACCTGTTCGGTGCCGCGATACTGCGCACTCCACGCTGCACCCGCCGCCACCGGCAGATGCGCACCGATGATGGCATACGAGCCCATCGCACCCTTGCTCACGTCAGTGAGATGCATCGAGCCGCCTTTGCCACCCAGCAAGCCGCATTGCCGGCCCATCAACTCGCCCAACACGCCTGTCATCGACACGCCGCGCGCCAGTGTGTGCGCGTGGCCGCGATAGGTGCAAAACGTATAGTCGTCCGGGCGCATCGCCACACCAAAACCGGCGGCAATGGCTTCCTGCCCCAGCGATAAATGGCTGGTGCCCTTGATCAGGTTTTGCAGGAACAAATCGTAGGCGCGCTTTTCGCAGTAACGCAGGTCGATCTGCATGCGATAGAGCTCGAGACGGATGTCATGGCCGAGGGCTGCGATGTCGTTTTGTTTGGTGGATGTGTCCATTTTTTTCCTTAACTGCGTGAACGAGTGAACGGGTGAACGGGTGAACAAGTGAAATCCCCCGGCCCCTCGCTTCGCTCTCCCCAACCCTCTCCCCCTGCCGGGGGCGAGGGGGAAGTACCCCCTTCACGCCTTCACTCCTTCACAACTTCACAACTTCACGCTCTTAGAATTTGTTCGCTATCGGCAATTCCTGCGCCGGAAACAGCGTAATCACCTTAGCACCATTCGGTGTCAGCACCACCTCTTCTTCGATGCGCGCGGCCGACACACCGTCTTTCGCCGGACAGAACGTTTCTACCGCGAATACCATGCCGGCTTTTAACTCATACGGATCCTTGAACGAATTCAGCCGCGATATCAGCGGCCGCTCGTGCAGACCCATGCCCAGACCATGACAGAAATTCAGTCCGAACGCCGACATTTCTGTTTCGAAGCCGATCTCGGTGCATTTCGGAAACGCCTTCGCGACTTTCTCGGTGGAGACACCCGGCTTTAGCATCGCTATCGCATCATCCATCCACTGGCGCGCTTTTTTGTAGGCATCATGCTGCGCTGGTGTGGCGCTGCCGACGGTAAAGGTGCGGTAGTAGCAGGTCTTGTAACCCATATAGGTCTGAATCAAATCGAAGTACGCCTGATCGCCGGGACGGATCAAGCGGTCGGTAAAATTGTGCGGATGCGGGCTGCAACGCTCGCCGGCAATGGCGTTCACCGCTTCCACGCAATCGGAACCCATTTCGTAAAAGCGCTTGGTCGCCAATGCGACGATTTCACTTTCGCGCACGCCCGGTTTCAGCGCCTCGAAAATATCCTGATACACCCCGTCACCCATCGCCGCCGCCATATTGAGCAGGGTGATTTCGTCGTGGCTCTTGATCTCGCGCGCGTCCAGCATTACCTGCTGGCCGTCCACCACATTCAGGCCGAGCTTCTGCAACGCAAACAGAAACAGCGGCTCGCATACGTCGATGCCGAGCGGCATGTCGGCGACACCTTCCTGCTTCAACACGTCGTAAATTTCTTTGGCCGCTGCTTCAAATAACCCGACCCGGGGATTAATCGCGCCGCGCAGGCCGACGTTACCGGCGAGGCAATGATTTTTCGGCAACCACGGCGCGTAAATTTTGTGATGGCGCGCGGCGGACCCGAAGTCCCACACCCACGGCTCGCCGTTGCCGGTGAGCAAACACCAGCGCGTCAGTTTGTCGCGCGCCCACTCGCCGATCACCGTGCTGGAAATGTAACGAATATTGTATTGATCGAACACCAGCAACGCGCCGAGATCGGATTGCGCCAGCGCGTTGCGCGTGCGCGCGAGGCGATAGTTGTGCAGCCGGCGAAAATCAACGCGCTCCTCGAAATCCACCTGCATGCGGCCCGGCGCCTGCAGCGGCAGATCCCAACGATGCCCCGGATTCGCCGGATCGTAGAGACCGTCGGGCGCTGTTGATACGCCTTGCTTCGGATCAATGCTCGACGCCTTGATGTTCGTCGGTTCGACTTTTTTACGCTTACTTTTGTGCTCTGCCGCCATTACAAATTCTCCATTAAAAATAAATACTTATACATATCCCAACGAGGGGAGGGCAACGCTGGCCCGATAGTTTGCAGCACGGCGGGTTACGGCGCAAAG
>JANMXV010000356.1:0-3228 GCA_031381325.1 Betaproteobacteria bacterium | reverse complement strand
CAGGAACGGGCCGGGCAGCAGCCCGTTGATCGTCACGTTGTGTCGTGCCACCTGCCGCGCCAGGCCGCCCACGAAGCCGGTCAGACCGGCGCGGGCGCCGTTGGACATGCCGAGTTCGGGGATCGGCGACTTCACCGAGCCTGAGGTGATGTTGACAATGCGGCCGAATTTGCGCGCGATCATGCCGTCGACCACAGCCTTGATCAGCATGATGGGCGTAATCATATTGCCGTTCACCGCCTTCATCCAGTCCGCCTCACCCCACTCGCGAAAATCCCCGCGCGGCGGACCACCGGCGTTGTTCACCAGTATGTCCGGGGCCGGGCAGGCCGCCAGCACCTTGGCGCGGCCTTCCGCCGTGGTGATGTCGGCGGCAATCGCCGTGACCGTGCGCCCCGTCGCGGCACGTATTTCCGCCGCCGTGGTTTCGAGGTCACTCGCGGTGCGTGAATTAATTACCAGATCGACTCCGTTCCTCGCCAGCGACATCGCACACGCTTTGCCCAGCCCTTTGCTTGCGGCGCACACAATCGCCTGCTTGTCCTTGAGACCTAAATCCATGGCTCTGCTCCTTGCTTGTCAGTCGTTGGTCAAATTTTACAATTAATACGCCTTGATGCCTTGACTCTGTATCAGCGGCTGCCACTTTTTCTTTTCTCCGGCGAGATAAGCCGTCAACTGCGCCGGTTCGCCACCCGCGATATTAATGCCGGCCTGCACCACGACTTTGCGATATTCGGGTTCCTGAAACACTGCGTTAATGGTGCGATTGATAACTGCAATGATGTTAGCCGGCGTGCCCGCAGGCACAAACACGCCGTGCGGCACGCCGGAGTAAAAATTGGCGATGCCTCCCTCGTCGAACGTCGGCACCTCCGGCAACGCCAATGCGCGCACCTTGCTCGCAATAGCGAGGCCACGCACCCTGCCGCCGCGAATATGGCCCAGCGCCGAAGCCCCGTTATCGAACAGCATCTGAATCTCGTCTCCCAGCAGTGCCGTAATCGCGGGCGCCGCGCCCTTGTAGGGAATATGCACGATGTCAATTCCAGCGACGGTTTTCAATAATTCTCCGGCAAGGTGCAGTGACGTGCCTTGTCCGCCTGAACCAAAATTCACTTTGCCCGGCTGCGCCTTCGCATAGGCAATGAGTTCGGACAACTTGCCCGCACGAAACGCCGCGCTCACCAGCAGGATGTGCGGCGTATCGCTCACCAATATCACCGGCGCAAAATCGCGTTCCGCATTGAACGGCAGCTTGGCGTAGAGCAATGGGTTAGTCACCAGAATCGGCAGTGACGCAAAAAACAGCGTGTAACCATCGCGCTCGCTGTTCGCCACCGCCTGCGCCGCTGTGTTGCCCGCGCCTCCCGCGATGTTATGCACGACAACGGGCTGCTTCCAGCGATTGTTCAGCCGTTCCGCCAGCCGCCGCGCCGCCAGATCAGCCCCGCCGCCTGCGGCAAAGGGGGCAATGATGCGTACCGGTCTGGCCGGAAAATCCTGTGCGTTCGACAGTGCCGCGCAAGTCAGCGCGGCGCACGCCCACAGGCCCAACAACAACCGTGATTGTCGACGCGTACCTGCATGCGGCATATTGCTTTGCTCCTGCACCATGGATCGAGTGTCCGAGAGGGTAAGCATGCAGCGCTAACCGGTCAAGGCGTCTTCGTCCGCGTTCGGGATTTTCTAGAGCAGGTTAATCATTCGGCCCCGCTACGAGACGTGCGCACTTTTCACTTTTGCGTTCGACAGCATCCGGCATCGCAGCTACACTTTGGCGCGCATGATCGCGACTCCGGAGGAAAACGAATGAATCATCACGCCAGCCCTCACCTTAACGCCATTGCCCTTTTCACCCTGGCGGCAAGCGCGGCAGCATTTCCCGCACACGCGCAACCCGCTTCGTCAAGCGCAGGACAAGCCGCTTCGACAAGCTCAGGGCAGGCCTGGCCCACGAAACCGATCCGCATGGTCGTCACCGCGCCCGCCGGCGGCACCTCGGACATACTCGCGCGCATGGTCGGCCAGAAATTGACCGAGACGTGGGGCCAACAAATGGTCGTTGACATCCGTCCCGGCGCCAATGGCAACATCGGCGTGGAGATTGTGGTGCGCTCGCCGCCCGATGGCTACACCATGGTGCTGATGGATATCGGCAATCTGTCGATTAGCCCCAGCATGTACACCAAATTGCCGTTCGATATTATTCGCGACCTCACGCCGATTACCACGGTGACGTTTTCGCCGTATCTGCTGACCACGCATCCGAGCGTGCCGGTAAAAACGGTCGCCGAGCTCATCGCGCTCGCCAAAGCCAATCCCGGCAAGCTGAATTTTCCGGTGGGATTGGGCAGCACTATTCATCTTAGCGGACTCGCGATGCAACAGCGCGTGGGCGCGAATTGGACTTACATCCCGACCAAGGGCGGGCAAAGTTCCGTAATGTCGGTGATGACGGGCGATGGCGACTTCCTGTTCATGGGCGTGATTCAAACCTGGGTACACGTGAAAAGCGGCAAGTTGAAACTCATCGCGGTTTCGAGCGAGCAGCGTGAACCGATGTTTCCCCATGTACCCACTGTCGCCGAAACGCCGGGCCTCGAAGGCTACAACGCGGGCTCGTGGCAAGGCATCCTCGGCCCGGCACGGTTGCCCGCCGAACTTGTGAGCAAAACCTACAACGAAGTGAAACGCATCATCGCGCTGCCGGAGATCAACGACAAGCTCACCTCACAAGGCTCGCGCCCGCAGGCGAAAACGCCGCAGGAAATGGGCAAGTGGCTCGCCACCGAAAAAGATCGCTGGGCCAAAGTAGTCAAAGTCAGCGGTTTCAAGATAGAATAAAAATATCAATTAAAACAAATAGTTGCGTACGTATTTCGCGTATTTAGAATCTGACTCCATTTCTACTGTGAAGAACGAACGTGGCAGCGAAAGTATTATCAAATACATTCAACCGATTTTTCGACTCGGAAAAATCGAGTGGGTATTTGCTGATTATCTGCACCATAATCTCCATTGCGATTACGAATTCCCCGATCGGCCGGGAGTATTTGGGTTTCTGGCAGAAAAATATTGGTGGTCTTAGCCTCGAGCATTGGATAAACGACGCGCTGATGGCGATCTTTTTCCTTCTCATAGGATTGGAGCTCGAACGCGAGCTTTACGTCGGTGAACTGTCAAATATTAAAAACGCCCTGCTGCCGATTTTTGCTGCTATCGGCG
>JANMXV010000331.1:0-2595 GCA_031381325.1 Betaproteobacteria bacterium | reverse complement strand
AATCAAGTGTCTGCATTCTCACCCTCATTCACGTTTTACGGCAATCACCTCGCGTCTGACCAGATCTGGAAACCACCGCAGCCACAGTCCTACCACTATCAGCGTGCCGATACCGCCAATCACCACCGACGGCACCGTGCCCCACCATGCCGCGGTAATGCCCGATTCAAACTGTCCCAAGTGATTGGAGGTTCCGGTGAACAGCGAATGCACCGCGCTGACGCGGCCGCGCATCTCGGTGGGCGTTTCGAGTTGCACCAGTGTCATGCGGATGACTGCGCTCACCATATCGGCCCCGCCCATGAGGGCAAGCGCAAGCAGCGACAGGGGCAGCCACGTCGATAAGCCGAATACAATGGTGGTGACGCCAAATATCGCTACACAGATAAACAGGATTTTGCCGACGCTATGGGTTAGCGGCCGGCGCACAAGGTAGAGCGAGGCCAGCACCGCGCCCGCCGCCGGCGCGGAACGCAGCAGGCCCAGGCCGAGCGGGCCGGTTTGCAGAATATCGCGCGCGTAGATCGGCAGCAGCGCCACTGCGCCGCCGAGCAATGTAGCGAATAAATCCAGCGTGATTGCACCGAGGATGATCGGCTTGCCGAAAATATAATGCAGTCCGCCGAGCACATAGTGCAGCGTTGCCGGTTCTGGGCTGCGCCGCACGAAGCTTGAGTGTATGCAAAGTATGATCACGCCGGCCAGCGCGTAGCAGGCCGCGCTGCCCAGGTAGACCGCGCTCGCGCCCCACAGATACACCAGGCCGCCCAATGCCGGGCCGACGATGACCGCGGTCTTCTTGGCGGCGGCGTGAAACGCGATGCAGCGTTGCAGCAGATCGACGCCGACCAGCGAAGGCAGCAGAGCGCGCAGGGCAGGGTTCTGAAACGTTTGCGCCATGCCGGTCAGCGCCACACAAGCGTATATGACTTCGGCGCCGATCCAGCCGGCGGCGTTGCCCGCAGCCAGCGTCAACGCCGCTGCGCATTGAATCCACTGGCAAATCATTGCCACGTGCCGCCGGTCGTAGCGATCGGCGACGTGGCCCGCGGGCAAGGTGAACAACAATTGCGCGCCGAAATGTGCGAGCCCCACCAGTCCCAGACTCAGTGCGCTGTTTGTGATGTCGTAAATCTGCCAGCCTACCGCCAGCACCAGCATTTGATTGGCGAGCGTTGACGCGATGTCGCCCACCCAGAAACGCGTGAAGGCGGCGTGCCGGAACAACGAGGTTTGCATGATTACTGTTTAGCAGAAGCGACGCGATGATGGTGCAGAGTTATTGCAATAAAATTCAGTAAGTATTTGTTTTTAAACGATTTTCAAGTTCGCCGTCAAAGCAAGGCTACAATAGCCGCGATACCCGTGCCAGGGCAACCGGGGAGGGCGTAAGAATATGGTCGTGCTAAAAAGTTTTGCAATTGTGGCGGGATTGTTCATCGCCTATGGTGTCTACTGGTTCTATCAGGACCGGCGGGCGGAATCGGCGGCGAATCAGTTTTGTAATGCAGTGGTGATCGGCTCCGATGTGTCCAGTGCGATAGCGCAGGGGCAAGCAGCCGGCGCGCGCCATGCGTCTGGCAAAAACGCAAATCCGCAGTTGTTTTTCTTTCAGGGGCCTATATTCAATGGCTACAATTGTGAGCTGACGCTGGTGGATGGAAAAGTCGCATCGCGCAAAGTGGCGCACTACGGTGACTGATGAGGCTCACAACACGCAATGATGTGTGTTTCCTATTCGGGTTGAATGCCGGCCAGCTTGACCAACTCCGCATAGCGCTTGATCGAAGTCGCAACGAACTTTCTGAATTCCGCCGGCGTATTGCCCACCGGTTGCATACTTATCTCAGCCAAGGCCTCGCGTACCGCAGGCATAGCGAGCGTCTTGCGAATTTCGGCATGCAACTTTGACACAATCGCCGCTGGTGTTTTCGCGGGGGCAAACACGCCGTACCAACTGGCATCGAGTTCCATGCCCGTGACACCGGCCTCGATCATCGTCGGCACGTTGGGCAGCAACGGCAAGCGCGCCGGCGCATTGTAAGCCAGCGCGCGGATGCGGCCCGCGCGCACCTGTCCGATCAGAGTGCCGGGATTGGAAAGAACAAGCTGCACTTCGCCGCTGATCAGCGCGATGGTCATCGGCCCGCCGCCCTTGTACGGCACGTGCGTCAGTTCCGTGCCGGTGCGCACCGCGAACAGCGCCGCCGCGAGATGCGTCAAATTGCCCACGCCTGATGTGCCATAAGCGAGTTTTGCGCCGGGGCGTTTCGCGAGCTGAATCAACTCCTGCACCGTGTTGGCCGGCAGCGCCGGGTTGATGGCCAGCAACAAGGCTTCCGATGAAGCAATGTTGGTTACCGGCTCGAAACTCTTGATCGCATCAAACGGCAGCTTTCGCGCGATGCTGGGGTTGATGGCAAATGCCGCTGAAGTAATCAGCAGCGTGTAACCGTCGGGATTGGACTTTGCAACGATGTCTGCTGCCAGTATGCCGTTCGCGCCGGGACGGTTGTCGAGCACCATGGATTGCCCTATCTGCGCAGTCAATTGCGGCGTGACGATGCGCGCTACGGAATCGGGCGAACCGCCGGG
>JANMXV010000832.1:0-3729 GCA_031381325.1 Betaproteobacteria bacterium | reverse complement strand
GAGAAAGCGGGCATATTTCGCGCGGGCAAACCGGCGATTTGCGCCGACTCCGATCCGCCACAGTCGCTGATGGATCACGCTGCAACGATAGGTGCGCAACTGCTGATTCGCGGGCGTGAATTCGATGTGACATCCGCGCCTGCCCAATGGGCGTATCGCGGCCCGGGCGGCGCGCGTCATGGCTTGCCGTGGCCGGCGCTACGCGGCACGTATCAACTGGCCAACGCGGCCGCTTGCATCGCGGCGCTGGATACGTTGCGTGATCGTTGCCCTGTGACCATGAACGACATTCGCACCGGGCTGCTGACCGCGGAGAATCCCGGCCGCTTTCAGGTGTTGCCCGGACAACCGATGGTTATTCTTGACGTTGCGCACAATCCGCATGCCGCGCAGGCGCTGGCGGCCAGTCTCAAAGGTCTGCCGCGCGGCGGCAGGATGCTGGCGGTATTTGCGATGCTGGCCGACAAAGATATCGATGGTGTGATCGCTCTATTAAAGCCGCATATCGGCCATTGGTATGTGGCAGGCCTAGCTGGGCCGCGCGGCGCCAGCGCGGCATTGATTGAGCAGAAGCTGGCCGTCGCGGGCATCGCCGAGGCCACACGCTGTGCCACTGTGGGCGCGGCAGTCGACGCGGCTCGCGAGGCTGCGAGTGTTGATGATAAAATATTGATCTTCGGATCATTTTATACCGTGTCCGAGGCGATGCAGGCGTTGGCGATAGGCCAGTAGGAAATGAGTACGTAACCGTAGGCAGGATCGGAATGGCGAAACCCGTTAGCGAAGAAGAACTCCAGCTCAGGAAACGCGCGCGCCGGCGTCTCATAGGCGCTATTGTGCTGGTCGCTGCGGTGGCTGCCGTATTGCCGATGGTGCTTGATTCCGAACCTAAGCCGACCTCGCAGGAAATCAACATCCAAATTCCGTCGCCCGATGCCAAGGGCGGCTTTGCGTCCAAAGTTGTTCCCGTGCCGGCGCCCGCCGGCAAGGCGGCATCGATAGTTAAGCCTGAGGCTAAAGTACCCGCAGCGCCGGATGACCAAAAAGTCCCGGCCGTTACACCCGCACCCACAGCGCTTGCAAAGCCTCCTGAAAAAGCAGCGGAAAAAGCGTCAGAAAAATCGGCCGCGCCCAAGCCCGGCCCCGGCGCCTTTTTCATCCAGGTGATCGCGCTGGCCGAGGTGGAGAAGGCGAAGCAGGTGCAGCAGCAAATCATTGATGCCGGCATTCGTTCGTATACCGAGGTTGTGGCGGCAGGCAATGGCAAAGTCACGCGCGTGCGCGCCGGCCCGTTCGCCACGCGCGAAGAGGCCGAACGCGCGCGTGCGCAGTTGGCGACGGTCGGGCTTGAGGGCAAGGTTACGGCATTCTAGTTATCAGCAATGACGCTGTTTGATCATGCGGTGCTTACGCTCATCGGCTTTTCGGTATTGCTGGGCGTCATACGCGGGTTTGCGCGCGAAGTCATTGCGCTGGCCAGTTGGGCGGTAGCGATTGTCGTAGCCAGCGTCTATGGCGGGGAAGCCGCGCCGTTGCTGGCACGGCAAATTCCGGATGAGAGCTGGCGTGTGCTGGCGGCATTTGTCGCGATATTTTTCGTGGTGCTGATCGTGATGAGTGTGATCGGTCTGTTCACGTCGCGTTTGATCAAGAGCGCCGGGTTGGGCGTTGAAGACCGGGTGCTGGGGAGTTTGTTTGGCCTCGCACGCGGATTGCTGGTGGTGCTGGTGCTGGTGTTGTTGGCGGGATTGACGGCGTTGCCGCGCCAGACGGTATGGAAAGATGCTATGCTCGCCGCGCCGTTGGAGAAGCTCGCGGTGCTGGTAAAACAGTGGTTGCCGCAGGATTGGGCGAAATACATTTCGTATGATTGAAAAATGATAACTGCGCTGTTACAACAGTAACAAGGGCCAGGCGATGTGCGGAATTCTCGGTGTAGTGGCTAAAACGCCGGTTAATCAACTGCTCTACGACGGGCTGTTGGTGCTGCAACATCGCGGTCAGGACGCCGCGGGCATTGTCACCGCCGATGGCGCCAACTTTCACTCGCATCGCGGCATGGGCATGGTGCGCGACGTATTCCGCACGCGCAATATGCGCGCATTGAGCGGCGCTGCGGGTATCGCACACACGCGTTATCCCACGGCGGGCACAGCGGCATCCGTTGCCGAATCGCAGCCGTTTTATGTGAATTCTCCGTTTGGCATCGTGCTCGGCCACAACGGCAATCTCACCAACACCGAGCAGTTGAAAATAGATTTGTTCCGTTCCGATTTGCGCCACGTGAATACGGGTTCGGATTCAGAAGTGCTGCTTAATGTACTGGCGCATGAACTCCAGAACAACGCCACCAACTACAAGCTCGATCCCGCAACGATCTTCCTGGCGGTGTCGGGTGTGCATCGCCGCTGTCAGGGCGCGTATTCGGTAGTGGCGATGATCGCGGGCTACGGCATGCTGGCGTTTCGCGACCCCTTTGGCATTCGTCCGTTGATCTTCGGCCGCATCGAAACGGACAGCGGCTTTGAATACATGGTTTCCTCGGAAAGCGTGGCGCTCGACGCGCTGGGCTATGAAGTGGTGCGCGATGTGGCGCCGGGCGAAGCCATCTTTATCGATATGGACGGCAATTTCTACAGCCACCAGTGCGCGCCGGCAGCGTCGCTTAATCCGTGCATCTTCGAGTTTGTGTATCTGGCGCGGCCGGATTCGGTGATGGACGGTATCTCGGTATACGAAGCCCGCTTACGCATGGGCGATAGTCTTGCCGAGAAGATCAAGCGCGACTATCGCCATCTCGACATTGATGTGGTGATTCCGATACCGGATTCCAGCCGTCCGGCGGCGATGGAGTTATCCAAGCACCTGGATTTGCCGTATCGCGAAGGCTTTATCAAGAACCGCTATATCGGCCGCACCTTTATCATGCCGGGGCAGGCGGTGCGTCGTAAATCGGTGCGCCAGAAACTCAACGCAATCGACATGGAATTCAGAGGCAAGAACGTGCTGGTGGTTGACGACTCCATCGTGCGCGGCACCACCAGCAGCGAAATCGTGCAGATGGCGCGCGACTCCGGTGCGCGCAAGGTGTATTTCGCCTCGGCGGCGCCGCCGGTGCGTTTCCCGAATGTTTACGGCATCGACATGCCCACGCGCGAAGAGCTGATCGCCAGCAACCGCAGCGACGACGAGATTGCGCGCGAATTCGGCTGCGATGAGTTGATCTATCAGGACCTTGATGCGTTGATCGAAGATGTGCGCAGCGTATATCCGCTGGTGAAAAATTTCGAGGCATCGTGTTTCGACGGCGTATACGTCACGGGCGATATCACGCAAGCCTATCTTGATGGCGTCGAGCAAGAGCGCCGCGACAGCAGTAAACGCGCCCGGGAATCTGCCGCGCAGCAGCTCGCGCTTGAGCTGGAAACTGTTGATTAATTACACGTTACCGAATTTCGTTGCCAAGCCATGTACGAGGTCGAAGCTTTCCGCGAAGACCGTATCGAAGTGCTGCATGCGCTGATCAAGGCGCATCCGCTGGCGACGCTGGTTGTCACTACGGCACAGGGTCTTGAGGCTAACCATATACCGCTGTTGATTGATCCGCAGCCCACACCATTTGGCACGCTGCACGGACATGTGGCGCGCGCCAATCCGGTGTGGCGTACATTCGATGCAAGTATGGATGTGCTGGCTGTATTTCACGGGCCGCAAGGTTACATTACGCCC
>JANMXV010000298.1:0-2636 GCA_031381325.1 Betaproteobacteria bacterium | reverse complement strand
TTACTGATGGTTTCACGCTTGATCAGCCAATGGCCACGGCGATCCAGCGCGAGCCAGCCGTAGACTGCCGGCACGTTCGGCCACTTGGCCATGGCGCGCAGGACGGTTTCATCCACGGCGCTTTGCCTGATGGGTGATGGGCGCCGCGCGCTTTTGCATCAACGCATGAACGCCTTGATCCATTGCTTGTATTCGTCGTTGTGAGTCATCTTGTCCATCTCTTCGTTGGAGGCGATTTTGGATTTGAGGTCGGTCGCCGCGCCGCCGTTGTAGAGGTGCGAGTACACCTCGCGCAGCACTTTTACCGCCGCGGCGAGCGGCTGATGACCTTGCAACAGCACACGCGCGCCGACGGCTTCGAATTCCTCGCGCTTGATCGACGCTGGGGCCGAGCCGACGATGATCGGCAGCTTTGCTGCTTCATTAATGGCTTTAATCTGCGCTACGGATTCCACGCCGACGACAAAAATGCAATCCACGCCACACGCCGCGTAGGCCTTTGCGCGTGTGCAGGTGGCTTCAGTGCCTTCGACTTTCAGCGCGGCGGTGCGGCCTGCGATCACGGTGGCCGGGTCTTTGCGCGCGGCGACGGCGGCCTTGAGTTTGCCGATCATTTCCGGCGTTGAAATCAATTCGTCTTTTTCCTGGCCAAAGCGCAGCGGCAGCGCGGTGTCTTCGATACTCATCGCCGACACGCCGGCGTGTTCGCATTCAATCACCGTGCGCATTACATTCAACGCATTGCCGTAGCCGTGATCGGCATCCACCAGTAATGAAATATCCGAAGCGCGCATGATACGGCGTATCTGATCGGCGAATTCGGTGAGCGTGAGCACGATCAGATCGGGCGCGGCCAGCGTGCTGTTTGACGACACCGAGCCGGCAAGTATGCCGAGCGTGTAGCCCACGTCCTGCGCGATACGCGCCGACAGCCCGTCGTAGACGCTGGCGGGTGAAAGACATTTCGTTCCGTTGAGGATGGCGCGCATGCGCTGGCGCTGTGCGGTGGCGTTCATAATTTCTCCGTGTTAAAAATATAATAAAAACAAATAGTTACATTAATTCTTATAGAGTGAGGTTAGCGCATTTGCTTGCAAATTCCAAGCACCATCAGGCCGGGTACGATTAGCATAAAAACGATGCCCAGAAAAACCTCGAACAATGCAAAGGTTGCAGCGCCGTAGCCCGGCAAGTTTGCCCCGCGGTGACGGTGTGGCACAAAAACCCCTTTACGTTCGACCAACTGCGCTCGTCGGCAGGTGGCTTGCCGCTCGTCATGTTGCGCAGGTTACGCCATTACAGCCGCGGCGTAAGAGCGGTGTATACGTCGCCAAACGCGACGACCGCCTCGGTGTTAAGGTCATGGTAAAAACATACGCGTCCGAAGAGCAATTGCGAGCAGGAAATTTAAAGCCCCTTTTTATGAATTGGAAATGTATCCGCCGATTGGCGAGCGGTCAACCGCGACGGGCGCGCTTGACAAACCAAACGCGAAGCAAGAACAATGTCGCCACTGTGAACAGAAAGCGATGCAACGGAACGGGTTATGCACGTTAACATTCGATCCATGGGTAATTCTTATAGCGGTGAAAGCTCTCGCCGCAATGCAAGCCGGCGCTCGTCAAACCATTAAACCTGGCAACCATGAGTCACATCTTCATCAGCTACGCCAGCGCGGATCGCGACCGCGCTAAAACGTTTGCTGATATCCTAATCGCGCAAGGATGGTCCGTATGGTGGGATCGTACCATTCCGCCCGGAAGAGAATTTGACGAAGTTATCGAGGAGGCTCTCGACGCTGCAAGTTGCGTCGTTGTTCTGTGGTCGAAGCATTCCGTTGCTTCGCGCTGGGTGAAAACCGAATCTGCCGAAGCGATGCGCAGAAAGGTACTGGTCCCGGCACTGATCGACGATGCAAAGATTCCGCTGGAATTCAGGCGATTGCAGGCTGCGGATTTATCGCAGTGGCATGGCGAACCCGATCATCCCGAGTTGCAAAATTTCTTTCAATCGCTTGAGTCTCATGCCTCGCGCGCGCAGAAAGCCGTGCCTGCCGCATCGGGTATCGATCTTCTACAATCCGCACCTTCCGCGCAAGCGATACCGGTAACGCCTTTACCGCCTTCGGCGCCCGCTGCAGGCAAGGTACAGGCTCCACGGCAGGGCATGGCAATGCCCGTCATGATTGCCGTGGGGGCTCTACTGGCGATTGTGATGGGCGTGACAGGCTACAACGTTTATCGCGCGCAAGACGTAGCAAAGGCTCAGGAACGTCTGGCGGCGGAACAGCAGCGGGTCGCGAATGAGGCCGCCCGGCAGGCGCAGGAAAAACGCCGCGTGGCGGATGACACCGTTGCCCAAGTCAAAGCCGCTCGAGAGGATGCCTTGCGCGAGGGCGCACGACGCAAGGTAGCGGATGAGGCGGCGGCAATGGCGGCGCGCGGCAGGGCTGCTCCAGTCGAACAAAACCGTCAAGCGTCAGCCGGACAATCGTCCGACGCGGTAACAGCCCCGCAGGCTGCAGACGCGCAGCCAAGTGTGATCAATATCAGCGGCATGTGGCGCGATGCCACCGGCGGCGTACATCAGATCCGCCAGACCGGAAACCGGTTTGAGATCGTCAGCACCAATCCCAG
>JANMXV010000287.1:0-3987 GCA_031381325.1 Betaproteobacteria bacterium | reverse complement strand
ACAGCATTGTGTTTGAACAGCAGGGCATTCCTTCGGCGTCGATTATTACGCACGTGTTCAGGGCTACGGGCGCCGCGATGGCGCGCACCTGGGGTTTGGAAGGGTTTCGCTTTCTGGAAATGCCGCATCCGATTGCCAATCTCACGCCCGCGCAATTGGACGAACGCGCGGAAGCCATCGCACCCGAAGTGGCGAAGTTGCTGATGGAAGGTCAGGTGGGGTGATAACCAGCGCTTAAACAGCAGGCCACGAAGGGCGAGCCGCCTTTCGTGGCCGTTGCTTTTGATTCCATGAAGGCATCGCGGCGATTACCCGCGCCGCCCGATTCGCCTGATATTGAGTGACGGCACTAACTATGATACATGCCGCAACTGCACAATCTGCATTACAACGCCGCCGCCAGGTCAAGTCGTTGGGCACCGGCATCGGCCACTGGAGTACCGACTTTCTGGGGCGGCGCGGCTTTTGGTTTCCACGCGCGGCGGCGCCGGCGTGAGGGTGCGTGAGAGCCTGGGTGATTGCGCGCTTGCAGCGGCGCTGCTCTGCGTACCGGCGATCACGCTGGCGCAAACGGCTGCTTCGACAGGCTCAGGACAGGCCACTTCGACAGGCTCGGGACAGGCCTATCCCCTCAAGCCCGTGCGCATACTTGCGGGCTTCGCGCCCGGCGGTTTTACCGACACCGCCAGCCGCGTCCTCGCGCAAAGGCTCGGCGCCGCGTGGGGTCAGCAGGTCATCGTCGAAAATCGCACGGGCGCCAATGGATTGATTGCGGGCGATTTAACCGCAAAATCCGCGCCCGACGGTTATACGCTGTTCATGTCGTCGCCTGGACTAATCACGAACCCAATGCTGTATTCAAAGCAGCAGCGAGATCCGCTGAAGGATTTCACTGCCGTGTCGCTGGTGGCGGGCATACCCAATGTGCTGGTGGTGCATCCTTCGGTGCCGGCCACAACCGTCAAGGAATTGCTCGCCATCGCCAAATCAAAACCGGGCGCCCTAACGCAGGCTTCGGCGGGTGCCGGCTCACCCGGACATCTGTCGGGCGAGTTGCTGCAACTGATGACACAGGTCAAATTCATTCACGTGCCGTACAAAGGCTCAGGTCCGGCATTGATCGATTTGCTGGGCGGACATATTGATCTGTCGTTTCCGTCGATTTCGGCATCGGTGGTGCAAATCAAGGAAGGCAAGTTGCGCGGCATCGGTGTCACCACGACCAGGCGCGCGCCGATGCTGCCTGATATACCGCCCATAGGCGACAGCGTGCCGGGCTACGAAGTGGTGGGCTGGTACGGCATTGTCGGCCCGGCCGGCATGCCTCGCGAAATCACCGCGAAAATCAGCGCGGAAATCAGCCGCACGCTAAGCGTGCCGGAAGTGCGCGAGCGCTTCTTGCGCGAGGGTGCTGAGCCTATAGGCAACACGCCGGATGAGTTCACCGCATTTCTCACGCGGGATCAGGGCAAGTGGGCGCAAGTGATTAAGGCTGCAAATATTCGGCCGGCGGATTGAACGGATGGAGTGCGGCGTGCGTTCAGGGGAAACGCCGGTGTATCATGTATTTACTGTGCTTCGATCTTGGCCACTCTGACGATCTCGGCATATTTCTTGATATCCGCGCGAAAGATTTTCTGAAACTCTGCCGGCGGCGCACCGGCGGGTTCGTAACCCGTGCTGGTAAAACTTTCGCGCAACTGCGGATTTTCGAGTGCTTTGCGTGCTTCGGTATGGATGCGATTGATGATCGCCGCCGGCAACTTGGCCGGCCCAAACAGGCCATGCCAGCCGGTGTCGTAAACGAAACCGGGCAGGCCGCCTTCAGTTACCGTGGGCAAATCCGGCAATGACGAAATACGCGCCGCGCCGGTGAAGCCCAGCCCGCGCAGCCGCCCGCCCTTGATGTGCGGCAGGGCGACGCTCGCGGCGGGAAAGTTCATGTGAACCTCGCCACCGAGTAAGGCAGTCAACACCGGCCCGCCGCCTTTGTACGGAATATGCAGCATCTCGATTCCAGCTTTCATGCTGAACAGCACGCCCGCGAGATGCTGGCCGTTACCGATACCCGCGGAGCCGTAACGTAGCGGCTGCTTTTTGGCAAGGGCAATGAATTCCTTGACGTTGTTCGCGGCGACCGACGGATGCACGGCGAGGATATAGCCCAGGCCATTGGCGTAGTTGGTGATTGGCGCGAAGTCTTTTTCCGTGTCGTATGGCAGTGACTTGTACATTGCCGGATTGACTGCGAACGCGAACGACGTAGCCATCAAGGTGTAGCCGTCGGGCGGCGCTTTGGCCACGATGTCACAGCCGACGATGCCGTTCGCGCCACCGCGATTGTCGATCACCACGGACTGGCCGAGGCCGGCTTCCATATGGCGCGCGAGGCTACGGATGTAGGTATCCGTGTTGCCGCCGGCGGGGAAGGGCACCACCATGCGGATGGGGCGGTTGGGATAATTTTGGGCGTGCGCGCCACTGGTGACCGCCGCCATTGCCGCGGACAGCAGCGCGAAAGTCAACTTTAACAACTGCAACAAATCAGTTCTCCTCGTCGCGCATGTGCGCGTAATTTAAAAAAATCATACCATGCCGTGCTGCGGGTAGCGCAGATGCCGCGTGATCTTCATTTATACTGGCACATTGACGTACGGCGCATTGGCTGCGTACCCCATGACACCCTTAACCCTAAAATTTGGCGGCTATCAGAAGCCGGCCTCCATACACAATCAAGCCGCGATACGCTTTGGTGAAGCGCTGCGTGAGCGCTTGGGCGCGGGGATTGATTTTCAGTTGGCGGGCAACGTGCTCGATCTCGGCCGCAAGTCGGGCGACCTGCCGCGGATGGTCGAAAGCGGTGAACTCTCGTGTTGTTATATTTCAACGGTGCGATTCACGCGCTGGGTGCCGGAACTCGCCGTGATCGATCTGCCGTTTGTGGTGGGTGATCGCGCCGGCGTGCAGCGTGCCTTTAACGGCGCCAGTGGTACATTAGGTGCTTTTTTCAAACGGCGATTTGACGAATCATCGCCGTTCCGGCTGCTGGGGTTGTGGGATAACGGCTTTCGCCATCTCACCAACAAAGTGCGGCCCATACGCACGCCGGAGAATTGCCGTGGACTGAAAATGCGCACGCAAATGAGCGCCTCGCACGGTGAAGCGTTATCGGCGCTGGGCTTTGTGCCGATTCCCGCGGACGTAAAGGAATTTACCGAGCAAATCGGCGGCGAGCGCTTTGACGCGCAGGATAATCCCCTCACCAACACCTACCACTTCGGGGTTCACAAATATCATCGCTACATTACGATGAGCGGACATTTCTTCGGCGCCTCCGCGATGATATGCAACGCCGCACACTATGCCGCCTGGCCGCTGGAAATTCGCACGGCTGTAGATGAGGCCGCAGTCATTGCCACTAATTATCAACACGAACTGGCCGCCAAAGAAGACGCCGCCATACTCGCCAAAATCGATCCACGCGAAAACGAGATCATCGAATTGACGCCGGCGGAGCGCGCAGCATTCGTCGCGGCGATGGCGCCGGTGCTGGCGAAGTATCGAGGGCAACTCGATGCGCGGTTGTTTGACCTGCTGGCGGGGACCTGACATGATCAACGCAGCCATCGTCGGCATCGGCTGGTGGGGACAGAAGATCGTCACCGCCGTGCAGGGTAAAAGCAAGCACCTGCGCTTCATACGCGGCGTGAGCAAAGAGCCGGATGAGGTGCGCGGATTCACTATGCGCCACGGTATCGAACTTTCAATGGAACTGGACGACGTGCTCGCCGATCCACGCGTGCAGGCAGTGGTGCTCGCCACGCCGCATTCCCTGCACACGCAGCAGATTGTGGCGTGCGCGCAGGCGGGCAAGGCGGTGTTCTGCGAGAAGCCGCTCGCACTCACCCAAGCCGACGCGGTGCGCTCTATCGAGGCTTGCAAGCAAGCGGGCGTGTTGCTCGGCATCGGCGCCAACAAGCGTTTCTG
>JANMXV010000204.1:0-23649 GCA_031381325.1 Betaproteobacteria bacterium | reverse complement strand
ATAATGTCTCCTTGTAATTAAAAGTTCGCGCTTCGATGCGAAGCGTGTATCGCTAGCATAGCCGCGTATCAAGGACAAGACCAGCAAAGAGGAGCATCTCTACGCGGTATCCGGCAGGTCTGCGCGGAAGTGAAAACCCTTTCCCTCATCCCCACGCCTCTGCTCCGCTGCAAGTGTTCCCTTGTCAAGGAGGGAGAAGGGAGCGTCGATTACCCGCCCCAGCGGGGAGGTTCATGGGTAGCGCAAATCCGGGATAGTTTTCCATTGGCAGAAGAACTCACTCGCGCCAAATAAACGCTGCCATGCGCCCGGTAACCTTATCCCGCCGGTAAGAAAAAAACCGCTGCGGGTCCGAGTAAGTACACTGCCCGCCACCATACACCTGGGTCACCCCTGCGCGTATGAGTGCATGCCGCGCCAGCATAAAAAGGTCCGCCAGCCATTTGCCCGGCGCGCGGGCAACAAACGCTGTTTTGGCATCGGCGTCGCTCGCGGTAAATGCTTCGTAAACATCCGCCCCCACTTCAAACGCGGTGGGGCCGATTGCCGGGCCCATGTAGGCCAGCAAATCCGCCGCATCGTCGCCGGCGTCGCGCAGTGCCTGCACCGTGTTACGGATAACACCGCCGGACAGTCCGCGCCAGCCGGCATGCGCGGCCGCCACATGCGTGCCCGCGCGGTTGGTGAACAGTAGCGGCAGGCAATCGGCAATCATGATCGCGCACACCGTGCCGCTCGCGCGCGCTACGCTGGCGTCGGCCTCCGCTGTGCCGGTGGTTTGATCGGCATCCACCACGCGCACGCCATGCATTTGCGCGAGCCATTTGGGCGGTTGCGGCATCAACGCTTCGACGCGTGCGCGGTTTTGCGCTACCGCCGCCGGGTCGTCGCCCGCTTTGTAACCGAGATTCAACGAGGCCAGCGGCCCGGTGCTGATGCCGCCGCTGCGCGTGGTGATGAAGGCTTTAACATTCGCGGGCGCGGGCCACTGCGGCGTAATCCAGTCGTGCTTCATTCGGCATTCTCCAGAGTGGAAATCAGCTTTTTCATGTCGCCGGGAATCGGCGCGCTCCAACTGCTCCGCCGTCCGCTGGCCGGATGCGTGAGCGCCAATTTTTCCGCGTGTAAGGCCTGCCGCGTGAACGCGGGCGTTTTGCGGTGCGCGCCGTAGACTGCGTCGCCGACGATAGGATGACCTATGGATGTGAGATGCACGCGAATCTGGTGCGTGCGCCCGGTTTCGAGCTGGCAGCGCACCAGCGTCGCCTGAGCGAAATGCTCAACCGGCTGGTAGTGCGTAAGCGCCGGTTTGCCGTTGGGCGTCACCGCCATGCGCGTACGCTGGGTTCGGTGCCGGCCGATGGGCGCATCGACGCTGCCGGATTTTTGTAAAAAGCCATGCACCACGGCGACATATTCGCGGGTGACGCTGTGGTCTTGCAACTGGCGCACCAGCGCGGTTTGCGCGGTGAGCGTTTTTGCCACCACCAACAGTCCGCTGGTGTCTTTGTCGAGCCGATGCACGATACCGGCGCGCGGGATGTGCGCCAACGCCGGCGCGTGTTGCAGCAGGGCGTTGAGCAGCGTGCCGGCCCAGTTGCCGCTGCCTGGATGCACCACCAGCCCGGCGGGTTTGTTGATCACTATCAGATGCGCGTCCTCGAACACCACGTTAATCGGTATATCCTCGGCACGAAAAGACGTCGTCTGCGGGTCGGCTTCGGCGTTGAGCACGACTTTTTCGCCGCCCCAGACCTTATCTTTGGGGGCAGGGGAAGCGCCATCCAGCGTGATACGCCCCGCCTTGAGCCACGCGCTGAGCCGGCTGCGCGAATGTTCGGGAAACATTTTCGCCAGCGCGTAGTCTGAACGTTGGCCGGCACAGCCGGCAGGCACTTCGGCGTGTAGGGGCGCTAACGTGGGTTCAGCCGCCCGCACAAGCGCGTTTAAGTTATAATTTTCAATGCTTTTTTTAGCGGTGCTCATATGACTCAAATGATGATGACTCAACGTATTTTAGCGGTACTCGCGGCTTTGGTACTGGGTTGGATGCTCGCCGCTTGCGGCGGGCTCACCGACAAGACCGATGAAACCAAGACCTGGTCGGCGCAAAAGCTCTATGCCGAAGCGCGCGCTGCGCTGGATTCGCGTTCTTACGAAAAAGCCATCGGCTACTATCAAAAGCTCGAAGGGCGCTTTCCCTACGGCCGCTTCGCGCAACAGTCGCAACTGGAACTCTCTTACGCCTACTACAAGGACAAAGATCCCGCCGGCGCAATTACCGCCGCGGAGCGCTTTATCAAGAGCCACCCCAATCATCCCAACGTCGATTATTTGTATTACATCAAGGGCCTGGCCAATTTCAACGACGATCTGGGCCTCCTGGGATTCGTCAGCAATCAGGACATGAGCGAGCGTGACCCGAAAGCCGCGCGCGATTCATTTGACGCCTTCAAAGAGATGGTGGCCAAGTTTCCCGACAGCAAATATACGCCGGATGCGATCGAACGCATGAATTATCTGGTGAACGCGCTCGCCTCTCACGAGGTGCATGTGGCGCGCTACTACATGACGCGCGGCGCTTATGTGGCTGCCGCTAACCGGGTGCAGTTTTCGATAAAAACCTATCCGCAAGCGCCGGCGAATGAAGAAGGCCTGCTGGTACTGGTGAAGGCCTACGATGCGCTGGGCATGAAAGATTTACGCGGTGACGCCGAGCGGGTCATGTTGAAGAACTACCCGAACAGCAAATATCTCAAGAACGATGGCCGTCCGAGTACGCCATGGTGGCAGATCTGGAACTGAGGGTTTGTTAAAGTATAATTCCGCTTCCCTCAAGCAGCCCATTCCATTGCCGGCTTGTAACTCTAGCAGGCCTGATCACCACGCATGACCACCTTCACCTGGATACTCGCGGCGACGCTTGCCGGCGGCATCGTTTCCGTGCTCGGCGCCTGGCTGATTGCGGCGCGCGCCAGCGCCGCGCACGTGCCGATCCTGATCAGCTATGCGGTCGGCGCCTTGCTGGGGGCGGTATTCATTGAACTGCTGCCCCACGCGTTTAACCGTTCGGACAATCTGCAAACCACGGCGGCCACCATCCTCGGCGGGCTGATGCTGTTCTTTATACTGGAAAAGCTCGTGCTATGGCGGCATTGCCATATCGAGGAATGCGAAGCGCACGATCCTCACCTGCCCATCGTAGCGCAGGCGCCCCAGGCGCCCGCGCACCATCACGATCACGGCCGCAGCGGCATGATGATTCTGATCGGCGACACCTTTCACAATTTTGTCGATGGCGTATTGATCGCGGCGGCGTTTCTTGCCGACACGCAATTGGGCATCGTAACGGCGCTCGCTATCGTTGCGCATGAAGTGCCGCAAGAAGTTGGCGATTTTCTGATTCTACTGCACTCCGGCTATTCAAAACGGCAGGCATTTGCACTCAATCTGCTGTCCAGCGCGGCGATGGTGGTGGGCGGCGTCCTCGCCTACTTCGCGCTGCAAACCATGGAACAATGGATCGGCACGCTGATCAGCCTCGCCACCGCCAGCATGTTGTATGTGGCGGTGGCGGATTTGATTCCCGGCCTGCATCGCCGCCCGGAGATCCGCGCCACGATTCAGCAAGTGACGTTGATTGCACTGGGCATCGCCACCATCTGGCTGGTCGGCGAAGTGGCCCACGGCGGCGTTTAAGCCGCCGGCAATCGTTTCACGGCGGTGGCTAGGTTTTTTCGTACGCAAGCCCATGTAGAATGGGTCTATTCAAAATCAGTGGTGCATCATGTCCGAACCAAACGACGCCGCACGGCAGGCCTCAGTTGACAAATCTGTTGACAATTCCGTTGGCAAATTGGCCGACACCCTGGCCGATATTCAGCAGCGCGTGCTCGCGAGCGTGACCAAACCGTTCAGTCAAGGCGCCGGGCAGCTCGACGCCGGCCCTGTGCTGCAGCAGCTCGCGCAAGACTACGCGCGCAATCCGCAGCGCTGGCAGCAACTGCAGCAAGCGTGGTACCAGCAGCAATTGGCGTTGTGGACAGCTACCACATCGCCCCAAAGCGCCCAGCCCGCTCCGAATGTGCATGACCGGCGCTTTCGCGGTCCCGAATGGCACGAACCGTATTTTCAATGGTTGTCGCAGTCGTATCTGATCACCTCGCAGTGGCTGGACGCTCTGGCCAGCGGCGCTGACCTTGAGTCGCACGAAAAGAAAAAAGCCGCGTTTCTGGTACACCAGTGGATAGATGCAGCATCGCCCGCCAATTACGTTTGGAGCAACCCCGAGGCCATCAAGCTGGCCACTGAAACGCAGGGCGCGAGCCTCGCGCAGGGCCTGCAAAACCTGCGCGACGATATGCCCAAGGGCATGGTGTCGATGACCGACGAGCGCGCGTTTGAAGTCGGTGTCAGTCTTGCCACCACAGCGGGTGCGGTGGTATTTGAGAACGAGTTGATGCAGTTGATTCAGTACCGCCCATTGACCGAAACCGTTCATACGCGCCCGCTGCTGATGGTGCCGCCGTGCATCAACAAGTTTTATATACTGGATTTACAGGCAGAAAATTCTCTGGTGCGTTACGCCGTGGAACAAGGCCACAGTGTGTTTATGGTGTCATGGCGCAATGTGCCGGCGGCGTTGGGCAAGCGCACCTGGGACGATTATGTGTCGCAGGGCATCATCGCCGCCCTCGACGCTACGCGCAAAATTTGCGGCGTGAAAAAAATCAATGCGCTCGGGTTTTGCGTCGGCGGCACGCTGCTCGCCACCGCGCTGGCGGTGCTGAAAGCAAAACGCAAAAATCCGGTGGCCAGCCTCACCCTGCTCGCCACCATGCTTGATTTTTGCGATACCGGCGAACTGTCGGTGTTCATTGATGAAGCCTATGTGCAACGCCGCGAACGCGAGTTCGCCGAGGGCGGCGTGCTGCAGGGACGCGAGCTGGCGATGACGTTCGCCAGTCTGCGTCCGAATGACTTGATCTGGAATTACGTCGTCAACAATTACCTCAAAGGCAAAACGCCGCCGGCGTTTGATCTGCTCTACTGGAACTGCGACAGCACCAATCTGCCCGGAGCGATGTACGCCTGGTATGTGCGCAACACCTATCTTGAAAACAGTCTGCGCGTCCCCGGCAAGCTCACGGTATGCGGCAAGCCGCTCGATTTGACGCAACTGGATTTGCCGTCGTATCTGCTGGCCACGCGCGAGGATCACATCGTGCCGTGGAAAACCGCGTATGCCAGCACGCAGTTGCTGAAAGGCAAGCAAACGTTTGTGCTGTCGGCCAGCGGCCATATCGCGGGCATCGTCAACCCTGCATCGCGCGACCGGCGCAATTATTGGATCAGCGGCGGGACTGACGATACCCTTGGCAGCGACGCTGAAGCGTGGCTGGCCGGCGCTACTTCAATGCCCGGAAGCTGGTGGAAACACTGGAGCGCCTGGCTCACGCAACACGGCGGGGCCATGATGCCGGCGCGTGCAACGCTGGGCAATCTGGATTACCCTGAAATCGAGCCGGCGCCGGGACGTTATGTGCGCGAAAAAGCGGCCCTTGTTACTGAATAGACGGCGCACATAAAAACAAGTATCTTTTTGCTCCGTAACACACTGCTAAACTTCATTCACCGAGAGGAGAGCGACAATGACACAACGCATGGCAATCGTAACGGGCGGTATGGGCGGCTTGGGCGAAGCGATCTGCATCAAGCTAGCGCGCATGGGCTACAAAGTCATCACCACTTGCTCGCCCGGCAACACCAAGCGCGCAGCCTGGCTTGAGGACATGAAAAAACAAGGCATGGATTTCAAAGCCTACGAAATAGATGTTGCGGATTTTGCATCCTGCCAAAGCGGCGTGGCAAAGATTCAATCCGAATGCGGTCCCATCGATGTGCTGGTCAATAACGCCGGCATCACGCGCGACACCACCTTTCGCAAAATGGATAAAGACGCCTGGGACGCGGTGATGCATACCAACCTCGACTCCGTATTCAACATGACCAAACCGGTGATTGACAGTATGGCCGAGCGCGGCTGGGGAAGAGTCATCAATGTGTCGTCGGTGAACGGCCAAAAAGGCGCGTTCGGTCAAACCAACTACTCCGCCGCCAAGGCCGGCATGCACGGCTTCACCAAAGCCGCAGCACTTGAATACGCACGCAAAGGCGTCACCGTGAACACGATCTCGCCCGGCTATATCGGCACCAAGATGGTGATGGCGATCCCGAAAGAAGTGCTCGATACCAAAATCATTCCGCAGATTCCCATCGGCCGTCTCGGCAAGCCGGAAGAAGTCGCGGGACTCGTTGCGTATCTGTGTTCTGATGAAGCGGCTTTTGTCACCGGCGCGAATATTGCGATTAATGGCGGGCAGCATATGCAGTAGTAGTGTTGAGTGTTGAGTTGAACATTTCGCGCGCGCTGCGCGCACACCGATTTTCACTCAAAACTCAACAATCGCGGGCTTAGCAAGCACACCGCAACAAATACATAAGTGTTTGATTTTAAACAATATTTATTTTACTACTATTGCAACGCAGCACCTTTTCTGAAATAATGAACCGTCTCTTCCGCTGGGGTGCGTCATGGCTCAACAATCGCGCTTAATCAAGAAATATCCGAACCGCCGTCTCTACGACACTGAGACCAGCACCTACATCACGCTGAGCGATGTCAAAAAGCTGGTGCTCGACAACACCAAGTTTCGTGTTGAGGACGCCAAGACCAAAGAAGACCTCACGCGCAGCATCCTGCTGCAAATCATTCTTGAAGAAGAAACCGCCGGCGCGCCTATGTTCTCCAGCGACATGCTGTCGCAAGTTATCCGTTTTTATGGCAATGCGATGCAGGGCATGATGGGCAACTTTCTCGAAAAGAACGTGCACACTTTCATGGATATCCAGAAGCGCATGCAGGATCAGTCGAGCCAGCTCTATGGCGCCAACCCCATGCTCAACACTGAGTCGTGGAACGAATTCGTCAAAATGCAGGGCCCCGCGATTCAGGGGCTGATGGGCCGCTACCTCGAACAAAGCGCCAACGCCTTTGTCGATATGCAAAAGCAAATGCAGAACCAGACGCGCAATATGTTCGGCGGCTTTCCGTTCCCCGGCTTTGGCGGCGCCACGCCGGATAAAGACGGCGGCGAAAACAAAGGTTGAAATCCAGCAAGTTCATTCCCTCGCCCCGCTTGCGGGGAGAGGGTTAGGGTGAGGGGCATGGTGCTTCCCCTACCCTCACCCCAACCCTCTCCCGCCCTGCAGGAGAGGGAGTGTCCATAGGTTTATCCATGCCGGCGAAAAAAGTCGGATTTGTTTCGCTCGGCTGCCCCAAGGCGCTGGTCGATTCCGAACGCATCCTCACCCAACTGCGCGCTGAAGGCTACCTGATCTCGCCGTCGTATACCGATGCTGATCTGGTGGTGGTCAACACCTGTGGCTTTATCGATTCGGCGGTCGAAGAATCGCTGGACGCCATTGGCGAGGCGCTCGCTGAAAACGGCAAAGTCATCGTCACCGGCTGCCTCGGCGCCAAGGGTGATATCGTCAAAAAAACACATCCTAAAGTACTCGCCGTGACCGGCCCGCACGCCACCGATGAAGTGATGCGCGCGGTGCATAAGCATCTGCCGCACAAACACAATCCGCACATGGATCTGGTTCCGCCGCAGGGCATCAAACTCACGCCCAGGCACTACGCTTACTTAAAAATCGCAGAGGGCTGCAATCACCGTTGCACGTTTTGCATTATCCCGTCGCTGCGCGGTGATCTCGTCAGCCGGCCCATCGGCGATGTGATGCAGGAAGCCGATAATCTAGTGAAAGCCGGTGTAAAAGAATTGCTGGTGATTTCGCAAGACACCAGCGCTTACGGTGTGGATATCAAATACCGCACCGGCTTCTGGGGCGGCAAACCGATCAAAACACGCATGATTGCGCTGGCACAGGCGCTGGGCGAACTCGGTGTGTGGGTACGGCTGCATTATGTGTATCCGTACCCGCATGTGGATGAGGTGATACCTCTGATGGCTGAGCACAAAACTGCGGGCAAAATTCTGCCATACCTGGATGTGCCGTTTCAGCACGCCAGTCCGCGCATCCTGAAACTCATGAAGCGCCCGGCCAACGCTGAAAACACGCTGGCGCGCATCAAAGCGTGGCGCGCGATGTGCCCGGAGCTCACCATCCGCAGCACCTTCATCGCGGGCTTTCCGGGTGAGACCGAAGCCGAGTTCGAAGAACTGCTGGCGTTTCTGGAAGAAGCGCAATTGGATCGTGTCGGTTGCTTCGCCTATTCGCCGGTCGACGGCGCAACCGCCAACGCCTTGCCCAACCCGCTACCCGATGAAGTGCGCGAAGAACGGCGCGCGCGCTTCATGCAGACACAAGAAAAAATCAGCGAGGCGCGTCTGAAAAATAAAGTCGGCCAAACCATGACGGTATTGGTCGATGCCAATGACGGTAAAAAAGCCGTCGCCCGCAGCAGCGCCGACGCACCTGAAATCGACGGCAGTGTATTTATCAGCCACCCCGGCGCCATCCAGCCTGGCGATTTCGTGCAAGTCAAAGTCATGCGTGCTGACGCGCATGATCTGCACGCAAAAATCATCTCCTAACTACGCAATAATTGATGTTAAACCGGCTGCTGCAATGGGCAAAAAAGCTCAAAGCCGACGTGGTGACGTTATGGTTTTGCTATCGCCATCCGCAGACGCCGCTGATTGCGAAAATTCTCGCGATAGGCGTTGTCGCTTACGCCTTCAGTCCGATTGATCTGATTCCGGATTTCATCCCGGTGCTGGGCTTGCTCGACGACGCCCTGCTGCTGCCCATCGGCATCTGGCTCACGCTGAAATTCGTGCCAAAACCGGTACTCGACGAATGCCGCGAAAAGGCAACGCAGTGGCTGGCAGAAAAGCACGGTAAGCCGCGTAACGGGTTAGGCGCCGCAATTGTTATTGCATTGTGGATAACCGCAGTGTGGCTTTGCTGGCGCTGGTTTTTCGTATAATTCGGCCACCATGACCATAACCACTGCGCGCTTCAAAAGACCCAAATTCGAGCGCACTGCCTGGCGCGAATGGCTCATTATTATCGTGCCCGCCGTGCTGTTGATCGTCGCCGCATTCGCCATCACATCGCGTTTCATCAAACCCGCGCCGCCGGATACGTTCGTATTCAGCGCCGGCGCCGAAGGCGGCGCGTACTATCGCGACGCGCAAATGTACCGGGAAATTCTCAAACGCAACGGCATTACGCTCGACATCAAAACCTCCGCCGGCTCCCTCGAAAATCTTGCGCGCATGCGCGGCGAAAATTACACCGCGAGCGCGGCCTTCGTCCAGGGCGGCACCACCCGCCCCGAAGACTCCAACACTATGCTCTCGCTGGGGCGTATGTTTTATGAAGTGGTGTGGGTGTTTCATCGCCTGCCCGCAGATACCGGCCGCTTGACCCAACTCAAGGGCAAGCGTATTGCCGTCGGTCTCCCAGGCAGCGGCACGCGCCACCTCGTTCATCAGCTACTGAACTTGAACGATGTCACCGCCGCGAACAGCACGCTGATGGAACTATCGGCGAAAGACGCCGTTGTAAATCTACTCTCCGGCAAACTCGATGCGGCGTTTCTGGTGGCGGCCGCCGATGCCGATATCCTGAAACCCCTGCTGCGTTCGCGCGACATCAAGCTGATGAGTTTTGCGCAGACGGAGGCTTACGCGAAGCGCCTGCCCTATCTTTCGCCGGTGACCTTGCATCAGGGCGTGATTGACGTTAAGGACAACATTCCTCCCCGTGACACTCACCTGATTGCCGCGGCCGCGTTGATCGCAGTGCGCGATGACCTGCATCCTGCGTTGCAATTCGCGCTGACACAAGCCGCGGCCAGCGTGCATAGGCGGCCCACCCTCATTCACGGCGCGGATCATTTCCCGCAATCGCAAAGTACTGAACTGCCGATGAGTCAGGAGGCGGAACGTTTTCATAAATCCGGACCGCCTTTTTTGCAGCGCTATCTGCCGTTCTGGATCGCCGTGCTGATGGATCGATTGCTGGTGTTGCTGATTCCCGTCGTCACCATACTGCTGCCGCTGATCAAGATCGTGCCCATGGTTTACACGTGGCGCATACGCAAGCGCTTGTGGCATTGGTATGACGAGTTGAAACAGCTCGAACGCGCGATGGCCGACGAACCTGCCAATCATGAAAAGCACCGGGCGCAGATCGCGCGTATCGACGACGCCGTATCCGCCATACCCGTGCCGATTCAGTACTCCGAGCCGTATTACAACCTGCGTGCGCACGTCGAGTACGTGCGGCGCCGGCTGGAAAGTCAAACGGCAGCGGCCCCAGCCAAAAGTTGAGTCACGCCGGTCGCGGGCTGCGAGAAAAACGCCTCCACCTCCGCCAACTCCCGTGTGCGTTTCATCGGCGGCAGGCTGCGCCAGATGCGTTTGCCGTAGGGTTTATCCACCAGCCGCGGATCGCAGATCATCAGCACGCCGCGATCGGTTTCGTCGCGGATCAAACGCCCCGCACCCTGCTTTAAGGTAATCACCGCCTGCGGCACCTGGTATTCCATGAACGCGTTGCGGCCTTCGCGGTTCATCTTGTCGATGCGTGCGGCGAGCACCGGATCATCCGGCGGCGAGAACGGCAGCCGGTCAATCACCACCACCGACAGCGCATCGCCACGCACGTCCACGCCCTCCCAGAACGACTGGCTGGCCACCAGCACCGCGTTGCCGAGCGTGCGAAAACGGTCCAGTAGTTCGGTGCGCGAGCCCTCCCCTTGCAGCAGCACCGGGTAATTGAGGCCGCGCGCCTTGAATTCCTCGCGCACCATCTCGCACGCCTCGCGCATCGCGCGCAGGCTGGTAAACAGTAAAAACGCCCTGCCCTCGCTTGCCATCAACACCGGCAGCGCGGCTTTCACCACTGCCGCCGTATATTCGCGCGTGTTCGGATTGGGCATGCGCCTGGGCACATACAACAGCGCCTGATTTTCAAAATCAAACGGACTCGCCCAGCTTGCCGTCTGCGCATCTTCAAGGCCCAGCTCGCCGCAGTAATGTTTAAAGTCGCCATTCACCGACAGTGTCGCCGAGGTAAACACCCAGGCGCGCGAGGTCTCGGTGACCTGCTTGCGAAAAATTTCGGAGATCGACAGCGGCGTGGCATGCAATTGCAGCGAGTGGCCAAACAGCTCGATCCAGCGCACGAAGCTGTCATCTTTGGCCTCGCGCCAGCGGGCGATGGTTTTTGCCACGTCCTGCGCACGTTGACGGCAGCTTTCGAGGCCTTCGCTGCGCCCGGCTTGCGACTCCAGCAACACAAACAGCGCGGAAAGTTTTGCGCAGGCATTGTCCAGCGCAGCGGTGAAGGTGGTATCACCGTTGATGTCTTTGCGGGTCAGACGGCCATTGTCTTCGTCACGCGTCAAACGCAAATCGCGCGCGGCTTTTTCCAGCGCCAGCGCGGCCTCGGGCAAGGCTGCAAAGTCGCGCGCGCCGGCGATGCCCTCCATGCGGGAGTCTCGCGCCAAATCCAGTAGCTGCGAAGTAGAAACGCTTTCACCGAAAAACAGGCTGGCGGTTTCGGGCAACTGATGCGCTTCATCGAAAATCACCGTGTTGCATTTCGGCAGCAACTCCGCCACGCCTTCGTCGCGCAGCGCCACGTCGGCAAAAAACAAATGGTGATTCACCACCACCACATCGGCGTCGAGCGCCTGCTTGCGCGCGCGCATCACAAAACATTTGTCGAAATGCTCGCAACTGGAGCCCAGGCAATTTTCGCGCGTGGAGGTCACGTGCGCCCACACGGCAGCAGTTTCCGGTACGTCCGCCAGATCGGCACGATCGCCGCTTTGCGTGCGCCGCGCAAAGCTGGCGATCAATTGCAAATAGCGCACATCCTCGCGCGTGGGCAAGCGCCCGTCCGCCTGTGTGTTCGCGAGATGGTAATGACACACGTAATTCGCGCGGCCCTTTAGCAACGCCACCGACACCGGCGCCTTTAGTGCGGCACGCACCGTGGGAATATCGCGATCGAACAACTGATCCTGCAAATTTTTGGTGCCGGTTGAAATAATCACCTTGCCGCCCGACAGCAACGCCGGCACCAGATAGGCAAACGTCTTGCCCGTGCCCGTACCGGCCTCCGCAATGATAACCTTTTGTTTTTGAATGGTTTTTTGTATTACGGTCGCCATCTCAACCTGGCCCGCGCGCGCACGAAAGTCGGCAACGACGGCGGCTAAAGAACCCGCAGCGGAAAAGACTTTTTCGATTTCAGACACGGCGCGCAGTTTAGCGCGCGGGGGGCGGGATGACTACACTGGCGCCAACTCGGTCGGAACGCAAAAGACGAGGGTTGCAGAAGTCGCAACGATCAGAGTAATCTGAGCGCGTAAAAAAACCCGTTATCTCATGCACCCCAGATGTGATGGGTGTCACACCGTTTTTTTGAAAACTACAGGAAAAAAGAAATGTCCAGTGTCGGATATCACGAGCCTAGCGAGGAATTGTCGGATGAAACACGGGATATGCACCGTGCCATTGTTTCTTTGATGGAAGAGCTGGAAGCCGTGGATTGGTACAACCAGCGTGCAGATGCATGCAAGGACACCGACCTCAGGGCAATCCTGGAGCACAACCGGGACGAGGAAAAAGAGCATGCATCCATGGTACTGGAATGGATTCGGCGCAAGGATCCCAAGTTTTCCAAGGAACTCAAGGAGTATTTGTTCACCGCTAAACCGATTGCGCATAAGTAGCAGGATTAGCATCGAATTTTAAGGAGGATGCCCCCATGCACTATGATCGCATTTCCGCCGATAGTCACATCGACATGCCCTGGTTGCCGCCGGAACTGTTTACTTCGAATACAACGGCGCGTTTGAAAGAACGAATGCCGCATGTGGTGGACGGCCCCGAAATGAAGCCCAGCGATTACTGGCGCCGGCAATGCAAAGCCACTTTCCAGTTCGACCGCATCGGCGCCAAGCTGATCGACGAACTGGGCGTGGAAACGCTGATGTGGGGATCGGACTACCCGCACACCGACGGCGTGTGGCCCGAATCGTCCAAATACATTACCGAACAATTCAGCCACGTGTCCGCCGAGCGGGTGCGCAAAATTACCTGCGAGAATGCAGGCAAATTTTATGGGCTGATGAATTAGGTTTTCGCACACCCGCGCTTCAGGCAAAACACACACCACAGCGGAGTTGACGCATGGCACGCATACCGTACCCCGATGTAAACGCGAACGCGGAAGTCATCGCGCTCACCGCGCAGATCCGCAAAGAGCGCGGGCAATTGCATAATCTATATCGTCTGCTTTTAAATAGTCCGCCGGTGGCGCGCGGGTGGCTGAATCTGCTTACTGCCGTTCGTCAGCAGTGCAAGCTTGCCGGCAAGTATCGCGAGTTCGCAATTCTGCGTATCGCTATCATCAACAAAGCCGACATCGAATACACGAGTCACATTCCGTTTGCGCTCAAGGAAGGCATACGCCGGGAACAAATCGACGCGCTTAACGATTGGCAAAATTCGCAAGTCTACGATGCCGCCGAGCGGGCGGTACTGGCTTACACCGACTCGATGACCAAAGACGTACACGTGCCGGATAATGTGTTTGATCCGCTACGGTCGCATTTCGACGCGCGCGAATTGACCGAGCTTACGGTGACTATCGCGACCTACAACCTGGTATCGCGGTTTCTCGAAGCGGTGCAAATCGATCACGACTGATAGCCGGTTGAAGTTTTAAACCACACAAGGAGCAGAACTTGGCCGATGCCCGCAAGGTAATCATCACCTGCGCTGTCACGGGGTCGATACACACGCCGACCATGACGCCCTATTTGCCGATCACGCCCGATGAGATCACGGCGGGCGCAATCGGCGCGGCGGAAGCCGGTGCGGCGATTCTGCATTTGCATGTGCGCGATCCGGTTGACGGAAGGCCCACGCCCGACCCCAAGGTGTTCATGCAGTTCCTGCCGCAGATCAAGGCGGGCACCGACGCGGTGATCAATATCACAACGGGCGGCGGACATGGTATGACGGTGCAGGAACGGCTCGCCGGGCCGCTGCTCGCTAAGCCGGAGGTGTGCTCGCTCAATATGGGCTCGATGAATTTCGGCCTCTATCCCAACCTGGATAAGCGTGAAGACAGCATCTATATCGGTAAAGGCGAACTCGCAAAAAGCAATGCGGCGCCGGTGGCAAAGATACGCCGCATTCTCGAAGACCTGTCGCTGGAAATCGCTACATCCGTTGACGCACGCAGGATGCTGGCGTTGAAGGGCGGAGACAACGTTGCATTCTAATTTATCAGGAGAACTGTAGTCATGGCACTAACCCCGATCCGCAGAGTAGTTACCGGCAACGACGAGCACGGCAAATCCAAAGTCGTCTGGGACGGCCCCTCGCCCGGCACGCATGAAACCAACTTCAACGGCAGAGGCCACACCGATTTCTGGGTGTGGCGCGAGACGCCGGCGCCGCTCGATGGCGTCGAAGACGCCGGCACATGGGACGACGAGTTTCCAAATCCCGTCGGCGGCGGCCATCAAAGAGTGGTGCATTGGCTTGCCAAGACTGCCGAGTCTCCACCCAATGAGCCTTACAAATCGCCGGAACCTCACGGACGCACGTGGGATCGCGGCGGCGGCAATCACTACAACCGTTCCTATATGCACAAAACCAAATCAGTCGACTACGGCATCATGATTTCGGGCGAGCGTGTGATGGAACTCGACGACTGCACGCTCACCTTGAAGCCCGGCGATATCGTGATCGACGTGGGTGCGTGGCATTTGTGGGACAGCTCAAAGATGGGCTGCATGATGGCCTTCGACATGTTCGATGCCGAATTCGTCGACGGCCCCGCAGGCACCGTGCAAGGCAACGACAAGCCGATGCGCGCGCCGGAGAATCGACAACTCCCGCCGGGCGTGAAGCCGCAGCGCCGTATCGTCGCTGTCGATCGCGTAGCCGGCAAGTCCAGCCTGGTGGGCGACGGCCCATCACCCGATGTACGCACTGATCCCGCGCGGCCAGGTTTCGCGTTGCAACGCATGTGGGTGGTGGATAGCGCGCCGGCAAAACTGGTTTTCGAGACGCTGCATCTCCCCCATGTTATCGAACCGCCGGCCAAGGGTTCGGTACTGAATGTGGTTACATATCCGCCTGACACGGCGTGGAAAAGCAAGGTGGGCGCTGCCGAAGTCGCCGCTTATTTCAAATCCGTGGGTGCGCCCGGCGCATCGACCTACTCACCACTGGCGCCGCATCCTTACATGCAAAAAACCCGCACGCTGGATTTGTGCATCGTGCTGGAAGGCGAGATTGTGCTGGTGCTGGACACGCAGGAAGTGACGCTGAAGGCCGGAGAATTCGTCGTGCAACGCGGCACCAACCATGCCTGGAGTAATCGCTCGAACAAGCCTGCGGTGGTGGCAATTGCATCGCATGCGGCGAAGTAAAGGTACTTAACGCTTGCGTGGCGGGATACTCAAACATGATGTTAAAAGAAAATTTCGATGAAACGCTCCGCGCTTAACACCATCGGAATCACTTTGATTGGGTTGCTGTGTTTGCCTGCGGGCACCACGTGGTCACAACCCTACCCAAATAAACCGATACGCTGGGTGGTGCCCAGTTCTCCCGGCGGCAGCGCCGACGCGACTACGAGACTCGTCGCCAACGGGCTGCCGCAGGTGTTGGGGCAGCGCGTGATTGTGGACAACCGTGCGGGCGCCAGCGGCAATATCGGCGCCGACGCCGTAGCGAAATCACTGCCCGACGGCTATACGTGGCTCATGATCAACAATGCACATGCCGCGAACGTCAGCCTCTACAGAAAGCTGCCGTACGATCTGCTGCGCGATTTTGCGTTTGTAACGCAGGTTGACTCATCGCCGCATGGGGTGGTCGTTCATCCTTCGTTGCCGGTAAAGTCGATCAGTGAACTCGTCAGGCTCGCGAAAGCCCGGCCCGGCGCGCTCGACTACGCGTCTGCGGGCACCGGTACCGTCACGTTTCTGGCGGCAGAGTTATTCAAGGCGCAAGCCGGCGTGAATATGACGCACGTGCCCTACAAAGGCGGCGGTGAATCGCTGCTCTCCGCCGTCGGTGGCGAAACCGCTGTCTATTTCTCACCGATAGCGGTAGCGCTGGCGCATATACGCCAGGGCCGGCTGCGCGTGCTGGCGGTCACATCAACCAAAAGATTGTCCCTGTTGCCCGAACTGCCGACCGTTGCCGAATCCGGGTACCCCGGCTACGAGTTCAACCTTTGGAACGGCCTGCTGGTGCCAGTCAAGACACCGAAGGAAACGATCACCGCTATCCGCAATGCAGTCATCGCAGTTTTAAACACGCCAGAGTCGAACAAGCGTCTGGTTGATATGAGCGCCACCATCATCGGCAGCCAAGCGGACGAATTCAGCGCATTCGTCAAAGCAGAAGTGGATAAGCTGGCCAAGGTGGTGACCACGCTCAATCTGGCTTCAGAGGCGAGTAGATAATGTAAACTATTGTTAATTAATCCGCGCAGCGGCATGGGAAAACAATTGTAAGTTATTGTTTTTAAATAATCTCGAAACTGTCGGGCAAAACGGTGCGCTTGCAATACATGCGTCACGACGCCACGGCGTGGGACCCGAAAGGACCGGCCGGCGTCTATTTTGGCCGCGTGTGTCTCGACGCCGCGGGCAATGTGACAGCCTATGATTTTCTCGGCAAAGGTTTTTCGCGCCAGGACGTGATTCAACTCGAAGCCGATCCCAAGGACACGCTGGCCGGGCAATTCACCCGCTTTGCGCCCAAAGGCATACAGATATTCCAGACGCCCGCCGAGGCTTTCACCTTCGAGAACAAGCGTTGTGGCTGGGAAACCATACCCGCGATGCTGGAGCGCGGCTCGCCGTTGCGCACCGGGCACTTTCGTGATCCGCTCGGCCCCGAAACACATTTCGCCAGCGAATCGTTTATTGATGAAGTGGCTGCCGCCGCCGGCGCCGATCCGGTGGCGTTTCGCTTAAAGTATTTGAAGCGTGAACGCGATGTCGCGATCATCAAAGCCGCCGCCGAAAAAGCCAACTGGGAATCCGGCGCGCGCGGCAGCCGCGGCAAAGGCGACCTGATGCACGGCCGCGGCTTTGCTTACACCGAACGCAACGGCACCGTGGTGGCGATGGTGGCCGAAGTCGAAGTGGATCGCCGCAGCGGTCGCGTGTGGGCGAAAAAATTCTGGTGCGCCCACGACTGCGGGCAAATCATCAACCCCGGCACCATTCTCACGGTGATCGAAGGCGACATCGTGCAGGCCACTTCACGCACTTTGCTCGAAGAAGTACTATTCGATCAAAATAAAGTACTTAGCGTTGATTGGGTAACCTACCCCATCCTCGAGCTTTCCGATGCACCGGAAAGCATAGAAATTATCCTGATCGACCACCCGGAAATAGCGCCGAGCGGCGCCGGAGAACCTTCGCATCGTACGGCGCCCGCGGCAATTGCCAATGCGATTTTTGACGCGACCGGCATACGCATGCGTAAAGTGCCGATCACGCCGCAGCGAATGCGCGAGGCATTGGTGAAAATTTAATCCGCTTTCGCGCCAGCAGCCCGCACGACCTTCGTCCACTTCTCAATTTCCGAACGCAGGAATTCCCCGCACGCCTCCGGGGAATTGCCGACCGGCTTGTCGTACGGCAGTTTTGCTTGAAGACTTGCATGGCTTCTCTCTACGCGAAATCAAGCGCATAGGGTAATTGGGATAGCTCGAATCGGGAGGAGCGGTTTTCCACGAGCCCGTTTCCATTTACCATCGGCCATCACACCCATTGCGCCCATTGTTTGAACCGCCATGAAACACCTTGCCACCGCATACGCGCTTTGCATCGCGGCATCAGCCGCAGCGCAAAACTATCCTTCTAGGCCGATACGCATGATGGTTCCGGCAGCGCCCGGCGGCGTGACTGACATCGCCGCGCGCGTGTTAACACCCCCTCTTACCGAGGCACTGGGACAAGCCATCGTGGTGGACAATCGCGCCGGCGCCGGCGGCATTATCGGCACCGACATCGTCGCCAAAGCCGCGCCGGATGGCTATACGCTGCTCACGGCTTTCGACAGTTTCGTATCCAACCCGTTTGTATTCAAAAAAGTGCCTTACGACACCTTGCAAGACTTCGCGCCGGTCGCGCTGCTGATTCGTGGTCCGCAGATCTTCGTCGCCACGCCGAAGCTCGGCGTGAAATCCTTCAATGAATTCGTGGCGCTGGCTAAAGCCAAACCGGGATCGATACGTTACGCCACCGCCGGTGCGGCAACATCAAGCCGATTGTCGATTGAGCTTTTTAAATCGATCAGCAAACTGGACGGCGCCACGATATTCTTCAAGGGCGGCGGCCCGGCGCTTAATGATCTGCTGGGCGGCCACGTGGATGTGATGATCGCCTCCGCCGGCCTGGTGTTGAACCACGTCAAAAGCGGTCGTTTGCAAGCGCTGGCGGTGAGTTCAAAAAACCGCACGACGCTGGCGCCCGGCGTGCCCGCGCTGAGCGAGTTCTATCCGCAGTTTGAAGCGCAATCGTGGGTGGGCATGCTCGCGCCCGCCGCAACACCGCGCGCGATCATTCTGCGGCTGAATAGCGAAGTCAACAAAGTGCTGGCCGAAGCTGAGGTAAAAGAACGCTTAAACGGCCTTGGCTACGAAATCGCCAGCGGCTCGCCGGAGCAATTCGGCGAATGGCTGCGCACGGAATCCACGAAATGGGGCAAAGTAATACGCGACAACAACATCACGGCGGAGTGAATTTGCCGAAAGTTTATGCTGCGCATACACTGGTAAATCAACGATAACATCAAGACATCACCGCAAAGACGCAAAGGATCGCGAAGAACCGCAAAGAAAAGCGTTAGAGTGATTGGGTTTTATTTTTTGTTGCTCTTTGCGTTTTCTCTGCGCCTTTGCGCCTCTGCGGTTGCTGTTAGCCCTTTTATGGAGATCACATGCTGAAAATCTGGGGACGCAAGAATTCAATCAACGTGCAAAAAGTGTTGTGGGCCTGCGGCGAGCTCGCGCTGCCGTTTGACCGCATCGATGCCGGTATGGCCTTTGGCGTAAACAACACGCCGGAATACAGGACAATGAATCCGAATGGTCTGGTGCCGCTCATCAACGACGATGGGTTCATTTTGTGGGAGTCGCACGCCATCGTGCGCTATCTCGCACGCAAGCACGGCGCTGCCACGCTGTCCCCGCCGGACGCGCGAATTAATGCCGACGCCGACCGCTGGATGGAATGGTTCAGCACCACGCTGTGGCTGAATTTGCGACCGGTATTCTGGAACATGGTGCGCACCGCGCCGGAAAAACGCGATATGCCGCTGGTTGAATCCAGCCGCAAGTTACTGGCCGTGAATTTTGAAATCGTCGATGCGTGGCTCGCGCAGCGCGAATACATGGCCGGCAACGCGTTCAGCATGGGCGACATTCCGATGGGTGTTGCGGCGTTTCGCTGGTACAACATGGCGATTGAGCGGCCACTGCTAAAAAATCTGGATGCGTGGTACGCGCGACTGTGCGCACGGCCTGCATTTAAGCAACACGCCATGCTGCCGCTTACCTAAGTGAATAAAACAAATAGTTACCACACACACCATGCGCGAATACCGCTACTTCAACCTCGTGATGGTGGCCTTTGTCACGGTGTTGATCTGCTCGAATCTGATCGGTCCGGCGAAAATTGCGCAGATCGATTTGCCCGTTTGGGGCGTTCTGACCTTCGGCGCGGGCGTATTGTTTTTTCCGATCTCGTATGTGTTCGGCGATATCCTCACCGAGGTTTACGGTTACGCGCGTGCGCGCAAAGTGATCTGGAGCGGCTTTGCCGCACTCGCGTTCGCGTCGCTGATGGCGAGTCTGGTGGTTGCCTTGCCGCCTGCGACTTTCTGGAAGCATCAAGCGGCCTACGAAATCGCATTCGGTTCGACGTGGCGCATTGTGCTGGCGTCGATGATCGCGTATTTCTGCGGCGAGTTCGTCAATTCGCTGGTGCTGGCGAAAATGAAAATCGTCACCCAGGGCCGGCACCTATGGAGCCGCACCATCGGCTCGACGATCGCGGGCGAAGCGGTGGATTCAGCGCTGTTCTATCCGCTGGCGTTTTACGGCAGCGGCATCATCCCCGATGACAAATTGCCGCTGGTGATGCTCACCCAATTCACGCTCAAAGTCGGCGTGGAAGTGGTGTTCACGCCGGTCACTTACAAAATCGTGAATTGGCTTAAGCGCGCGGAAAACGTAGATTATTACGACCGCCAGACGAATTTCAATCCATTTCACCTCAAAGATTGAAACGCGCGGCGGATTCACGGCGCGGAGCGGAAAAATGGTCAGGGACGGAATCCCTCAGGCCTTCGCTTTCTTTCCCGCCCATGGTTGATACGCAATCTGCCACGCTACGGAGAAGATCGGCAAGGCGCTCGGATGCGCTGGCGGTTGCTGGTCAAAGCCGTGGTCTGTCCCCTATCCCCTATTGCTTTTATTTCGCGGCGGCGGGGAACGCTGGCAATTTGCCCACGTCGCGCGCGTCGTGCTGAATGATGACAGTGGCTTTGAAAGTTGCCGCGAGCTTTTTGAAGCGGTCGATCGAAGCCAGGGTATCCGCGCGGCTGGCATTGAACCACGGCACGCCGTTGCTCTCGTAATTCTCCTGAAAATGCACGAGATCGCCGGAGATCAGCACGTTGCCCTTCTCTTTCAACTTGACCAGCAGGCTGTGGTGGCCCGGCGTGTGTCCGGGTGTATTCAATATCACAACGGCGCCGTCACCGAATACATCCTTGTCCGCCGGCAGGGGCTCGACCTTGCCGCCACCGCTGATCCAGTGCGCAAACGGAGGAGCGTTCACGCCGGCGGCCGGTTTGGGATTGATCACCGCATCCCAGTCGCCCTTGCCGATCAGCAGCGTCGATTGCGGAAACGAAGCGACCTGGCCGGTATGATCGGCGTGATAATGGCTGATGCCGACGTACTGAATCTGCTCGGGCTTCACGCCCAACTGCGCCAACTGATCCACCAAGCTCACCTTCGGCGCCACGTTGGGGGCGGTCATGGAATGGCCGGTATCCCACAGCATGTAGTTCTGGCCATGCTTGATAAGGTAGCAACTGAAGACAAACTGGACCTTGAGGTTGCCGTAGGCGTAGGTGTCGGAGAAGCGCAGGTTAACCTCGGTGGGCGCCTGCGACGTGCCGCAGTCGGAGAGACGCGTGAGCGTGACTTCGGCCGCCGGTTGCGCCAAGACCGGCGCGACAACCAGAGCGTTAGCGCAGATGCCGAGTGCCAGAATTTTCAGAGTCCATCGCATTGCTATCCCCCTCGAAACGTTAAGAAAGTCGATCCCACCCCATCACCCATCTAGTATCGCGACACGCTAATTTTGGAACATCCTTGGTAACTATTCAGCTACTTTAAAACCTTTCCCTCACCCCCGGCCCCTCCCGGCGGGAGAGGGGTGAAAAGCCCTTCTCCTACGGGAGAAGGGTTGGGATGAGGGAAGAAGTTTTTGGCAACTCGGATAGTTACCATGTTTCGTAATCAATAATTCGCAGTACTAGGACACTATCCCACGACCATATCGAGCGAAGTCATTGATTTTATTGGTCAGGGAGGTGAGATTCGAACTCACGACCTCTTGCTCCCAAAGCAAGCGCGCTACCGGACTACGCTACACCCTGACTGAACACGCATTTTATCTGATTTTCGCCATCTTATGGCAGTGTGAATGTGACAACGCCAAATTGCCGCGCGCGGTAAGTTAAACTCGGCGTTTCAAGCGATTCCCTCTATGACTGAAAAGAAAAACTGGCGCACGCCTGCCGTTGTCGTCGCCTGCGGTGGTTTGGCCATGACTATAGTGCTCGGCACGCGCCACGGGTTCGGCCTCTACCTGCAACCCATGACGCTCGATCTGGGCATCAGCCGCGAGACGTTTTCCATCGCTATCGCCTTGCAGAATCTATTTTACGGATTTTCGCAGCCGCTCACCGGCATGATCGCCGACAAATTCGGCGCGGCGCGCGTGATGGCCGCCGGCACCATTGCCTACGCCGTCGGCCTGGTGCTGATGTCGCATTCCACCACCGGCATGGAACTCAATTTGAGCGCGGGCCTGGTGATCGGCACGGCGATGGGTTGCTGTGGATTCAGCACCGTGTACGGCGTGGTCGGGCGTGTGGTGCCCGCTGAAAAACGCAGCACCGCCATGGGCATCGTGGGCGCCGCAGGTTCTCTGGGGCAGTTTTTGATGCTGCCCTACGGCCAATTACTGATCAACCATTTGGGCTGGCAACAGGCATTGCTGATACTGGCGATCACCGTGCTGCTGTTGTTGCCGCTATCGACGGCGCTGGTCGAAGACAAAAAATCTCAGGCTCAAGCGCTATTCAAGCAATCCATTCCGGCAGCATTGCGCGAAGCGTTCAGCCATCGCGGATTTTTGCTGATGTGCATCGCCTATACGGTGTGCGGCTTTCAATTGTTGTTCATCTCGGTGCATTTTCCGGCGTATCTGATCGACCAGAAGATGACGCCCGCCACCGGCATGATCGCGCTGGCGTTGATCGGCTTGTTCAATACGTTCGGCAGTTACACCTGGGGCTGGCTGGGCAGCCGCTATACCAAGAAATATCTGCTGGCGACGCTGTATTTCACCCGCGCCATGGTGATCATGGCCTTCATTCTGGCGCCACTGTCAGCGATGACGGTTTATCTGTTTTCTGCCGCGATAGGATTTTTGTGGCTGGGCACGGCGCCGGTCACCGGCGCGCTGATCGCGCAGATATTCGGCCCGCGCTATCTGTCCACATTGAGCGGCTGCGCCTTCATGTTTCATCAGTTAGGCAGCTTTGCCGGAGTGTGGATCGGCGGCTATATTTTTGATACCACCGGTTCTTACAACCTGATGTGGTGGATCACCATCGTCGCCGGCTTCGTGGCGGCGCTGCTCAATCTGCCGGTGGATGAACGCCAGATCCCGCGCGCCGCTTCCGCTCCCGGCTGAACGGCGTCAGGCAGGCAAGCGCGCCGCTTCATCCCGCAACCAACTGCAGAAAGCCGCCACTGCCGGGCGTTCGTCCGCGCGCTCGTTACAGGCCATGTAATAGCCGTCGGGCAGCTTGACCACGAGATCGAACGGCGCCACCAGCTTGCCGCTGGCGATATCTTCCGCCGCCAGTACCGGCATGCTGGCCAGTACGCCCACCGCATCTATCGCCGCTTCGAATGCCAGCACGGCATGACTAAAATGCGGCCCCTTATTGGCTTCCACATCCGTAACGCCGGCCGCTTGTAACCAGAGACCCCAGAAAGCTTCGTTGTCGTAGAGCTCGCCGGTGTCATCGTGCAGCAGCAAATGGTGCTTAAGGTCGGCCGGCGTCCTCAAGGGATGTGGATGCTCCGGATTGAGCAGTGCCGGACTGCATATGGGTGTAATACTCAGATCAATCAGACGTTCAAGCTGGATGCCGGGCACGTTGCCGCGACCGTAGAATATGGCCACGTCCGAATCGGCGAGCCAGGCTTCGACGGTAGCGCGTTCGGCCACGTCGCCCTTGC
>JANMXV010000196.1:0-1711 GCA_031381325.1 Betaproteobacteria bacterium | reverse complement strand
AAATGGCGTCGAACTCGACCTTATAATCGGGGCCATAGTTGTTCAGCGCCTTGATCGCGTGGCCCGAGCCCAGCGGCCCGGCGTAATAAATCTGGTTGCCCATTTTTTCGAGCATGGGTTTCACGCGCTCGAATATTGCCTTGTCGCCGCCGACCATGATGGAAAGCGTCGCGGCGGTCGCGCCTTTCACGCCGTTCGACACCGGCGCGTCGATGAATTGAAAGCCGCGTTTTTCCAGCAGCGCGCCGAGTTCGCGCGTGCCCATGGGCGAGGACGAGCTCATGTCGATGATCAGACTGCCGGGCTTTAGTGTTTCGCAGATGCAGTTTTTGCCGCTGTCGTTTTCACCCAGTAATGCTTTGCGCACCAGTTTGCCGTCGGGCAGCATGGTGATGACGGTGTTGCTCTTGCCGGCGAGTTCCATGAGGCTGGATGCGACTTCGGCTTCATTTGTCGCGGCAACGGCGGCAGCCTTCTTCGGATCGATATCAAACAGCACCAGCTTGTGACCAGCCTTGATGAGATTGGTGGACATGGGCGTGCCCATGGCGCCGATGCCGGCGAAACCGATTTTTCCTAGAGTGGTGGTCATGCGTAACCTTTGTTCAAAAAATTTAAAAACGTATCAACCACAGATAAACACAGATGAACACAGATAAGACCGAGACCAGGGGTTATCTGTGTTCATCTGTGTTTATCTGTGGTTAAAAAGAAGTTGTTTTTACAACCCGACCGGCAACTCAACACCCAAGCCGCGCGCCTTAGCCAGTTCCAGCGCCTTCGCAGCAGCGTATAAATCCTGTATACCCATGCCGTGCGATTCGTAGAGTGTGATTTGGGTGGGTGAGGTGCGCTTGGGCGCCTTGCCCGCATACACGTCGCCGATTTCGGTGAGGTACTCCCACTGAATGATGCCTTTCTCGAACGAGGAAATCAGGTCGCCGCATTCCTTCTGCGCCGTGCCGCGTGAATCGACGGTGATGTAATCACAGCGCTTGACGGTTGCATCGTCGATTTCCGCGCGCGATAGCGCGTTGGAACCGGCGGCATTGATGTGTTGGCCGGGTTCCAGCCATTCACCTTTTATGGTTGGCGTGGCCGATTTGGTAATCACGTTGACAATATGTGCGCCGCGCACCGCGGCTTCGGCGGAGGCAGCCGGTACCACGGGCAGGCCGAGTTTTTCCGTCATCTTCTTGCAATAGGCCTCGAGTTTGTCGCGAGTACGCGAGAACACGCGCGCTTGCTTGATCTTGCGCACCGCACACACCGCCTCGAGTTGTCCTATAGACTGATTCCCGCTACCAATCTGTCCAACGATGGAAGCGTCCTCAACAGCGAGAACCTTCGTTGCTGCACCGCTAGCAGCACCGGTGCGCACCATGCTCATCCATGCAGCTTCGACTATCGCTACCAGCTTGCCGCTTTGAATGCTGATCAGGTGCACATAAAAACTCCTGCCGCTGGGCCGTGTGTAATAGTACTTGAAGCCGGTGTAGCCGATGGATTTCGACGACGCCTGCAGCACGTGCTGAACACCCTCGGGCGTATAGATGCGCTGACGGGGTATGTCGATGGCGTTGTGCAGTGCGCGATCTTTAAGCGAGCGCTCGGCGGTCTTCAGCAAAATTTCCATGTTCAGCACTTGCTGAACATCTTTTTCGGACAGGTAATGAATCACAAAAATCCTTTTGCCACAGAGGACACAGAG
>JANMXV010000147.1:0-10077 GCA_031381325.1 Betaproteobacteria bacterium | reverse complement strand
CTGCGCCTCTGCGGTGAGATTTTGAACTTAAATCAGCTCGCGTAGCCGGGATCAATGCGATCCAGCTTGCGCAGCAGCGACGGCCATTCGAGCAACCCCCAGCGTTGGCGCGCGCCGGGTTTGAAGCCGGCGTAGGTGGATTGCACCACTTCATAAGGCGGCAACTGGATTTCGGCGTTGCACGAGAGTGTCATAACCTGTAACTGGCAGGCGCGTTCGAGACGATAGTGATTGTTGAAACACTCCGGAATGCTGTCGCCGACAGTGAGCAAACCGTGGTTGCGCAGGATCATCGCTTCGGCGTTGCCGAGGTCTTTCACTAGACGCTCGCGCTCGTCGAGATTGAGCGCCGGGCCTTCGTAATCGTGATAGGCAATGTCGTTGCCGAAACGCATCGCGCTTTGCGCCAGCGGCAGCAGGCCCTGCTTTTGCGCGGACACCGACATGCCGGCGAGTGTGTGCGTGTGGATCACGCAATCGACATCGTGACGCGCGCTGTGTACCGCACTGTGAATCACATAGCCCGCCTTGTTCACGCCGTAATCGGTGGCGTTGAACAGCACGTTGCCTTCGAGGTCGATTTTGATCAGGCTCGACGCGGTGACTTCCTCATACAGCATGCCATAAGGGTTGATCAGGAATTCGCCTTCCTTGTCGGGCACGCGCGCGGAAATGTGGTTGGCGATCATTTCCACCATGCCGTACTCGGCCATCAGCCGGTAGCACGCGGCGAGGTTGACGCGCACTGCCCATTCTTCCTTGCCGACCTGTTCGCGCACAGGTATGTGGATTTGCACTGCGGGAGCGTTCATCGTTGTCTCCTGTTAACCTACCTTAACCGCTTTGCCCGCCGTGGCGCCTGATAGCCTGCCGAACACCGAGCCCGACGTGAGGCCGGTGCCGCCCGGATAGTTGTGATAAAAAATGCCGCCGACGAGTTCGCCGGCTGCGTACAAGCCTTTGATCGGCTGGCCGCCGGTGTCTTCGACCTGGCCCTCGGTCGCGGGATCCGTGCTGATTTTCAGTCCGCCGAAACTGAAGGTGACGCCGCAGGTGACGGCGTAGGCTTCGAACGGGCCGGTGTCCACGGTGTTGGCCCAGTTTGATTTGTTGATGGCGAGGCCTTCGGTGCAGCGGCCATCCTTGATCGCCATGTTGTAGGGCACGTCGGTGCGCACGGCTTTGTTGTATTCCTGAATCTCGCGCAGTGCCGCTTCGGGGTTGACGCCATCCATCAGCTTGCACAGTTCTTCGAGCGTGTTGGCGCGTACTTTGGTTACGCGCTTGATGCGGTATTCGTCGCGCAGGGCGGGAATGATTTTCGAGTCAAACACCTGCCACGCGAACATGCCGGGCTGATTCATAATCACACGGCCGTACTTGGCGTAGGTATAGTTGCGGAAATCCGCGCCTTCGTCGCAAAAGCGCTTGCCGTCGGCGTTGATCATGATGCCCCACGGATAGCTGTGCTTCTGGAATTGATCACCGACAGCGAGGTCGCCGAACGGCGGCGCATTGCGATCCCAGCCCACGGCGTGACAGCCCGACCAGTGGCCATAGGCCATGGCGCCGATGTCGAGTGCCATTTTGATGCCAAGGCCGGTGTTGTAGCGCGTGCCGCGCACTTTGGCGAGATCCCAGCCGGGGCCGAGATAACGCGCGCGCATCTCCGCGCTCGATTCAAAGCCTCCGCAGGCGAGAATCACCGCCTTGGCGCGAATCTCGACGTTCTGGCCTTTGTGCCGCGCGCGCACGCCGAGCACGTTGTTGTCGTTGTCGGTCAACAGCGAAATCGCCGGCGTTTCATAAAAAATCTTGATGCCGTCGCGTTCGCACGCTTTGTGTTCGTTGGCAACCAAGCCTTCACCGCCGCCCCAGGTTTCGGCGGCAAGTCCGCCCCAGAATTTGTAGCGCGTGTTGTTGTCGATTTTGTACGACTGGCGGCCGTAGCTCGCCTGAAACTTCACGCCTTTTTTGCGCAGCCACACGATGGTGTCGAAGCTGCGGCGTATCAAAATTTCGCACAGATCGGGATCGGTCATCTCCTGCGTGATGCGCGCCATATCATCGAAGTACGCGTCCGCGGTATACGAGCCGTAGTCGTGGGTTTTCTTTTCTTCTTCGGTGAGTTCGGGAATGATCTCTGCCAGATCATCGACGCCGTTGTAAACCACGCGCATCAAGCCGCCGGTGTAGCGGCTGTTGCCGCCGCAGTCGTCGATGGGTGCGGCTTCAAGCATGATCACGCTCGCCCCTTCTTCACGCGCGGCGAGGGCTGCGCTGGCGGCGGCATTACCCGCGCCGACGACGATAACGTCGGGGTTTCCGAAATCCGGGAGACTCATAAAATATCCTTTAAAAACAAATAGTTATAGTTTGTTGAGAGAATGAACACAGGCGTGAATGGCAGTAACGCGCGGTGCGCAAATTATACATCGTGCGATGTGCAGGTTAGTCGCGAAAAGTTCGCACTGTGGTGGGCTGGATGCGAGAATTTAAACCCTCACCGCAGAGGCGCAAAGGGTACGCAGAGAACCCCCAGGCATTATTGATTTTCTCTGCGGCAGTTCTCTGCGTCTCTGCGCCTCTGCGGTAGGTGTTGATTTTGACATTGACTTTTTCAGTGCAGCGTTTTCGGCGGTGGCTTGACTTCCGCCTCCGCTGCTGCGCGCGGCGCAGGCGGCGCGGGTGCGGGCGAAGCATGATGCGCCACCATGCGCCAACCGCGATCAGTGCGTAAATAAATATTGGTCGCCAGCAACGGATTGCGCGCAGGGCCCTGGCCCGCGATGGTGATCTGCTCGTAGACGCTGTGAACGGCGATCATCATGCCATGAATTTCGTGACGCGCGCGCAGTTGGAAGCTGAGTGTTTGTCCGCTGCTGAATATGCGGCGCCAGCTTTCGCGCACATTCGCAACGCCCGCTATGCGCTGCGCGCCGGGATGCACGCAGTAAATTTCGTCGTCGTCGGCCCACACCGACATCATCGCCTCAAGATCGCTCTTGCCAAACGCATCGTAGAACGCCGCTTCGGCTTCTTGAGAATTCGCGTAAAGCGTTTTTTTCACGATGGGCGGCAAGCTATGGAGTTGCAGTAATTCTATCAAATTCACTTAGTTGCGGGGATTGCGCGCAGGCGATTTGAGAGATTGCGTTCAGCGCGCGAAAAGGTAACAATTCGCTCCTTGCCGAGCGCACGCGTGATGCGCGGGTTTACGAGGAGAATTTAATCATGAATACCAAAGAGATACTTGCCAGCGGGTTTTGCGTGGCTGCTGTTGCCATCAGTGTTAGCGCACAGGCCGCGGAGTCCGCTGCCAGTTATCCGAGCCGTCCCATACGCATGCTGGTGCCCAACGCGCCGGGCAGCTCGGTGGATACGCTGAGCCGTATCTTTGGCAACAAGTTGACAGAGGTTATTGGTCAGCAGGTGGTGATCGATAACCGGGCGGGTGCGGGCGGAATCATCGGTATGGAAATTGCGAAGGCGGCGAACCCGGACGGTTACACCCTGATCAGCGCGACCACGGCGGCGTCTACCGTGGCAGTGCTGCTGCAGAAAAATCCGGCCTTTGATCCAGTCAAGGATTATGACTATGTGTCGCAGTTCGCGGTGACCGCCAATGTGCTGGTGGTACATCCGTCGCTGCCGGTGAAGACTGTGAAGGAACTGATTGAACTGGCCAAGGCCCGCAACGGAAATCTCAATATGGCCTCGGCGGGCGCCGGTTCGCAAAGCCATTTGTCGGGCGCGTACTTCATGTCGGTGGCAAATATGGCGTCGTTGCATGTGCCGTACAAGGGTGGCGGGCCGTCGGTGGCTTCGGTGCTGGCGGGGGAAGCGCAGTGGACGCTGACGCCGGCGCCTGCCGTGATGTCACATGTCAATGGCGGAAAACTGCGGGCGATAGGTCACAGTCTGCCGGGTAAATCACAACTGATGGGGAGCATTCCACCCATCGCCGAGACCCTGCCGGGATTTGACTACAGTGGCTGGCAGGGATTTTTCATCCCCAAGGGTACCCCCAAGCCCATTGTTGACAAGCTGCGTGACGCGGTGATTAAGACCGCGCATTCACCGGAAGTGACCAAAGCGCTCGCGGTGCAGGCGACGGAAGTCGTCACCGGCACGGCTGAGGAATTCCGCAAGGTTGTGCAGGCATCACTGGTCAGTAACGCAAAAGTGATCAAGTTGATCGGGCTGACTGCAAATTAGTTCAAGCCGGTGGCTGTTCATTGCGGCGGCAGTTGATCCCTACCGCCGCTTTGCAGTTCGGGATCGATACGCGGCATAAAAAAGGAAAAGCGAGAATGATTTACAACGATAGAGGTCTGTCCGAAGAAACGCTGATGATGCGCGACGTCACGCGCAAATTTGTCAACGAGCACATCATTCCGTTCACGCGCCAGAACTGGCAGGCCGAATGGAGCATGAAGCCGGAAGGGCGCTTGCCGCCGAAGATTCTGGAAGTCGCGCACGCAATCGGCATCCGCACGCTGGGCGTGCCCGAGGAATACGGCGGCATCGCGCTTGACCCGAAAACTGAAACGCTCACCTTCGCAGTGATCTCCGAGGAAATTTCGCGCGGTGATTGCGGTATTGCCGAGAAAATGGTGCAGCAATGGAAAGTCTCAGTGCTGCTGCGCAATATCCTGCCGGAACATCTGAAGAAAATCTGGTTTCCCAGGATCATGGCCGATCCGCAATTTCTGCTCGCGCATTGTTTGACCGAGCCGCGTGGCGCGTCCGACCGCTGGCTGCCGTACGACGTACCCGAAGCCATGATGCACACGCGTGCCGAGAAAAAAGGCGACCAGTGGATTATCAACGGCCGCAAGCAGTTCATCAGCAACGGCTACGATGCGAGTCTGTATGTGGTGTATGCGACAACCAAACCCGGTGCGGGCATGACCAAGGGCACCTCGTGCTTTCTGGTGCCGCGCGAGACGCCGGGTTTTTCGGTGGCGCGCTGCAATGAAACGCTCGGCGGGCGCTTCATGAACAACGGTGAAATGGTGTTTGAAGATATGGCCGTGCCGCTGGATCATTGCCTGGTGGAAGATATTGCGCTGACGAAAGCGGGCGTATATTTCCGCCCCGGCAAAATCATTCAAGGCTCAAAAAATCTGGGCGTGGGCGTGCGTGCGTATGAAGAAACCGTGAAGTATGTTCACGACTACACGCAAGGCGGCAAAAAACTGATCAAGCATCAGGCGACAGCCATTCGTCTGGCAGAAATGGCCACTAAAATTTGTGCCGTGCGTTCGCTGCTGCTGGAAGCCTCGCGCGCGGTGGATGAAAAAGCGCACGATGCAGAGGTGCTTTGCAATATGGTGAAGCTTTATGCCTCGGAAGCGGTACTCGAAGTGTGCAAACATGCAGTGGAGTTGCACGGCGGCAATGGCATGATGCTTGATTTCGGTATCGAGAAACTCTATCGCGATGCGTCGATGTATCTGCACATGGACGGCACCGTGGATGTGACCAAGTTCAAGATCGTGAAGAACCTGTTCCCGGATACCGCGGGCAAGTACGCGGGCAACGACTGATACGTGACCTTAACTCGGATCAGCACCTGGTGCTGTGTCGGGCGTTCTCTCAGCAGGAGTAAGGGTTCTCAGAAACCCGAATTTCGATTGGATTCCCACAATCTCACAACCAGGCAAGGAGTGACTATGCGCGCCATCCTATTTGTTTTGGCACTGTTCGCGGCACACACTGCATTTGGCCACGGCCCTAAAGATCCGCCCCACCAGAGTCACGCTTTAGGCGATCTCAAGCTTGAAAGTGGTGATGGTATCAAGGATTTTTCGATTTCCTACGTTACGCATGGCACGCTTAACGCCAACAAGAGTAACGCCATACTCATGGTCACCGCGATTGGCGGCAATCATCACCGTATCGACTATCTGATAGGCCCCGGGCGTGCGCTCGATCCATCGAAATACTTCATCATCGCAACCGATGCGATCAGCAATGGCCTTACCACATCGCCCTCCAACAGCAGGGCACAACCCAGGATGCAGTTTCCGAGGTTCAACATGAGGGACATGGTGAATTCGCAGCAACGCCTGATCTCGGAGAAGTTCGGCATCAAGAAACTGGTAACAGTGGTCGGCGCTTCCATGGGCGGCATGCAGGCGCTGCAATGGGCGGTAAGCTACCCGGATATGATGCACAGCATCGTGCCCATCATTCCGCTCGGCCGTACGCCTGCGTGGACCACGGGAGTACTGGAAATGCTACGTCAAAGCATCATGAGTGACCCGCGCTGGAACAACGGCAATTACGCGGCCAACGAGCCGCCGGAACAAGGCATGCGCCTGTGGTCGGGCTGGATATCCGGCGTTATCGTGCGCACACCGGCATACCAGGAATCCCTCATGCCGAAGAGCCAGGATGCGATTTCATTTCTCAAGAAGACTCAGGATGCCGGCTGGCGGCGCGTCGATCCCGTGGATTGGGTTTACCAAAGCTGGGCTTACGACCAACACGACGTCGGCACCACACCGGGATTCAACGGCGACTATCAGCGTGCGCTGAAGTCGATCAAAGCCAAGACGCTCATTCTAGCGGGCACCATTGATCTGCTGAATCCAGAGTTCGAAGCAATGGAAGCGGCGAAACACATAGGCGACGTACGCTACGTCAATATTAACGCCCAGAAACCTATGGGCCACTTGTCGGGCGCCGGCGTCAGCGCTCCGGAAAATGACGTGCAGAATCGGGAAATCACTACCTTCCTCGAAAGCGTTACCGATCGCGGGCTGAAAATTCAGTAACGCAGCCTGCGTAGGAGGCGGTGACGAAGGAACCGCATCGTTCGAGTCTTGCATGCTCCGCGGTCATCTGCGTGATCGATGCGGTTCGCTGCGCTCACCGACATCCGTACCTTATAGTCGGAAGTTATGTCGAAAGTTATTGACTTGGCGCACGCTTTTACGTACGCTTTGCACATGACCTCCCTTCCCGTTACGCAGGCGCGCTTGAAGCTCTATCAGCTTCTCGATGAAGCCGCCGAGTCGCACGAGCCGATCCAGATTACCGGCAAGCGTTGCAATGCCGTGCTGGTGTCCGAAGATGATTGGCGCAGTATTCAGGAAACACTGTACCTGGTGTCGATTCCCGGTATGCGCGATTCCATCCGCAAGGGCATGGCTGAGCCGCTGTCCAAAGCTGCCAAGAAGCCCGGCTGGTGAGTTGGATTGTCGTTTACACCCGGCAAGCGCAGAAAGACGCAAAAAAAATAGCGTCCTCGAATCTCAGGTCCCAGGCCGAGCGTCTGCTAGACATCATCGCGAAAAATCCATTCCAGAATCCGCCGCCGTACGAAAAGCTGGTCGGGGATCTCGCGGGGGCTTATTCGCGCCGCATCAACATTCAACATCGCCTGGTGTATCAAGTATACGAAGCAGAACGCAGCGTCAAGGTTCTGCGCATGTGGACGCATTACGAATGAGCCCGCGTAGGATGCGGTGACGAAGGAACCGCATCGTTCGACGCTTACGTGCTGCGCGCTCATGTCCGCGATTGATGAGGTTTCTTCGTCACCGCATCCTGAGATGCTAACTTTCCCCACCAGCGGGGAAGGACCCTTAAGGTAGTACCATGGTACTCGCCGTTTTTACTGTCTCCGCAGCATTGGGTTTCTCTTGACGCCGAAATTCGTCGACGGCAACAAGCTGCAGTTGCTGTGCAATGGCACGGCATACTTTCCGGCGTTGCAGCAGGCCATCGACGCGGCGCAGGGTGAAATCTATCTCGAGACCTACATTTTCCGTGCTGACGAGACCGGACTGGCAATCGCGGCAGCGCTCGCGCGTGCGGCCCGGCGCGGTGTCGCCGTGCGCGTGCTGGTCGATGGTTTCGGCTGCAAGGATCATTTTGCGGAGATACGCGAGCGCCTGCTTGCGGCCAAGGTACTGGTACTGATCTACCGGCCCAAAATTTCGCCGTTGACCCTGCGCCGTAATCGCTTGCGCCGCATGCACCGTAAGCTGGCGGTGATCGACGCGCGCGTGGCCTTCATCGGCGGCATAAACATCATCGACGATAGGGATACGCCTGGCGACAACCCGCCGCGCTACGACTATGCGGTGCGCATCGAAGGGCCTTTGCTCGCACCCATCGTGGAGGAGGTTGAGCGGCTGTGGAGCCGGGTCGCCTGGGCCAGCCTGCGGCGGCGCTGGCGTGCCCAGCGGATTGTCGAGGTCGATGCAGCCCCGCGCGGCAGTCAGCGCGCGGGGCTGGTGGTGCGCGACAATCTGCGCCACCGCGCCGACATCGAGGACGCCTATCTTGAGGCCATCGGCAACGCGCGCACGGAAATCATTATCGCCAACGCCTATTTTTTTCCCGGCGTGCGTTTTCGCCGCGCGCTGCGCGCCGCAACCCGGCGCGGCGTGCGCGTGACGTTGCTGCTGCAGGGACGAGTGGAGTATTTTCTGCAGCATTACGCCTCGCGCGCCTTTTACGGCCCGTTACTCGATGCCGGGGTCGAAATATACGAATACAAGCGCGGCTTCATGCTCGCCAAGGTCGCGGTGATCGACCAGCGCTGGTCCACGGTCGGATCGTGCATCATCGATCCGTTCAGCCTGCTGCTGGCGCGCGAAGCCAACATTGTCGTCGATGACCGGGCGTTTGCGCAGGAATTGCGCAGCAGCCTGCAGCGCGACATGGCAAGCGGCGCCATGGTCGTAGCCAAGAAGGCATGGCGCCAGCAACCCTGGATGGAGCGGGCCTTGATCTGGGCCAGCTACAATTTTGTGCGGCTGCTGATGGGCTTGATTGGATTTGCCGATAGGCATTGAACCTCAGGCTCATCCGCGGCGGCGCAGTTTTTTTGCATCCTTGCTGCTTTTGCGCTCTAATTGCATATCATGCCGTACATCGACATTGAGGGGAGTGATGATGTGGAAATGGTTCAAGCTCGCGGTACTCATCACGTTGCTCGGCGCGTGCCATGCCTTTGCGCAAGACGGCGCTTACCCCAACAAGCCCATACGCTGGGTCATACCCTTCGCGCCGGGCGGCGGGACCGACGTGGTCGCCCGCCCCATCGCGCACAAACTCACCGAAAGGATCGGGCAGCACATCCTCTATGACAATCGCGGCGGCGGGGGCGGCGTGATCGCGGGGGAAATCGTCGCCCGAGCAAATCCGGACGGCTACACGCTGCTGGTCGCCGCAGTTGCGGTGATGACTGTCACCGGGAGTTTGCAGAAGCTGCCGTTCGATCCGATCAAGGACTTCGCGCCCATTACCAAATTCGCGGCGGTGCCCAATATGCTGGCCGTGCGCACGTCGTTACCGTTGAGCAAAATTCAGGAGATTGCGCCCTATGCCAAAGCCAATCCCGGCAAGCTGCGCTGGGCGTTGTCCGGCACGGGTTCGTCGGGGACCCTGTCGATGGAGCTGTTCAGACTTGCTACCGGCATCGACATCGTGCCCATTCCCTACAAAGGGGCCGGACCCGCGCTGATCGCGGTGCTCAGCAACGAAGCCGATCTGATGTTTGCCAACCCTGGCGTGTTTATGCCGCACCTCAGTGCGGGACGCCTGCGCGCCGTAGGCTCGGCGAGCCTTCAGCGCATCGCCATTTTTCCGGACTTGCCGACCTTTCACGAATCGGGTTTCCCCGGCTTTGATTCGTCCTCGTGGTACGGATTGGCGGCGCCGGCGCGCACGCCGCCGGCGATCATCGCCTTGCTGCACAGGGAAACCGTCGCAGTACTGAACCAGCCCGACATCATCGCGCGCCTTGCGCAGGATGGTGCGTCTCCGGTGGGCAATACGCCGCAGGCGTTCGCTCAGGAGATACGCAGCGAGACCGCGAAGTGGGCGAAGGTAATCAAGGATGCCAATATCAAGATGTGATGTTGCGGCGGCAAGTGTAGCTCCCCTTGAATGAATTGCGGGATGATTCTCCGGATTGAGTTAGACACGTGGCGTTTGCCTTCGCCGGCGCGCGCGGATTTTGCGCGTCCGCATGCAAGCGGTTGTTAAGTGCGCTATTCTAAGCACTGCTGTACTAACCAACAAATGGAGCAGCATTATGGGCAGCATAGCGCT
>JANMXV010000103.1:0-2717 GCA_031381325.1 Betaproteobacteria bacterium | reverse complement strand
GTCCTGCGCAAGCAAAAAGCGCTGATTGAGGGCGCTCAGCAACTCCTCGTCCACGCCTGCCGAAGCGACCGGCGCCACCTTCATGACTTTTCGATCAACCATGGCTACCCAGGCCATGCGAAACCCGCCGGCATCGACCGCGATGCGGCACGCCTCCCGGTAAAGCTCATCGCGGTCACGCGCATGTATGAGCAGCGCATTGATGCCGCTGAGCATGGCATATACGCGGTTGAGGTATACGATCCTGTCTTGAGAATTCTTGCGTTCGGTGATGTCACGGGTGACGCCGAGCAGCATCGTGCCTTCGCCGTTCGCGCCGCTCATTGGGGCGGCGTGAGTTTCGAGCCAGCGTCGCCCGCCCTTGAGTCCGATGACCTCGTATTCCAGAATACCTTTTTCGCCGCGCATCACGCGCTTATGCAGGGCGGCAAAAGCGGCGCGATACTCGGGCACAATAAATTCGAGCGGCGGTTGCGACTGTGCCGCGGCGAGCGAGTCGGCCTCCAGCATGGCAAGGCCGGCCGCGTTCATCTCCAGCAGCACCCCTTCCTTGCTCATGACCTTCACGCACTCGGGCTCGGTCTCGATGATGGTGCGCAGGCGCTGTTCGCTTGCGACGAGTTTGCGCTGGGCCAGGCGATGGGCCGCGCGCACTTGCGTCTCGTTCAGCTCGCGTTCCAGTGCCGGTGCAAGCCGCGCCAGACTCTTTTTCATCACGTAGTCGCTGGCGCCGGCCTTCATCGCATCCACCGCGGTTTCCTCGCCGATGGTGCCGGAAATGAGGATGAACGGGATGTCGAGGCCGGTGGAGCGGAAAATCCTCAGCGCATCCAAGCCGGTGAAGCCCGGCATATTGAAATCCGAGATGACCGCGTCCCAGTGTTCCTGCGCCAGCGCGGTTTTCAGTTCCGCCGCAGTCTGCACGCGCCGGTACGTCGGGTCGAATCCACCGTGGCGGAGGGCCCGCAGCGCCAGCTTCGCGTCGTCTTCGGAGTCCTCGACGATCAGGACTTTGAGCGGCTCGTTCACGTGGTACTGCGCTCCGGCGGCGGCGGTTGATTCATTATTAACCAGTAGATGCCAAGCACCCGCACCGCCTCCACGAACTCGCCGAAGTCGACCGGCTTGCGCAGATAACTGTTCACACCCAGCGAGTAGCTGCGGATCAGGTCCTGCTCCTCTTTGGATGAAGTCAGGATCACCACCGGGATGAGCCGGGTCCGCTCGTCGCCGCGGATCGCCTTCAGTACGCCCAGACCGTCGAGCTTGGGTAGTTTCAGGTCGAGAATGATAAGCGCCGGCAACGGCTTGTCGGCGTTCCCGGCGTAGGCGCCTCGCGCAAACAGGAAGTCGAGCGCTTCGACGCCGTCCCGGGCGACGACAATCGGGTTCAGCATGTTGTTACGCTTGAACGCGCGCAATGTCAGCTTCACGTCGTCCGGGTTGTCTTCAACCAGCAGGATGGTCTTGCTTGTCTGATCCATTTTCCGAATCCTCCATTCTGAAAAAGAACGTTGCTCCCGCGCCTTCCTTCGACTCAGCCCAGATATCCCCGCCGTGCCGATGAATGATACGCTGAACGATCGCCAAGCCAATCCCGGTGCCGGGAAAATCGCCAACATGGTGCAGACGCTGAAAAGCGCCGAAAAGACTCCCCGCGTGCGCCATGTCGAAACCCACGCCGTTGTCGGCGATGAAATAAACCGTCTTTGCGCCGCGTTCCAGCATGCCGACACGGATCACCGGCCGCTCCTCCCTGCCGGTAAACTTCCAGGCGTTCTGGAGCAGGTTTTGCAGGGCGATGCGCATCAGTGCCGGGTCGGCGCGGATGCTCAAGGGGGTCTCGATTACCCATTCCGTAGTCCGGCCGGACTGCTCCTGGTCCAAGGCATCGGCGATCTCGTGCGCGATCGCACTCAGGTCGACGCGGGTTACGTTAAGCCCGGCGCGTGTCACCTGCGACAGCCGCAGCAGATCGTCGATGAGTTGGCCCATGCGCTGGCTCGCGGCGCGGATGCGCTCGAGGGCGTCCTTGCCTTCTTCGTCCAGCTTGTCGCCGTAGTCCTCAAGCAGCACCTGGGAGAAGCCGTCCATGCTGCGCAGCGGCCCGCGTAAATCGTGCGACACGGAGTAGCTGAAGCTCTGCATCTCCTTGTTAGTGGCTGCTAGGCTGGTCATCAGATGCTCTTTCTGCTCGGCAGCCCGCTTTGCCTCCGTGATATCGCGAATGATCCCCGTGAACATCCGGCTTTCGCCCAGCCGCATCTCGGCGACCGCAAGATCAGCGGGAAATTCGTCGCCATTCTTCCGCCGCGCGACCACCTCCCGGCCAATCCCAATGATCCGTTTTTCCCCGGTCGCCAAGTACCGCGCGAGATAGCCGTCGTGCTGTTCGCGATAGGGCGAAGGCATGAGCAGGGCGACATTCTTTCCGATCACCTCTGCTTCTGCATACCCGAACATGCGCTCGGCGCCGGGATTGAAGCGTTGCATTGCGCCCCGCTCGTCAATCACGATGATAGCGTCGGCGGCGGTATCCACTATCGCGCGGTTCCGTTCCTCGCTCTCGCGAAGCTGGGCGGTCTGCTCGGCCACCCTGCGCTCCAGCTCGGCGTTTAATCGGTGCTCCTGTAGCGCTTGTCTGCCCTGGATAACAATACGAGAGACGAGGTAAGTCACGTAGCCCATAAATATCAAAACCAGAGCGTAGGCGCTTA
>JANMXV010000083.1:0-5544 GCA_031381325.1 Betaproteobacteria bacterium | reverse complement strand
GGCGATACGTGCTTAATTAAGTATGGGCGAGCCCGTCGTCGAACTGCAGGACATCCGCAAGACCTACAACGAAGATACGCCCGTTGCGCAGGAGGTGTTGCACGGCGTGAACTTAACGCTGAATGCCGGCGAATTCGCCGCCCTGATCGGCCCCTCGGGTTCGGGCAAGAGCACGCTGCTCAATATTATCGGTTTGCTAGAGCGCGGCAGCGCGGGTTCATACCGACTAAGTGGTAACGAGATGGCGCAAGCGGACGATGATGAACTCACCCGTGCCCGGCTGTCGACAATAGGCTTCGTATTTCAGTTTCATCATCTGTTGCCGGCGTTCAACGCGCTGGAAAACGTGCAAATGCCGGGACTGATGCTCGACGGCGACTATACTTCGGCGCGGCGCGACGAGGCACTCCGACTATTGGAAGCCGTTGGCCTCAAGGACGCCGTGCGCAAAAAGCCGGGCCAACTGTCCGGCGGTATGCAGCAACGCGTCGCGATCGCCCGCGCGCTGGCGCTGTCGCCCAAGCTGGTGCTTGCAGACGAGCCGACCGGCAATCTGGACACGCATTCGGCAGATGATATTTTTGTGCTGATGCGACAATTTAACCGCGAACACGGCACAGCATTTCTGATCGTAACCCATGATCCGCGTTTGGCCGAACGCTGCGATCGCAACATCAATTTGGTGGACGGCATGATCGCTGAAGACAAGCTGATCCGCTGAACGCTTCATTGTTACGGCAATATGGGGCTCGCTCTCGAAGTGCGGTAAAAATTATCAAACGTTGTGGCGGTCCAGCAAACTGTCCTTGAAATGTGAGAATTCTGCTATCTCGAACAGCAGATGACCGCCGATAGGAGCGAAACCCGGTGCGAAAGCAGGTCCGTCATCGTGCCGCTGATGCGCAGGCGAGCGACCACGCCGCCGCCTTCCAGCGCAAGGTAAGGGCCACCTAGCAGTCCGATGCGTGTGTCGGGCAGTGCTGGAAACATGATGTCGCGGTGGAACCGGAGTACGGCGTCGCGGCCATGCGGCGTCTCCGGTGCGGCGGGATCCTTCCAGACTATATCGTCGCAACGCAGCGCGGCAATGGCGGATACATCGTGGGCGTTCACCGGCGCGTGCAGGAGGTGCAGGAATTGGCGTGCGAAAGGTGCGTTGATTCAATCATGGTTGGGCCGATCGCCTGAGCAGTGCGAGTATCTCCGAACGCACTTCATCATCGTGCCCCACCCACAAGTGGCCGCCACTTGCGAAGCCGACGAACTTCGCGGCGGGGATCTGACTCGCCGTATATTCGGCACCTGCGTAGGTGCCAAAACCGTCGTCGCGCGCGCTGATCACGAGCGTTGGCGCGCGGATCGAGTCCAGCGCGTAGGGGCCGAGGCGCTTGCCGAGACCCGTGTCGTCGCGCAGTCCCGCTACGCGCATGGAGAACGGCAAGATGCCATCGGCCATCGCGTTCACACGTGCGCGTTCTTGCGCGCTGGCCGCGGCGACCAATTCCGGCGGGGTGGCGAAGACGTAGCGGATGACCTGGTCGCGCGCGACCTTCAATCCAGCCCAGAACAGGAAATCCGATCCGAGCAGGCGCAGCAGGAACAGCAACATGTCGGCAATTTCCAGTGCGACTTCGGCTTTAGTTTCCGCCGACAGATTCGCCGCTTGCTGCGGCGACAACCACTGAAAATGCTCGACCAATTCCCCCGCTTCGGCGAGCAGCGCCATGACCAAATTTTTCGGGTTGTGAAATTGATCCCAGTCACGCTCGTTCGCGAATTGCGCGAGTCGGGAACGGAGTTTATCGATGCGATCAACCATGGGCGAAAGTATAACGTAATGCTCACGCCGGACCGACTCGCCACCTTGCCACACGCCGCTCCCTGCCGGGGTGGCCTTGGGCCATTGCCGCCTGGCGCGGCATGGTCTGGGGGCCAATATCCACGAGCATCTTCAGGGCAACGGTACAAAATACAAGGGTGGGCTAAGCGTATCGTTGGCGCCATAATCCACCCAGCAACTTTTAGGAGGGCGATAAACCCAGTTGCGAAACATCCGAGGCTGAGCCCAGAAAACGGTCGATTGGGTCATAGGTTGCTCTCCGGCCGGCAGGACTCAAACCGTTCATTCAGGACTGACTGCTTTCTGGAGGGAAATTTAAGTCGGCGAATTCAAGTGAAGACCATTTCTGGTGCGCGGGTAGTTCGGAAATATGATAAAGAACTGCCCCAACACTCACGTCAACCCGTGGGTGGGGCAAAAACAATTGAGTCATCCCGAGCAAACCCGTTGCTTGAAGTAATAACTATACATGTGTATAGTTATTAAATGGTACGCCCCAGCCGCAATATTGACCAACTTCTGATAGATACCGGTCGGGCACTCTTGCCAGAAACCGGCGCGCGGGATTTTTCGATTCGGCAACTCACCGATCGCGCCGGCGTCAATCTAGGCATGTTTCATTATCACTTCAAGACCCGCGAAAATTTTCTGTCAATCTTATTGCAGGGCCTATACGAGGAGATGTTCGCACAACTTACCTTTCAAGCAAAGGCCGAACGGCCGCCCCTGGAAAATTTGCGCGCGGCCGTTAACGTGCTCGGACGTTTCCTGCGTGACAACCGGCTTTTGCTACGGCGGCTGATGCCCGACGCTATTGCCGGTGAGCCCATTGCGCGGAAATTTTTTCACAGCAGTTTTCCGCGCCACTTAGCCGTCATGGCGCAGTTGGTCGGTGAAGCGCAGCGCAGCGGCGTGCTGCGGCCGTTGCCCTTGTTCCAAGCCATGTCCTTTGTCGGCGGCGCGGTTGCAATGCCGATCATAATGGCGACCGCGGCGCAGGCCGAGGGCTTTGTGCCCCCCATGATCAGCGGCAATTTCGACGAAGATGTGTTGAGCGACCGCGCGATCTCCCAGCGCGTCGACATGGCGCTCAAGGGTTTGCAGGCGGATAGCGAGTGATTCGATGATGTCATTTATTACGCGCCATAAATTCTTATTTGGTCTACTTGCGATTGCCGCAGTTGTAGCGATTTTCTTCGGTGTTAAGCGGCTGCGCGGCATTGAGGTCGATGTCGTGCAAGTGCGCGAGCAATCGTTGGTGCAATCCGTTGTCGCCACGGGCCGGGTGATGAGTCCGGCGCGGGTGGAAGTCGGCAGCGTGATTACCGGCCGCGTGGTCAAAGTCGCCGTGCGCGAGGGCGACAAAGTCGAAGCGGGCCAAACCCTGATTGAACTCGATCGTAGCGAGCTATCGGCTTCACTCAAGCAAGCGGAAGCGGCGGAACAGAGCGCGCGCATGCGTGTGGCCAATGTGTCCGAGCTTGGGTTGGTGACCGCGGCAGAATCGCTGACGCAGGCGAAAGCGACGATGGAATGGAACCAAGCCGAACTTAAACGTAATCGTGAGTTGCGCGCTAGCGGTTTTATCGGTCAATCCAAACTCGATGAAGTCGAACGGGCCTATCGTGTCGCGAAGAGCCAGTACGATTCCGCGCGCACGCAAATGCAATCGCAGACGCAAGGCGGCGTACAGGCGCGCGAAGCGATGTCGAAATTGGGCGAGGCCACAGCCGCGCGCGAGTTAGCTGCCGCCAAGCTCGCGCAAACCACGATCCATGCCGACACCGCGGCGACGATATTGACGCGCAGCGTCGAGCCCGGCGATGTGGTGCAGCCCGGCAAGACATTACTGACGCTCGCCACCGTCGGCGAGACGCGGATCACCGCGCAGATCGACGAGAAAAATTTGCCGTTCATAAAAGATGGCGATCAGGCGCTTGCTTCCGCCGACGCCTTTCCCGACGCCAAGTTTAAAGCGGAGGTGTACTACGTCGCGCCCAGCGTCGACGTGCAGCGCGGCGCCGTCGAAGCGCGCTTGCGCGTACCCGAGCCACCAGCGCATCTGCGCGCCGACATGACCTTGTCAATCGAGATCGTCGGTGCGCGCAAAGACCGAGCGTTAGTTGTTCCTTCCAATGCGGTGCGCGGCGGTACGAATGGCGCATCGAGCGTGATGACAATAGCTGGCGGCAAAGCCGCGACTCGCGCTGTCAAGTTAGGGCTGCGCGGCGGTGGCAACGTGGAAATCCTTGAGGGACTAAAGGCCGGCGAGCAGGTGATCGTCAGTGCCGCGACGGTGCCGGGAACGCGGGTGCGGGGGCACGTCATCGATAGTGAGCGCGTGACGCAGATCAAACCATGATGAAATTCGAAACCACCGTCGCGTTGCGTTTTTTACGCGAAGGACGGATGCAGACCGCGCTGATCGTCGGCGCGACGACCATAGGCGTGAGCTTGATTATCTTTATCACCGGCATGCTGACGGGACTGCAAGCCGATTTGGTTCGTCGCACGTTGGGCACGCAGCCACAAATCGTCGTTCGGCCGCCGGACGAAATCAATCGCGTGCAACTGGCCGGCACGTTCGACGTGGCGCGTCTCGCAAACGCTCAGGCTCGCGCGCAGCGCTTGCGCTCGATCGACCAATGGCAACCGTTGCTCGCGCGCATTGCGGCGATGCCCGGCGTCGTTGCGGTCGCGCCTACGGTGTCAGGCGCGGCCCTGGCGCGGCGCGGTGAGGCCGACAAATCGATCACGCTGTACGGCATCGAACGCGAGCCCTATCTGCGCGTGACCAAGTTGGATGAAAAAATCGTTGCCGGCCAATTATCGGTCAACACCGGCGAAATCGTCATCGGCGTACAACTTGCGCAAGATCTCGGCGTCGGCGTCGGCGACAAAATTCGTATTGAAACCGCGCGCTCGTCCGGCGACGCCTTTACCGTGCGCGGTTTAATCGATGCGGGCAACCGCGAAGCGAATCGGCGCAATGTTTATGTGAATTTTCGCACTGGCCAGACTCTGCTCGACCTTACCGGTGGCGCATCGAACTTGGATATCACGACCAATGACGTATTCACCGCGGAAAAATTCGCGCAGGCGCTGCGCAATCAAACCGATCAAAAAGTCGAAAGTTGGATAGAAACGAATAGCCAATTGTTTGCCGCGATCGCCAATCAGAATGTGATGACATTTTTGATCCGCGCTTTCGTTGCTATCATCGTCGCCGTCGGCATCACCAGCGTGTTGGTGGTATCGGTGGTGCAGAAGCAGCGGGAAATCGGGATATTACGGGCCATGGGTGCGGCGCGCGGCGCAATCTTGCGCGTGTTTCTGCTGCAAGGCGCGATCATCGGCATCGCCAGTGCGATTTTGGGCAGTGTAGGCGGCACCGGCTTGATGGTGGTCGGCAGCCGATTGTTGCGCTCGCCCGACGGCTCGGCGTTTTTGACCGTGCGCTGGGCGCCGGAGCTTTATATTGGCGCGATTGCGGTCGCGATCGTATTCGGTTTGCTCGCGGCAATCGTACCGGCGCGCCGCGCCGCGGGTTTGGATCCGGCCCAGGCGATACGTGCTTAATTAAGTATGGGCGAGCCCGTCGTCGAACTGCAGGACATCCGCAAGACCTACAACGAAGATACGCCCGTTGCGCAGGAGGTGTTGCACGGCGTGAACTTAACGCTGAATGCCGGCGAATTCGCCGC
>JANMXV010000067.1:0-1156 GCA_031381325.1 Betaproteobacteria bacterium | reverse complement strand
GCTCCAGGCCGTGCTGCAGAAGGACGGCCTCGGTTGCAAGCTCGACGCCAAGACCCGCGCGTTGGCAATGATCAAGGTATCCGCACTCAACGAGTGCAAGTATTGAATAAAACACAATCGCCTGGTCGGGCGAACAACAGGTTGGAGCGACGAGCAACTTGATGCGCTCAGTGCCGATGACTATCTCGACAGTCCGCTTTTCGGCGACCGTGAAAAGGCCGTCATCCGCTGGGCCGAGCTGGTCACGTGGAACAAAGCTCGCTATGACGATGACGCATTCGCGCAACTTTCAAAGTATTTCGACGGCGCCGAGATCGTTGAGTTAACGACAGTCGCGGCGTTTCGCGGGTTGATGAACCGGTTCATGGACTCGCTGCAAATCGAGCTTGAAGGACCAGAGCTTCAGGCGCGAGGCGGGCGAGCCGGTGCGAGCAGGGAAGACCTGCACGCGTACGTCGAGAAATTGGTGAACCTGATTTAAAGCTGTATCGCCGGATTTGCACTGTACAGCAGGTTGTCAAAATAGGAAACGCGAAATGGATCAAGGCATCTGGGCAACGTGGTACGACTTACTCAGCTCGAACGGAGCTGTGTATTTCAAGGCCGCATCGTAAACGCCGCGCGCCCCGGCGTCAGCAGCGGCTTCGCCAGTTGCACAAACTCGCACAGCAGCTTGCGCGTGTCGCGGGGATCGATGATCTCTTCAACCCAAAACGTCTCCGCGGTGCGAAACGGAGAGCGCAGCCGGTTCAATCGATCCTCGATTTCGGCGAGTTTTTCTTTGGCATCTGCTGCTGCATCGATATCCGCGCGGTACGCCGCTTCGATGCCGCCTTCCAGCGGCAGCGAGCCCCAGTGGCCCGAAGGCCAGGCGTAACGCAGCGACAACCGCCCCGGCGGCTGGTGCAGGGCGCCGGCCACACCGAACACGTTACGCACGAGGATCGAACACCACGGCACTGTGGTTTGATCAATGGCGGCCATCGCGCGTACGCCGGCGCGTATGGTCGCGGTTTTTTCCGCCTCCAGCCCGACCAGAAAGCCGGGGCAATCGACCAGATGCACAACCGGCAGATGAAACGTCTGCGCCAGATCGACAAAGCGGATGATCTTGGCGCAAGCGTCCGCCGTCCACGCGCCGGCATAGTGATAGGGG
>JANMXV010000004.1:0-6036 GCA_031381325.1 Betaproteobacteria bacterium | reverse complement strand
CTGGGCGCGCGCATTGCGATGCAGGATGCGCTGAAAATGGCGGGCTTGCAGCCGCCGGATATTGACTACATCAACCTGCACGGCACCGCCACCGAAACCAACGATGCCGCCGAGGGCAAAGCCGTGAATGCTGTATTCGGCGCAGGCACGCCGTGCAGTTCCACCAAAGGCGCCACCGGCCACACCCTGGGGGCTGCCGGCGGCGTGGAAGCAGTGATTTGTGCGCTGGCACTGCGACACGGCTTGTTACCCGCCGGGCTGAACACCCGACACCTCGACCCGGCGCTGGAACTCGACTATCTGCTGGATAATCGTGAACAGCGGGTGGCGCGCGTACTCAGCAATTCGTTTGGATTCGGCGGCACTAATTGCAGCCTTATTTTTGGGCGAGCGGGTAATCCATGACCCACGTCATGACCCTCAGCGCCTACATCGAAGGCATCGGCCTACTCGGCCCCGGTTTGAGCGGCTGGCCGGGCAGTCAGGCTGTCCTTGGCGGACAGCAGCCCTATCGGCCACAAAAGACCGTACTGCCGTCACCCGTGTTATTGCCAGCGGCGGAACGCCGGCGTAGTGGCGCAATTGTCAAACTCACCCTGGCAACCGGGCTGGAGGCCATCGCAGCGGCCAGGCTCGAAGCGGCCAGCCTGCCCAGCGTGTTCTCTTCGTCGGGCGGCGACGGGGAAAACTGTCACGCTATCTGTCAAATGCTCGCCTCGACTGACCGCCAAATCTCGCCGACGCGCTTTCATAATTCCGTGCACAATGCCGCCGCCGGCTACTGGAGTATCGCCACCGGCGCGATGACCGCATCTTCGGTGTTATGCGCGTTTGACGCCAGCTTCGGCGCGGGTCTGCTGGAAGCGCTGACCCAGGTCGTGGCAGATAACACACGCAGCGTTTTGCTGGCGTGCGACACCCCTTACCCGGAGCCGCTACACAGCGCCCGCCCCATCCCGGATGCGTTCGGCATCGCGCTGGTGCTGGCGCCGCAACGCAGCGCACGGGCGCTGGCGAATATCACCGTTAGCCTGACTGACGCCAGCGCAGACACGCTCGACGATGCCGCGCTTGAAAGCCTGCGCGTCGCTATTCCCGCCGCGCGTGGGTTGCCGCTGTTGCGCGCTATTGCATTGCGGCAAGACAAATCTGTGGTGCATGTGGTGCTGGATTACCTCGACAGCACGCGTCTCGCCGTGGCCATCGCACTGTGCTAAATCAAGCCAGACTGGATCACGCCTGGATTGCCCGCCACATCCCGCATCAGGGCAGCATGTGCCTGCTGGACACTGTTGAGGCATGGGATCAGCAGCGCATTCAGTGTCGCGCCCATAGCCACCGCGCCGCTGACAACCCGTTGCGCGCTTACGGCCGGTTGGGCGCCGCCTGCGGTATCGAATACGCGGCACAGGCCATGGCGGTGCATGGCGCTTTGCTGGCGCCGACAGACAGGCCCAGCGCACGGGTGGGTTATCTGGTCAGCGTGCGTGGCACACGGTTGCAGGTGCGCCGGCTCGATGACATCGCTGACGATCTGATGGTGGAGGCCGCCTGTGTCACACGCAATGAGAATAATATTCTCTATCAGTTCAGCATCAGCGCGGCAGGGCGCTTGCTGCTGGATGGACGCGCCGCAATCGTACTCAACGCTGATGTACTCACACGCGCTTCAGGAGATGCCCCATGAAAAATGCCCTGGTCACCGGCGGCAGCGGCGGCATAGGCGCGGCGATCTGCCGCCGTCTCGCTGCCGATGGCTGCCATGTTTACATTCATGCCCATCGTGGACTACAGACCGCACAGACGCTGGCCGATGCCATTGGTGCAGGCGGTGGCAGCGCGCAGGTGCTTACATTTGATGTGACTGACAGTGCCGCAGTAGCCGATGTGCTGACCCCCCTGGTCGAACAGCAGCCGATCCAGATTTTGGTCAACAATGCAGGCATCCATGATGACGCAGTGTTCCCCGGCATGCGCGCAGAACAATGGCGCCGGGTGATAGACGTATCGGTTAACGGCTTTTTTAATGTTACTCAGCCGTTGATGATGCCGATGATACGCAGCCGTTGGGGACGCATCATCAATGTCTCTTCCATCGCTGCGCTGACCGGCAATCGCGGTCAGGTTAATTATTCCGCTGCCAAGGGCGCGCTCAATTCAGCTACCAAGTCGCTGGCGCGGGAAGTCGCCAGCCGGGGCATCACCGTCAATGCGGTAGCACCCGGCATTATCGACACCGCCATGAGTCAATCTGCATTCGACGCTCAGGAAATCGCGCGCATGGTGCCGATGAAACGCGCCGGCACCCCCGGCGAAGTGGCCGATCTGATCGGATTTCTGGCCTCGACGCAGGCGGCCTATATCACCGGGCAGATTATCTCCATCAACGGCGGCCTTATTTAAAAATGAGTTAACGGTGAGTAACAACATGCCTACCCCTGGATCTGCTCCGGTGCATGCACCGCACATTCCGCTGACCGATTACTATAAAACCGAGCACGATCGGCAAGCGTATTTACGCCATATTTTTGATAACACCGCAGCGGATTATGACCGTATCGAAACGATACTGGCGTGGGGCTCCGGCTCCCGCTATCGGCGCCAGGCGCTCATGCGCGGCGGTTTGACGGCAGGCATGAAGGTACTGGATGTCGGCGTGGGCACCGGTCTGGTGGCAGTGCAGGCCTGTAGGTTGGCCGGCAATGCCGCCCTGGTCACCGGCATCGATCCCAGCCCCGGCATGATGGCCGCCAGCAAGGTACCCGACACCATGGTATTGGTCGAAGGCCGCGCCGAGTGCTTGCCTTTTCCCGACAATCATTTTGATTTTTTGAGCATGGGCTATGCGCTGCGTCATATCAGCGATCTGGGCGTGGCCTTTGCCGAGTTTGAACGGGTGTTGAAGCCCGGTGGCCGTTTATGCCTGCTTGAAATTACCCAGGCGCAAAACCGTTTGGGCAAATGGCTGCTCAAAACCTATATGCGCGGCGTGATACCGCTGTTGACACGCGTCGTTTCAAAACAAAAAGATACCGCCACAATCTGGCGTTATTACTGGGACAGCATCGAAGCCTGCGTCCCTCCCGAACACGTCATGGGCACACTCACAACAGCGGGACTGACGCAGGTGAAACGGTATGTGGAGCTGGGTGTGTTTTCAGAGTATCAAGCGATCAAGGCCGATCGCGGCCAGCCTGACTCTACTCCCGCACTTGCGCGCAATGGAATTTGAGCCGCTAGCGAGTCTGTTCCGCTTTCGTGAGTAGTGCGCGCACCAATTCAAGCCCCTCGCGCGCAACCACGTCTGGCGGCCGATTCCACTGCGCGGGATTCGGCGCTTCGTAACTCATGTAACCCTGATAGTTCAGCGCCATCAGCGTTTTAAAAATCTCCACGAACGGCGCAGCGCCCTTGCCCGGCGGCAGGCGATCCACCGGCATGCGTGTGTCCGACGGCGGTCCTGGCGGCGCGTCGCTGAATTGAAAGGCAATGATTTGCTCTACCGGCACATCCTTGAAACTGGCGCCATTGCCACCGCTGCAATGTAAATGGTAGGTGTCGATCAGCAGGCCGCAGTTTTTCATGTTCACCGCGTCGACCAGTTCCATGCCGTTTTCCAGTGTGCGAACCAGCGGATGGCGCGAGTTGAATTCGAGAGCGAGTTTGAGCCCGTACTCGGCGCTGATCTCGGCACAGGTTTTCAGGTTTTGCTTTGCCAATTCAATGCCGCCCGGCGCGTTCTGCCCCGGCGACACCATGATCACATCGCAACCCAGCGCCAGCGCTTTCTCGCTCACGTAACGCAGCGATTCCAGCAGCCGCTTTAATGCATCGCCCGATTCGAACAGCACGCCGCTTTCGGTGCCGATCACCGCGATTTTGATAGGGGCGTCGCGCACCAGTTTCACTATCGCCTCCTCGCTCTTACCGGCCTTGCGGCAACGCATGAAATCGACGTGGCGCAATTCGACCGCGTTGTATCCGGCCTCGTGCGCGATGCGCAACGCGTCGGCGAGCGGCGTGGTGTCCAGCGTCCAAGTGTGCAGGGCGATGTGATTGTGCAGGATGCTCAAGTGTGCTCCCAAGGGCATATTTTCGTAACTATTTGTTTTAATTCATTATTCAAAACGCACAAGTGTTCCATTATCGCCGGAAACGCAGTCGCGTCCAACGTTCAAACCGCCGTGCGGCGGTCGAGTGCCGCAATCGCTGATTGATATTGCGCACTGGTTTCACTGGGATGCCGCACGGTGGTTTTCAGGTCATGCAGCACACCGTCCTTTATGCCGTAAATACAACCATGCACGGAAAGCGGCTGGTTGCGTTCCCACGCGTCGCGCACGATGGACGTCTCGCACACATGCGCAACCTGTTCGACCACATTAAGCTCGCACAGCCGGTCGTGCTGCGCGGCATCGGCCAGCATGCGCAGCTTTGTGTCATGCTTCTCTTGCACATCACGCACGTAGCGCAGCCAGTTGTCGGAGAGGCCCAGCCGCTGGCGTTTCAATACCGCCTGTACGCCGGAACATCCATAATGGCCGCACACGATGATGTGTCGCACGCGCAGCACGTCTACCGCGAACTGCAACACCGACAGGCAATTCATATCGCTGTGGACGACGACGTTGGCGACGTTGCGGTGTACAAAAACGTCGCCTGGCAGCAATCCAACCACTGTGTTGGCGGGCACGCGGCTGTCGGAACAGCCGATCCACAGATATTCCGGCGCCTGTTGTTTCGAAAGTTTGTTGAAAAATTCCGGATCCTGCGTGCGCATGGTGCTCGCCCAGCGGCGATTCTGCTCAAAAAGATCGGCGAGATCGTCCATACTCATCCTAGTGCCTAGTGGTGACGCGCATCAGATCATCCCACACCGTAGCTGATCTTGCCAACTTTTCATTGAGGGATTAAGTACCGGATTGGCGAGTGCGGCGATGGCTGCGGCAATGACGATCTTCATTCGTATCTCCCTTCAAATAGGCGCATTCGGTTCAGTGCTGTTTGGTGGTCTGCCATTGATCCAGCTTGCCCCGCGCGCCATTCGTCGCGCGATCCATTGCTTTTTCATGACCCGGCATTTTCGCGGTGAGCTCGATCACATACCCATTCGGGTCGCGAAAATAAATCGAATGCAAAAAGCCGTGATCGGCAATGCCGCGCGTGTCGATGCCTTGTGCTTTGCCTTTGGCGAACATGTGTTCCAGCGTGGCTACATCGACTTCGAGAGCGATATGCAGATCGAAATCGTGTTGCGGCTTGAACTCGAACGGCCTATCGGGAACCTCAAAAAAAGCGAGAAATGAGCCGTCGCCCATTTGATAAAAACTGTGCAACACGCTGGTTTTGCGTCCGCTTTTGGTTTGGTTGATTTCAAACGCTTCAGCCAGCGGCAGCCCGAGAAAATCTTCGTAGAACTGGCGCGTCGCTTCCGAATCGCGACAGCGGTAGGCGTTGTGATGGAGTCCGCGGATAGTCATGGTTACCTCACTTTAATGAAGTGCAATACCTTAGTAAAAACGTTTATAAAACAAATACTTACCTTACTTCTTTCGAGAAGGCGTGCATCTGACGCGATGCACGCATGTCATTCTATGCCCACGCCCGCATGCTGAACAGTTGCGCGACGCATCGATCAATCATTGCAGATTGCGGCGTAGTCAAGTGAAGGGCGCGCGAGGTGCATGCCGCGCCAGCGCGGATGTTAAGATGCAACTTAATCCCATTTAATTGCACTAGAGGAAGCGATGAAGACAGCAACGGCGCGCCAGCGTGGCGTGGAGCACGATATTGTTCAAATGCCGCAAACCGGTGAAATTTCCCCCTATTATGAACCGCAAGGCAATGAAATCGCGGTGTTTGAGGCCGCTTACAAACGCCGTTTGCCGGTGATGCTCAAAGGCCCCACGGGCTGCGGCAAGACGCGGTTTCTGGAGCACATGGCTTTCATGCTCAATCGCCCGCTGGTCACCGTGTCGTGTCACGAAGATCTGACCAGTTCCGATCTGGTCGGACGTTTTCTGCTGGAGGGCGCGG
>JANMXV010000002.1:0-3052 GCA_031381325.1 Betaproteobacteria bacterium | reverse complement strand
TTGCCGTTGAGATCGGGAATGCGCGGCGCGGTGGCGCGGTCTTCGACGGCGCGGCGTGATAGCGGCCATAGCACGTCGTAGCGGGGTTCGTTGGCGGATGAGTCGGGCATGAGAAGGGGCGCCTCCAGGAAATGAGTGGCGGAAGAGAGTGGGAGTCGAACCCACATAGAACTGTTAACAGCCCCTACCGGGTTTGAAGTCCGGCCGCCCCACCGGGAGCGATTCCCTTCCGTAGTGCCGGTGCAACATAAGCTACTGCGGTTCTAAACTGCTTTCCCTCACCCTCGATCCCTCTCCCGGAGGGAGAGGGAGGAAATGCCCTTCTCCCTCCGGGAGAAGGGTGGGGATGAGGGAAAGGTTTTATCACACCATCAAAACCCAATTGTAATTCGTCAGTTTCTTTTCCGCACAACAATCATGATTACGGCGTTCATTATGCGAGACGCGCGCGGATTTCGGCAGCCGCTTTTCTGGCATCCAATATTGCGTCATCCAGTTCGCCGCCGCAGCCGCTGCGCACCGCGCCGATGGCCCACACGCCCGGCATCGCGGTTTCAAATTGGTCGTCGGTGACGACAAAGCCGTTGGCGTCGCGCTGGATCGCCGCCGGCAGGAATTCCGCGTTGGGATCGAGCCCGATGTAGGCAAACACGCCCGCGCTGGCCATCTCTTCCGTGCGTCCGTCGGCGTGCTTGATTTGCACTTTCTCGACCATTTGTCCGCCGCTGATGGCGGTGACTTCGGCGTTGAATACTTTTACGATTTTGGGTTGGGCATCGACGGCCTTCTTGAAGTAGTCGTGCCCGCTGAATGTGGCGCCACGATGCACGATGCGCACTTCCTTGCAGTAGTGCGACAACACAATCGCCTCTTGCAACGCGGAGTCGCCGCCGCCAACCACCACGGTAGTTTCGTTCTGATACATCGGGCCGTCGCAATCCGCGCACTGCGACACACCTTTGCCTTCAAACTCGGCTTCACCGGGCACACCGAGTTTTTTGAGCCGTGCGCCCGATGCGACGACCACATGTTTTGCGGTGTAAGCGCCGCTTTCGGTGACGACTTTTTTGAGGTCGCCGGCCGCTTCAATGCGGCTCACCGGCTCGGAAATGCTGGTCACGCCGGCGTCGGCATTGGCCTGCATCAGCGTCGAGGCGTATTCCGCGCCGCTGTTGCCGCTGCCGCCTTCGCTGCCCTCTGGCGGCGGGTCGAGTTCGTTGACGTTGATCACCAACCCGCCGAAGAGTTGCGCTTCGAGCGTGGCCACTTTAAGTCCAGCGCCGGCGAGTGCGCCTGCGGCGGTCAGGCCGGCGACACCTTCGCCGATTATCAGTACATCGTAGTCTGCTGCCATTGCTGTTCCTTCTATCTGCGGTAAGCGTTGTTGGGCCGGCGTTGTTGATTCGCCGGTTTGGTGGAAGACGGCGCGAGTTGCGCGGGCCTTGGTGCTGCGAGCAGCGGTTTAGCCGGAATCTCGGCCGCGCCGAGTATGGGCACGAAATCCTTGCGCATCTTGCGCGTGTCGCCAATGCGTTGCGTGACGCCCAGTGTATCCATGAATTCCAGTATCTCTATCGCAAGGCCGCGGCCCACGCCGGTCCAATCGCGATACTGCGCGGCAGTGAAGATGCCTGTGGACTGTGCCTGCGCGGTGGCTTGCGCAGTAGCGGCAAGTTTTGCCAGCGTGCCTTTGGTGTAGAAACGATCCGGCGTCACGCGGTAAATCTCGTTGCCCACGTTACCCTTGGCTTTGCGGTAAAGGAAATCCTTGAGGATGGGTTCTTTGAGTTTTAGTTGCAGCGCGAGATCCTTGATCTGCGGCGCGTTGAATCCGGCGGTCTCCAGCGCGGGCTTGACGATTTGCCACATCGTTTCGTCGGCGCTGTTGGCGGTGGTGCTGTGCGCGGGCAAACGCGCAATCGAGCCGCTGGTTTCGATTTTACGGGCATCGGCCAGCGTGCGCAGTATGGCGCCGAAGGCATCTGCAGACAGTTCGGGGGCGAGTTTCTTGCGCAGCGTTTCGGTTTCCTCGCCGGCGGCCTGCGGCTGCGCTTTGTGGAACGCCTGCAGATACGGCGTTATCGAATCCGTGATCTGCGTGCTGCGGGTGCGCAGAATGCCCACGCGCATGTCCTTGCCCAATTGCACCAGCGCCGCTTTGTCGTAGAGCGTAGCAGCTTGCGCGGACGGCATGTTGAATAGCGTTTCAAAGCGCTGAAGATCAACCGGCCGGCCAAGCTTGATCAACGCATCCAGCGTGGCTTGCGGCGTGGCTTGTTCGAGCGCGGTCAACTCCGCCTCGCGCGCCTCCTTGCTGCGGCCTCTCGTGCTCTTGGTGGTTACAAACGGGTCAAGCACCACGCCGCCGCCCAGCGTGCGCGTGGCGGATTGATCGCGCAGAATGAAGCGGTCGCCGTGCAGCGCACCCACCGGCTTGTCGAGTTGCAGTTGCACCATGGCCGAGGCGCCGGGGGCGATGCTTTCGCCGCGACGAATCGCGACACGCGCGGTGATATCGGCGGTGGCCAGATGCAGATGCACCGGCGTCCAGTGTTTCAGAGACTGTGTTTCGCCAGCCAGCACACTCACACGACCGGCGATGCGCTGCGTAGGATGATGAATCGCAGGCGCAAGCACCCAATCGCCGCGGCTTACTGCATCAAGGTCGGTGCCGGTGAGGTTCAATGCGCAGCGCTGGCCGGCAGAGGCTAATTGCGCAGCTTTGCCCTGAATCTGGATGCCGCGCACGCGCACTTCGTTGCCGGCGGGTGACAGCAGCAGCTTATCGCCGGGCGCGACCTTGCCGTTGAACACCGTGCCGGTGACCACCGTACCGCTGCCGGCAACGGTAAACGCGCGGTCGATGGCGTAACGAAAATGCTGATCGGCACTGGTGCGCGACGATGATGCCGTGGCCTCGCGCATCAGCAACTCGCGTAATTCGGCCATGCCCGCGCCACTAATGGCGGAGACCGGCATTACGGTCGCGCCCGCGAGTTGCGTAGTGGACAACAGCGCAGTCACATTTTCCGCGACTTGCTGCACACGCGCA
>JANMXV010000804.1:0-2536 GCA_031381325.1 Betaproteobacteria bacterium | reverse complement strand
CTGGTCCACCGGCACACCGCGTGCGGGCGGCTTCGCGGCTATGCATCCGGCGAAGGTGGACAAGCTGGTGCTCTATGGCCCCGCGCCGTATTTTCCGAGTGACACTCCGCCCAATCCGTTCCCCGAAGCGGGCGCGCCGATGATTCTGCAAAGCTGGGACATGCTGATGGAAAAGCGCTGGCACAACGATTGCCGCAGTGAAGGGCAGATTGAACATGCGGAAATCCGCGAAATCATGTGGCAAGCGCTGATGAAAGAAGATGGCCTCGGTGCGCAGTGGACCGCCGATGGTCGCGGCATCATGCGCGCACCCAACCGCATGAACTTCGGCTGGCGCGCCAACATTGGCAGCATCAAAGCGCCCACGCTGTGCCTGCTCGGCGAATTCGACAACTACGACACGCGCTTCAAAACCTGGGGCGGATTGAAAATGGACAACCGTGTGTTCATGAAAGTCGGCTGCGCGTCACATTTCATGCAATACGAGCGCGTGCGTTTCGTGTTGCATAAGGCGACGTTGGAATGGCTGGAACGCGGCACGGTGGAAGGGCAGCGCTATGCGGAATTGCAGTCTGATAAAGACGGCAAGTTACACCTTTTGACAGCGTGAGCGTTTTATCCGTCGACAGGGGAAGTGCTGATGCGTGCGAGTCTCTGTGTAGCGGTGCTATATCATCTTGCAAGCATCATCTCACACCGGCACAATGCGACTTACTGTTGTTGAATGATCAGGGGCGCTCGGCACGCGTAGCGACATTCGATCACGATTTTGCCCGCTTCGCGCACAAGCGTGCAGACCACGCCGCCAGTTGAGCTCGCGATTAAGTAGCCGACCGCGTTGTGCCGTGCCGGGCTTCGTATTCATGCATGCGAAAAAAGTGAATAGGCTCGACAAATGACTCAAAACTACCGCTACGGTAGGTGGATATTATCCGCGGCAATCATGCTGCCATGGGCCGCGTTCGCGCAATCTCCTTCGACTGGCTACGGACAGACTTATCCAGCCAAGCCGATACGCATCGTGGTGGGTTTCGCCGGCGGCGGCGCAGCCGAGATTGCCGCGCGCATTGTGGGCCAGGTGTATAGCGAACGCCTGGGGCAGCAGATGATCGTCGATCCGCGTCCCGGCGCGGGGGGCAACATCGCCGCCGAAATCGTCGCCAAAGCGCCGCCCGACGGCTATACCTTATTGGTGTGTCCGTTTGCGTTCACGGTTAACCCCGCGCTGTTTCCCAAGTTGCCGTTCGACACGCTGAAAGATTTTGCGCCGGTGATACTGTTTGCCTACAGCGCCAATTTGTTTACGGTGCATCCCTCCGTGCCTGCGCGCTCACTCAAGGAACTCATCGCACTCGCTAAAGCCAGGCCTGGACAACTCACCTACGGCTCGGCGGGCAACGGCACGGCGTCGCATCTCTCGGGTGAACTGCTCAACAGCATGGCCGCCATCAAGCTCGTGCATATTCCGTACAAGGGCAGCGGCATGGCACATACCGATTTGCTGGGCGGACATATTTCGTCGGCGTTTCCTGGCGTGGCGATTTCGCTGCCGCACATACGCACGGGACGGCTGCGTGCGCTGGGCGTGACCAGCCTTAAACGGGCAGAAAGCCTGCCTGAGCTTCCTACGATTTCGGAGTCGGGCCTGCAAGGTTTCGAAGTGATTTCATGGTACGGTCTGGCTGCGCCGGCCGGCACGCCGGTGGATATCGTGCAGCGTCTGAACAGCGAATTGAATCGTGCGCTGCACGAGCCGGCAAACGCACAACGTCTCAAGGCGTCCGGTATGGACCCGATGCAAACCACACCGGCAGAGTTCGATAGCTTTCTGCGGCGTGAGCTGGCGAAGTGGGGCAAGGTGATCAAAGAGGTGGGGGTGAGGGCGAATTGAGCGTTGATTCGCGGCCCGAAATGTAAGTATGCAAAACGGGACACCCACGATGCTCGACAGTTGTATTATGTGGCATGGTGTATTCGCATGCCCCCGTGTTATTCAAACCGGGACTAAGACGCAAGGAAAATAAGATGAAAACCGAAGCGACCAAGCAAGGCGACAATCTCGATGTAGCAAAGGTTGTTCGTGACAAGGTAAAAAAGGTAACCAGGAAGAAAAAGAAGCCAAGTTCAACGGCTAAAGCGAAACGGACATTTCCTTTATTCGATATTGAGGAATCGCGCAAGATTCCGGATGTGATAAAGCAGCTCAATGCTGGAAATCCGTGGGATCCAAAGGATATCGCTGCGGCGATTGGGATGGCCATGGCAAATAATTTTTATTATCTTTCGGCTAGCTCGCGAGACTATGGCCTAACTCTAGGCACGCGAGACACTGAAAAAATCGAGTTGTCTGAACTTGGTAAAAAACTTGTTTATCCGAAAAGCGCTTTAGCCGAATCGGAAGCAATACAAGAGGCATTTCGCCATGTTGAATTGTTTAAGAAAGCAAGCGTAGCCCGGAAGAAGCGCAGCGTATTCCGGGAAGCCTCTGGGCTAAGGCCATGCTGCATCAATTGCTAACCCCATCGAACACACCTGC
>JANMXV010000088.1:0-18588 GCA_031381325.1 Betaproteobacteria bacterium | reverse complement strand
ATGAATGGTGCGCGATGCGCACCCTACAACGGATTGTGAGATAAATGCGGGTGGCTTGTAGGATGCCGGTGAGCACAGCGAACCGCATCAATCGCGGGCATAGGGCACACGACCGATGCGGTTCCTTCGTCACCGCATCCTACGGGTTACGGTAGTAGGGTGCGCATCATGCACGCGGAACGGTGGTGGGCGGTGCGCGATGCGCGCGCTGCAACGAAATTTTGCGATCAAAGGAAGACAACATGAACAGAACGACCTTTTTCATCACCTTGATACTTTCCGCCGCCGGCTTCGCCGCGCACGCGCAAACGCCGGGGACAGTCTTTCGCGATTGCGATGTGTGTCCCGAGATGGTGGCCATTCCCGCAGGCAGTTATACGATGGGTTCGCCGGAGAGCGAGACGGGGCGCGACGACAACGAAGGCCCTCGACGCGAAGTGACCCTTGCGCGCGCTTTCGCCGCGGGCAAGTTTGAAGTCACGCGCGGGCAGTTCGCGGCGTTCGCAGCGGAAACCGGCTATGAGTCGCGGGGCGGCAACTGCCATTACTGGAGCGCCAACGACGGCAAGTGGGTGAACGACGATCCGCTTAAAAGCTGGCGCAATCCGGGCTTTAACCAGGCCAATGACGAGCACCCGTTGGTGTGCGTCTCATGGAACGACGCCAAGGCGTATGTGGCGTGGCTCGCGCGCAAGAGCGGCAAGGCGTATCGGCTGCTGAGCGAAGCCGAGTGGGAGTACGCGGCGCGTGCGGGCAGCACCACGGCGCGAGCGTGGGGCAATGATTCGAGTCAGGCGTGTACGCACGCGAACGTCGGCGATGTTTCGTTTACCAGGATGGTGCCGCCGCCTTCGCGCAGGCAATGGACGGTGAGCAGCTTTCACGACTGCGACGACGGCGTGGGTTATACCGCGCGGGTGGGGTCGTATCGTGCCAACGCTTTTGGCTTATACGATATGATCGGCAATGTGTGGGAGTGGACGGAAGACTGCTGGAACGCGACGTACAGCGGCGCGCCCGTGGATGGCAGTGCGTGGCTCACCGGCGAGTGCTCGCGGCGGGTGGACCGTGGCGGCGGGTGGAGCAGCAGTCCGCGCGACGCTTACTCCGCCCTGCGCTACTGGGCCGGCGCCGACGCCCGCAACGGCAGTCTGGGTTTTCGTGTCGCGAGGACGCTCTAACCACCCTACGGTTTCTGCTACGGATATGCTTTTAGTTCCGTTGGGGTGGCTCAGATGTCTATCGCCATTCGTTTCTGCGGCACGCTTTGATTCAGCCGATGCCATGAAAATCCCGAATGCGTTATCCTACGTACGCGGGTGTATGCTGGCAGGTCGTTGCTGCGTTCGACCTCTGTCGAACCTTTCTCCAAATTTTTGGCGCTTGCACTATTGCACGCCATTTGTTGCGTCGTGACCACCGTAACCTAACATTCAGAATCCAATGTCTAGATTATCAAAATGGGTAGGCGGGCTGGTAGGCGTGGCCGCGCTGGGCGGAGGCGGTTATTGGGCCTATCAGCAATGGCGGGCGTCGAATGAGCCAGCGGCCGTCGCTAAGGGCGACGCCAATGCGCCCGCCAAAGACGCAGAAAAAGGCACGGGCACGGGCAAGGGCGCCGGCAAGAGCGCAGGCAAAGGCGGCGGCCGCGGCACGCCCGCGCCGGTGGCGACTGCGTTCGCGCGCTCCGGCAACGTCAATATTTATCTCAACGGCCTGGGTACGGTGACGCCGCTACGCACGGTAACCGTACGCAGCCGCGCCGACGGACAGTTGATGCGCGTGCTTTTCACCGAAGGACAAACCGTCAAGCAAGGCGATTTGCTCGCCGAGATTGATCCGCGGGCGTATCAGGCGCAACTGTTGCAGGCGCAAGGGCAAATGCAGCGTGATCAGGCCTTGCTCGCCAACGCGCGCGTTGATCTCGAACGCTATCGCACGTTGCTCAAGCAGGATTCCATCGCGGAGCAGCAAGTGAGCAGTCAAGAGGCGCTGGTGCGCCAGCTCGAAGGCACGGTCAAAGTCGATCAGGGGCAAGTCGATAGCGCGCGCCTGCAGTTGTCGTACGCACGCATTGTTGCGCCGATACCCGGTGAATTGGGCTTGCGTCTGGTGGACCAGGGCAACATCGTGCGCGCGGGCGACGCCGCCGGCATCGTGGTGATTACGCAGTTAAAACCGATCACGGTATTATTCACCATTCCGCAGGACGATCTGCAAAAAGTGTTGGTTCGCCGGCGCACCGGCGAAAAAATTCCGATTGAAATTTACGACCGCGAACAGAAAATCAAACTCGATAGCGGCGTGTTGCTGACCGTCGATAATCAAATCGACACCACCACCGGTACCGTGCGCCTCAAAGCGCAGGTGTCCAACGACGAAGGACTGTTGTTTCCCAACCAGTTTGTAAACGTGCGCATGCTGGTGGATACGCGCAGCGACGCCATCACCGTGCCGAGTGCCGCCATACAACGGGGCGCCCAGGGCATTTTCGTGTACGCGGTCGCCGAGGATTTGACGGTATCCATGCGTCCGGTGAAAATCGGCGTGGTCGACGGCAACCGGATTGTTATCGAAACCGGCGTTAAAGCGGGCGAACGGGTGGTGACGGACGGCATGGACCGTCTCCGCGACGGCATGAAAGTCGAGCTCGCGAATCGTGAGCGCGCGGGCACGGGCGATGGCAAAGGCAAAGGCGGCGGCAAAAAAGGCGGAAAACGTGAGCGTACGGCAGCCGAAGCCGAGGCGGCAGGTGCGAAAGCGGATGATGGCAAACGCGGCGGAGCGAAATCCGATGCCCCCAAGAGTGATGCCACGAAGGGTGAACCGGCAAAGGGTGAAAAAGGCGAAACCGCCAGCAGCGACACGCCGAAGAAAGACGCACCGCGCGGCGATAGGCCCAAGCGTGACAAAGCTGCGGTCGAGGGCGCGCCGGGTGAAGCGGCAAAGGCTGCCGCTACGGACGTGCCCCCAAGCGACGGCGAGCCACGCAAAAAAGGCAAAGGCAACTGGGGCAAGAAGGAACAAGCGAATGAGTAGAATGCCTCAGTCCTACGAACGGTGTTCGGTAATTCCTTTCCCTCACCCCCACCCCTCTGCTCCGCTACAAGTGTTCCCTTGTCCCGGAGGGCGAGGGGCTTTTCACCCTTCTCACTTCGGGAGAAGGGCCGGGGATGAGGGAGGCTTTTGAGCTTGCCGCGATGCGCGATGACGCTAACCAGCGCACCATTCTCGCGACGTAGCGTGCATGCTTCCGGCACGCGCCCGGTGACCGCATGAACCCCTCGCGCCTGTTCATCGAGCGGCCGGTGGCGACCTCGCTGTTGATGGTGGCGATTTTGCTGTCGGGCATCATCGCGTACCGGCTGCTGGCGCTGTCCGCATTGCCGCAGGTCGATTACCCGACGATACAGGTGGTAACGTTTTATCCGGGCGCGAGTCCCGAGGTTACCGCCTCGTCGATCACCGCGCCGCTGGAACGCCAGTTCGGGCAGATGCCGGGCTTGAAGCAAATGTCGTCCACCAGTTCCGGCGGCGCGTCGGTGGTTACGCTGCAATTTAATCTTGAACTGGATCTCGACGTGGCCGAGCAGAGTGTCCAGGCCGCAATCAACGCCGGCGCCAATCTGTTGCCTGCCGATCTGCCGGCGCCGCCGATCTACAGCAAGGTCAATCCGGCGGATGCACCGATTTTAACGCTCGGCATTACCTCAAAGACGCTGCCGATGACGCAAGTGCAGAATCTTGCCGATACGCGCGTGGCGCAAAAGATTTCGCAGATGACGGGCGTGGGTCTGGTTACGCTGTCGGGCGGGCAGCGTCCGGCGGTGCGCGTGCAGGCCAACCCGCGCGCGCTGGCGTCGAACAATCTGAGCATGGAAGACGTGCGCGCGGCGATTGCCTCATCTAACGTCAACGCGGCCAAGGGCAGTTTTGACGGCCCGGAGCGCGCCTACACCATCGATGCCAACGACCAGTTGCAATCGGCGGCGGAATACAAAAAAGTGGTGGTGGCGTTTCGCAACGGCGCGCCGTTATACCTGTCCGACGTGGCCGACGTGATTGAAGACGCCGAGAATACGCGGCTGGCGGCGTGGATGAACGATGCGCCGGCGATCATCATGAACATTCAGCGCCAGCCGGGCGCCAACGTGATCGAAGTGGTGGATCGCATCAAGGCGCTGTTGCCGCAATTGCAGGGTGCGCTGCCTGCATCGGTGGACGTGGCGGTGCTCACCGATCGCACGGTGACCATACGCGCGTCGGTGAAAGATGTGCAGTTTGATTTGTTGCTGGCGGTGGCGCTGGTGGTGATGGTGATCTTTGTGTTTCTGCGCAATGTGGCGGCGACCCTCATTCCCAGCGTGGCGGTGCCGCTGTCGCTGGTGGGCACCTTTGGCGTGATGTATCTCGCCGGATTTTCCATCAATAACCTGACCTTGATGGCGCTCACTATTGCCACCGGTTTCGTGGTCGATGACGCGATTGTGATGATCGAAAACATCAACCGCTACATCGAACGAGGCGATTCTCCGATGGAAGCGGCGCTGAAAGGCTCCAGGCAGATCGCCTTTACCATCATCTCGTTGACGATATCCTTGATCGCGGTGCTGATCCCGCTGTTGTTCATGGGCGACGTAGTGGGCCGCTTGTTCCGTGAGTTCGCGATCACGCTGGCGGTGTCGATTTTGATCTCCGCCGTAGTGTCGTTAACCCTTACGCCGATGATGTGTGCACGTTTGCTGCGTCACACACCCGTAGCCAAGCAAAGCCGCTTTTACCGTGTGACGGGCGAGTGGTTCGATGCCATCATCGCGCGTTACGGAAAAATGCTGACCTGGGTGCTGGATCGCCAGGGCCTGACCTTGCTCGTCGCCATCGCCACGCTGGCACTGGCAGTTGTGTTGTATGTATTTGTTTCTAAAGGATTTTTTCCGCAGCAGGACACAGGTGTTATTCAGGGCATTTCCGAAGCGCCGCAATCGGTGTCGTTTGCCGCGATGGCGCAGCGTCAGGAGTCGCTGGCAAAAGTGTTGCTGGCGGACCCGGCGGTGGAAAGCATCTCGTCGTTTATCGGCGTCGACGGCCAGAACACCACGCTCAATAGCGGGCGCATGCTGATCAACCTGAAACCGCACGCACAACGTCCGGCTGCCAGCGTGGTGATGCGCCGTCTGCAGGAGCGTGCGTCGCATCTGCCAGGCATCACACTTTACATGCAGCCGGTGCAGGATCTCACCATCGAAGATCGCGTCAGCCGCACGCAATATCAATTTACGCTCGACACCGCCAAGCTTGAAGACCTGACGCTGTGGACGCCGCGCGTGGTGGAGCGCTTGTCGCGCCTGCCGCAGCTTGTCGATGTGGCGAGTGATTTGCAGAATGAAGGTTTGCAGGCGTTTCTGGAGATTGATCGCGACACGGCGGGGCGCCTGGGCGTCACACCGGCGTCGATTAACACCGCGCTCTACAATGCTTTCGGCCAGCGGCTGATTTCTACCATCTTCACGCAAACCAGCCAATACCGTGTGGTGCTCGAAGTCAAACCGGAGTATCGCGTGGGGCCGGCGGCGCTCACCGAGATTTATGTGCCGACTTCCAACGGTACGCAAATACGCCTGAGCGAAGTCACGCGGCTGGTCGAAAAACCGGCGACGCTGGCGATCAATCACATAGGGCAGTTTCCCGCGGCGACCATCTCTTTCAATCTGGCGCCCGGCGTGGCGCTGGGCGACGCGGTGAAAGGGATTGAAACGGCCGAGCGTGAACTGGCGCTGCCGGCGAGCATACGCACCAGTTTTCAGGGCGCGGCGCTGGCGTTTCGCGCTTCACTCACTAATACGCTGTTGCTGATACTCGCCGCCATTGTCACCCTGTACATCGTGCTGGGCGTGCTCTACGAGAGTTACATTCATCCGGTGACGATTCTGTCCACACTGCCGTCGGCGGGCGTGGGCGCGCTGCTGGCGTTGCTGATTGCGCGCACCGACCTGGGCATCATCGGCATCATCGGGATTATCTTGCTGATCGGCATCGTTAAAAAGAACGCGATCATGATGATCGACTTCGCGCTCGACGCCGAGCGCAACGAAGGCAAACCGCCGCGCGAAGCGATTTATCAGGCGTGCCTGCTGCGTTTCCGGCCGATCCTGATGACCACGATGGCGGCGTTGCTCGGCGCGCTGCCGTTGATGATAGGCACTGGCGTGGGTTCCGAGTTGCGCTATCCGCTGGGCATTACGATGGTGGGCGGCTTGATCGTCAGCCAGATACTTACGCTGTTTACCACGCCGGTGATTTATCTGGCGTTTGACCGCTTGTCGCGGCGCTCGCGTGGGGTGCCTATGGCGCCGGAGACCGCGACGGTGGTGGCTGAGGGCGTACAGAAGTGAATTTCGCCGAACCCTTCATCCGCCGCCCGGTTGCAACCACGCTGCTGACCATAGGCCTCGCGCTGGCGGGCGCGCTGGCGTTCAATCTGTTGCCGGTGTCGCCGCTGCCACAGGTGGATTTTCCGACCATCTCGGTGCAAGCGTCGCTGCCGGGAGCCAGCCCTGAGACCATGGCGGCGACGGTGGCGACGCCGCTGGAGCGCGCGCTGGGGAAGATCGCGGGTGTTACCGAGATTACCTCGTCGAGTTCGCTCGGCAATACGCGCGTCACGCTGCAATTCGAGCTGAACCGCAGCATCGACGGCGCGGCGCGCGACGTGCAGGCGGCGATCAACGCAGCGCGCTCCGAACTGCCCACCAGCCTGCCGCGCAACCCGGTCTACCGCAAGGTGAATCCGGCGGATGCGCCGATCATGATACTGGCGCTCACCTCCGATACCTACAACCGCGGCCAGATGTACGACGCCGCTTCAACCCTAATCGCGGAGAAACTCTCGCAGGTAAAAGGCGTGGGACAGGTGACGGTCGCCGGTAGTGCGCTGCCGGCGGTGCGGGTTGAACTCAATCCCACGGCGCTGAATAAATACGCCATCGGCTTTGAAGAAGTGCGCGCGGCTATCGTCGCCACCAACGCCAATCGGCCCAAGGGCGTGGTCGAAGAAGGCGACAAGCAGTGGCAGATTTACGCCAACGATCAGGCACGCACGGCTGCTGAATATATTCCGTTGATTGTGGCCTATCGCGGGGGCGCCGCAGTGCGACTCGGTGAAGTGGCCGAGGTGGTGGATTCGGTGCAGGATTTGCGCAACGCCGGCATTTCCAACGGCAAGCCCGCGGTGCTGGTGCTGCTCTACCGGCAGCCCGGCGCCAACATCATCGAGACCGCCGACCGCGTGCGCGCGTTGATGCCGCAACTGGCGGCAGCGCTGCCGGGCGCCATCGACATGAACGTGGTGATGGAACGCACCACCACCATCCGCGCCTCGCTTAACGAGATCGAGCGCACGCTGCTGATTTCAATGGCGCTGGTGATTTTGGTGGTGTTTATCTTTTTGCGTAACTGGCGTGCCACGCTGATACCCGCCATCGCCGTGCCGGTGTCGCTGATCGGCACCTTCAGCGTGATGTATCTGTGCGGTTTCAGTCTCAATAATCTGTCGTTGATGGCGTTGACGGTCGCCACCGGATTCGTGGTGGACGATGCCATTGTGGTACTGGAAAACGTGTCGCGGCATATCGAAAAAGGCGTAGCACCCTTCAAGGCCGCGCTGCTGGGCGTGCAGGAGGTGGCCTTCACGGTGATCTCAATCAGTCTTTCGTTGATCGCGGTGTTCATTCCGATATTGATGATGGGCGGCATCATCGGACGCCTGTTCCGTGAATTCGCGGTGACGTTATCGGTGGCGATTCTGATATCGATGGTGATCTCACTCACCACTACGCCGATGATGTGCGCGCGCCTGCTCAAAAAACGCGACCACAATCCGGGCCGTTTGGCGGCTTGGAGCGAGGCGGTGTTCGCGTGGGTGCTGCGTGCTTATGAACGCACGCTGGGCTGGTCGCTGCGCCATCCGTTGCTGGTGATGCTGGTGCTGGGCGCCACGATCGCATTCAACGTCTACCTGTATATTATTGTTCCTAAAGGATTTTTTCCACAGCAGGATACGGGTCGCATGGTCGGCTCGATTCAGGCGGATCAGGCCAGCTCGTTTCAGGCAGTACGCGTGAAGCTGGCGCAGTTCATCGACATCGTGCAAAGCGATGTGGCCGTGGAAAGCGTCACCGGGTTTACCGGCGGCGGCCAGCGCAACGGCGGTTTCATGTTCATTTCGTTAAAGCCCTTGAAGGAGCGCGGCGTGTCCGCGGACCAGGTGATTGCGCGATTGCGGCCCAAGCTCGGCGCGGTGGCAGGCGCCAATCTGTTCTTGAACCCGGTGCAGGATATCCGTATCGGCGGGCGGCAAAGCAACACCGCGTATCAGTTCACACTGCGCTCGGATAATCTGGAAGACCTGCGTCGATGGACGCCGCTATTGCAGCGCGCGTTGCAGGATGAGCCAAAACTGGCGGATGTGAATTCCGACCAGCAGGTGCGCGGCCTGCAAACCACGCTCACCATCGATCGCGAAACCGCCTCGCGCATGGGCATCACCACGCGCGCGATTGATTCGGCGTTGAATCTTGCGTTCGGCCAGGCGCAGGTGGCGACGATCTATTCATCGGTGAATCAGTATCGCGTGGTAATGGAAGTCGCCCCGCAACATTGGCAAGGGCCCGAGGCGCTGGACAAAATTTACCTGCTGTCGCCCACGCGCGGGCAGGTGCCGCTGTCGGCGGTGGCGCGGTATGAACTCACCAACACCGCGCTTGCGGTGAATCATCAGGGACAGTTCGCGGCGGCCACGATTTCGTTCAATCTGCCGGTGGGCGTGTCGCTGTCCGATGCGGTGACGGTGGTCAATGCCGCCATGGCGCAGATCGGCGTGCCGAGTAGCATCTACGGCAGTTTTCAGGGCACGGCGCGCACCTTCCAGGCGTCGCTCGACAGCCAGCCGTGGCTGATACTGGCGGCGCTGATCACGGTATATATCGTACTCGGCATTCTGTATGAGAGTTACATACATCCGATCACCATCCTTTCAACGCTGCCGTCGGCGGGCGTGGGTGCGCTGATGGCGTTGTGGCTGTTTAACACCGAGTTCAACATCATCGCGATGATCGGCGTGATACTGCTGATCGGCATCGTTAAAAAGAACGCGATCATGATGATCGACTTCGCCATCGCCGCCGAGCGCGACGGCAACATCGGCCCGCGCGAGGCGATCTATCAGGCATGTCTGCTGCGGTTTCGCCCGATCATGATGACCACCATGGCGGCGTTGCTGGGTGCGATACCGCTTGCCGTCGGCGCGGGCGACGGCGCGGAGTTACGCCGTCCGCTGGGCATCGCCATCGTCGGCGGGCTGGTGATGAGCCAGTTGCTGACGCTATACACCACGCCGGTGGTTTATCTTTACCTCGACCGGTTTCGTTTGTGGTGTTTGCGCTTGCGCGGCAAGCCGGCAGTGTTGAGGTTGCAGGTAGCGGAAGGGAAACAATGAATTCCAAAAGCCGCGCTTGTAGGATGCCGGTGACGAAGGAACCGCATCGGTCAAGTGGCACGCTCTGCGCAACCGATGCGGTTCGCTGCGCTCACCGGCATCCTACGGTTCTGCGTAATGTATTTTTGGTTTTTGGGTGCGTCATGCTGCTCTCGTCATGCGCGGTCGGACCGGATTACCGCCGTCCGCAGCAGGTGACGCCGCAGGCGTACAAAGAATCCAAGGACTGGAAAATCGCGGAGCCGCGCGATGGCGTGGCACGCGGCAAGTGGTGGGAGATTTTCGCCGACACGCAGTTAAACGCGCTGGCGGACAAGGTGAACCCATCCAACCAGAGCCTGCGTTTGGCGGAGGCGCAATACCGGCGCGCGCAGGCGCTTACGCAAGCGGCGCGCGCCTCGTTGTTTCCGTCGCTGTCGGCGTCGCTGGGCGTCACCCGCAGCGGTTCGGCAACGCGGAGGGCTGCGACCAACTATAACCTCGGCGCCAACGCCGGATGGGATGCGGATTTGTGGGGGCGTGTACGCCGCAACGTCGAATCCAGCGAGGCGTCGGCTGCAGCCACTGCCGCTGATCTGGAATCCGTGCGCTTGCTGGTGCAGTCGGAATTGGTGATTAATTATCTGCAACTGCGCGTGCTCGATACGCAGAAAAAACTGCTCGACGAAACTGCGGTGGCATTCGCTAAATCGCTGGAACTTACGCAGAACCGCTACAAGGCCGGACTTGCCGGGCGTGTGGACGTGGCACAGGCCGAAGCGCAATTGAAGAGCACACAGGCGCAATCCATCGACACCGGCGTGCAGCGGGCGCAGTTGGAACACGCCATCGCCGTGCTGCTGGGCGCCTCGCCCGCCGAGTTTGCGTTGCCGCCCGCGCCGATCAAGGCCGCCGTGCCCGCGATCCCTACCGGGTTGCCCTCGGAATTGCTGGAGCGCCGGCCCGATATCGCTGCCGCCGAACGCCGCGTGGCCGCCGCCAACGCGCAAATCGGCGTGGCGAAAGCGGCGTTTTATCCGTCGCTGACGTTGTCGGGCAGCGCGGGTTTTCAGAGCAGCAGTTTCGCGCGCTGGCTCACCGTGCCGAGCCGCGTGTGGTCGCTGGGGCCGGAACTGGCGCTATCCCTCTTCGACGGCGGGCAGCGCAAGGCATTGACCGATCAGGCGCTTGCATCCTATGACGCCAGTGTCGCTACCTATCGGCAGACTGTGCTCAATGCATTTCAGGATGTCGAAGACAACGTAGCCGCGCTGCGCCTGCTCGAGCAAGAGGCGAATGTTCAGGAAGAAGCGGTGCGCGCCGCGCGTCAGGCGGTTGAATTGACCACCAATCAGTACAAAGCGGGCCTCGTCAGCTACCTCAATGTGGTGTCGGTGCAGACCACGCTGCTGAGCAATGAACGCACTGCGCTGTCGCTGATGGGCCGGCGATTGACGGCGGCGGCGCTACTGGTGCGCGCGCTGGGTGGCGGGTGGACGGTTGACAACAGGGTAGCGCAGAAATAGCAGTTTATTTCCTGGCCATTTGCTTTCGCCGCTCAAAATCTGCGCGGTACACAACCCCGCCTGAATCGCCGCGTTGTTTGATGCGAGACTCAGCCTGAAGCAGCCTCCGCACGCACGATGTGACAATGAAAGACCCCTTCCCTTCGATTTCCCCGGCATATCCGATCTTTCGGTTGTGTTGTTGAAGGCGGCACAAAGTGAATCGCGTGCCGCACACCAGCCCGTGGGTGCAGGCGAACTACCCGTTGGTTATACTCCGCAGGAACTCAACAACCAAGGTGAGGAGACGACATGCTGAAAATATGGGGACGAGCGGACGGCTCGAACGTCATCAAGGCGATGTGGTGCATAGGCGAACTCGGAATTGCGCACGAGCGCATCGACTGGGGCGGCGAGTTCGGCGGCAATGACGACCCGCAGTACCGGCGCAAGAACCCGAACGGACGGCTGCCGACTCTCGAGGAGGAAGACGGCTGGACGCGTTGGGAGTCGGGCGCGGTGGTGCGCTATCTGTGCATGAAGTACAGTCTCGGCAATCTATGTCCCGAAACGCCGCGTGACCGGGCCGACGCGGAGAAATGGATGGACTGGAGCTCGCTCAACTTCGCAGGCTTCAACAGCGTCTATCTGCAAAATTATTTCGGAGCTGAGGACAAGAGAAGCCACCACGCCATCCTCGCCGCGGTCAAGGCTCAGGTGCAGTGGCTGGACATCCTCGAACGGCATCTTGCCGGCCGGCAGTACCTGTGTGGCGACCGCTTCACCATGGCCGATATTCCGGCCGGATCGCTGACGCATCGGTGGTTCAACTGGACGCCCAGGGCAGCGCTGCCCGCGCATCCCAACGTGCGCTTGTGGTACGAGCGGCTGGCGGTACGCCCGGCCTATCAGGAGCATGTAATCAAGGTCAACGCGAAGCGCACCCGGGAGATAGCAGCACGCGGCTGAGCGGTATCCCGGCGGCGCACGCGGTATCTACAGCCGCCGTGCAGCGACGGTGTTGACACAGATGAGTGTATTTGCAGGCATGTCGCTGATCGGCCACAACCAGCCGCTGAAAATATCTTCCATAGCGGACCTTCGCAGCCTGTGCGTGGCCCATGCAGTTGTCTGCGGATGGTACCGAACGCCGGCTACGGCACGATCACGATCGGCTCTGCGGGCCATGGACCACCGAGCAGCGCCGACAGCAACACGGCAAGAGTGCGCGGAATAAACGTTTCGCGCGAACCCGCAATCTCGTCAATCGACCACCACCGCAACTCGCGAAACATAGCGCGCTCTTCGGACGTGAGCGCGGTCGGTGTTGCAAAGAAGTTGGGGACACGCTGGATGTAGACGCGGGCCAGCGTGTCAACCGGCAGGCCGTCGCGCACGATGCGCTTGGGCGACGTCCAGACCCAGTGGCCGGGGTGGGCGAGGGTGAGGCCGGTCTCCTCCCGGATTTCGCGGCGCAACGCATCCTCGAAGCTTTCGCCGGGATGCAGCGAGCCGCCGGGCGTGAGCCAGACTGTCTGGTGCGCGTTGAAGGCGAGCTTCATCAGCAGGACACGATCCTGAGGATCGACAAGCAGCGCGCGGGCGGATTCGATGATGGTCATTGGCAATCGCCCAATTGTACCCGTCACGCGTGAGGTCAGCAGGCGACCAAGGTGATCGATTGCGGTTGAGCGGCCAAAGGTGACGCTGGCACTTCGATCCGTCAATGTCCGCAACGCTGGCGAGACCCGACGTTGATCCAGTTTGACAAGCCCAAGACTGCTTTAGTGAGATCGTTTCAGCAGGACTCGTTTAGGCTTGTCCAACGCCTGCCCGCCGAGCACCGTTGAGCACGCACACGCCTGCGCATCAGGGCAGGCGTCGGACAACCCTAAACGATGCGCCAGTTCACGAACTCACGCTATCGACCCTTAGCGGTGAGCCGCATTCGTCCATTGCAGACATTCAGGTCGTTACTCGATCACCTTGTCGCCACGCCGCAGGACCACTTACGGAATCCGGATACTGAGCCAAAGCGCTGGATGAGGAAAACGCGGCGAGCGCGACGTAAGCTAGCGCGTCAGATCGACGCGTACCACTCATACGGAATTCATTTGAGGTAGCCTGTTCCAGGCATACGCTCAACCTCTATTCGCTTTTCAGACCTGAAACCGTAACCGCCCTCTGCCACTTCGCGGTTTCGACGTTGACGAACTTGGTGAATTCCCCGGGTGTCATCGGCGCTGCAGCAACGCCGTTTTCGAAAAACCGTTGCTTGAGTTCGGGCATTGCCAGTGCCTTCATCATCGCCGCGTATATCTTCGCGACGTAGTTTTGCGGTGTGCCTCTGGGCACGGCGAATCCCTGCCACACGGTGACATCGAAATCCGGCACGCCGGATTCCATGACGGTCGGCACATTGGGCAGCTGCTCAGTGCGTCTGGCCGACGAGACAGCGAGCGCGCGCATCCGTCCCGATTTGACGAAGGGCAAAAGCCCCGGCAGGGTGAAAAAACACGCCTGCATTTGCCCGCCGGCCACATCGGTGAAACCCTGCGACGAATTCTTGTACGGCACATGCACAAGGTCGATGCCGGTCGCCGCCTTGAAAAGCTCCATGGTGAGATGCGGCGTGCCGCCGACACCGTTCGTTGCATATTTGAATTTACCGGCATTAGCCTTGGCCGCACTGATGAACTCCTGCACGTTCGCAATGCCCAGCGACGGTGGCACGGTGAGCAGGTTGGGCGTCATGGCATAGGTTGAAATCAGCGTGAAATCGCGCAGATGATGGTACGGCAGTTTCTTGTGGAGCGCGGGGGCGACCGATTGACCGATGCCGTAGTTGAAAATGGTGTAGCCGTCGGGTGCGGCTCTTGCCGCGAGTTCGGTGCCGATGATGCCGGCAGCACCCGCGCGGTTGTCGACCACCAGGGGCTGCCCCCACGCTTCGCTGAATCGCTGTGAGAAGATGCGTCCCATAATGTCGGCTGACGCGCCCGCACCGGATGGCAGGATAAGCCGCCCCGGCTTGGAGGGATAATCATCGGCCGCCATGGCTGTCGTCGCCGTCAATACGGCGAACACGGCGACCACGGTGACGGAAGGCGACCCTATGTTGCACTGGATACTGTCCATATCTGCCATTGGTTAAAAAAAAGCGCACGGGTTGCGCCAAAGTAACGGGGCTGCGCGTGCGCTGCGCACACAGACAGCCATCCAGCGCCCATTCTGGGCCGTCGGTAGCCCGTTTGCAATCGATGCATAGCAATGCCATTATGAAATAAGTTCTACCACGAAGGAGTGCAGACATGCCGGGTAATAGCGTCAACGTAGAACTGTGGAATTTGCGCGTTCCGCTCGATCCGCCTATCCAGGCGCCTAAAGGCTTGACGACCGAAACCTGCCTGTTGCTGGTCTTTCTGTCGGACGACAAGGGCAATCGGGGCGTCGGCTATTCGTCCTTCAGGCGCTCGGCAGACATGGAGCTAGCGTCGGCGGCTGCCCGGAAACTCGTCGCTGAATCGGCGCCCGGCCTGGCAGGCTTGCTCAATGTCGAGCGTCAGGAAGAAGCAAGCTGTGTAGGCAACGCGGCGAGCAAATCCGCGGCCAGCGCCGTCAGTCTGGCCGCCTGGGATCTCGCCGGCAAACAGGCGGGCGTGCCCTGTGCCGATCTGTGGGGGCGCCCGGTGGGACGCGGCAGCCTTGAGTGTTATGCGAGCGCCCTGTGGCTGGACAAGTCGTCCGCTGAGTTGATCGCCGAAGCGAAGATGCACCGGCAAAACAACTATCGCGCTGTGAAGATGAGGGTCAGCCGATCCCTGAAGGACAACCTGGAACGTATCGATGCCGTGCGCCAGGTGTATTCCGAACCTGGCGCCGTGGCGCTCGAAACGGGCTCGGATTGGACGGCAGAGATTGCCAACGAGTTTCTCGATGCGTGCAGCGCGAAGCTCATGTGGGTCGAGGATCCCGCGCCCCATGACAAATTGCATCTGGTGCGGGACCACCCGGTCAACACCATCGCGGCTGGAGAGAAGTCCGCCAGTGCGCGCGAACTCTACGACCTGTATACGCGCGGCCGGCTTCGCAAGCTGATCATCGACGTGCAGTACGTCGGCGGTCCGGTCCGCTTCCTCGAAGCCGCGAGAGTCCTTAACGCACTGGGCGCAACGGTTGGCGGACACCGTTTCTCGCATTATTCCATGCACCTGCTGGCCAGCCTGCCGCGCAGTCTGCCGATCGAGATGCTCGACTGGACCAATCCGGCGTTTCATCCACTCGCGGGACCGGACGCTTCCGGACGATTACCGGTCGAGGGTCCGGGCTTTCGCATCCTGCTCGATCATACCGTCATCGACCGGCATGGAGTGAAGCTGCCGCTGTAGTCCCGATCGACGTAGTTATCGTCAGTGACCCCTTGCTGCCGCTTATAGCGGTACCATCCCCATCCACCACATGATCTTGTCGCCGATATCGAAATCATAGGTGCGCGCGAACGTCAGCCTGCCATCGGTGCCCATGCGGAACACCGAGAGCCCGGCCTTTACCGTCTTAACATTGTCGCCATCGCGCACATCCACCGGCAAGTTGTGCTGCGCCACCAGCATGCGTCCGCCGGGGTCAATGTGGAAGGTGCGCGGATGGAGTTTTTGCGTCTCGATATGCTGAATGGCCGTGGGCTCGCCGGTTTGCGGATTGAGCGAGTACACCACAATGCTGTTTTCACCACCCTTGTAAACCTTCTTGCCGTTGAAGTCGACCAGGTCCTGCGAACGGTTCGCGCCATACAAGAAGCGTCCATTGGGATGCACGTGCAAGGTACTTGCCGCCTGACGCGAACGAATGTTGTTCGGTTCCAGTAGCGTGGTCTTGTTGTAGACCACTTCCTGCAGCGGTTTGCCACCCTGCATACGGTGCATATGCATTTGATTCTGCGTTTCAATCGACACGTACATCCACGGTTTTGCCGGATGAAAATCCAGATGGCGCGGGCCGTAACCATGCCCGCCGTTGGGCGCGATCTTGGACGGGTTCGACAGTACGCCATTCTTGTAGTCAAATACATATAGCGCGCCGGGGTCTTCGGGCTTTTGCGGCGTACCTTCGTTGCCGCGCGTGACCAGCACGGCGTGGCGCCCGTCGGGCGTCATGCGAATCTGGTGCGCGTAAATGCCGACTTCCATCGCACTTTGCGAGACCTCCTCGCCCGGGGTGAAATCCTTGTTGATGCGATACACCCGCAGCGAGCTGGGAATATTGAACGCCACCAGAATGTGCCGCGATTCATTGTCGAGCGTCATGTGTATCGGTCGCGCCGGCAGCCGTATCGGCTCGCCGATTTGGGTGAGCGCGCCTGTGGCGGGGTCGATCTTGAACGCGGTGACATGATGCACGGTGCTACCCGGTTTATTTTCACTCGACACCACATAAAAATAGCGCCGGTTGCGGTGCGGCCAGGCATACTGCACGATCGCCGGCAGCATCACCGAGTCGCGCTTGATCAGCTCGGCATTGGCGACATCCACATCATAGTGAATCAACTCGGGGCCGACATTGGTATAAAGCGCAATCTTGCGCGGGCGCCCTTGCGCAGCGGCTAGCCCGGGTAGGGCAACGCTACCTGCTACAAGCGACAAAAAGGTTCTGCGGCTGGTCATGACGGCTCCTTGGTGAAATGGCGGGTTGAGAAATAGGTATGGGAAGGCGTTAAATCTAACACCATGACGCCACGGGCACCATGCCCCAGGCGTCCACAAATAGGTTACGCGGGCTAATCGAGACCGACGATCGTCATCCAGTAGTGCGTTTTGCCCGCTGCGTCGACGCCGTAGGCGCGCACGAAATCGAGCTTGCCGTCCGGGCCGCACCGAAATACCGACAACCTCGCCGGCACCGTCGTCACGTCGTTGCCTTCGCGCACGTTCATCGGCTTGATGCTCGCAGCGACCATGAGGCGCCCGCTCGGATCGAAGGCGAACGTGCGCACGTGGAATGAGTGCGTGTCGGCGTGCTGAATGAGCTTGGGCTCACCGGTCGTTGAATCGATCGCGAAGGCCGTGATCGTGTTCTCGCCGCCGCCGAAGACTTTCTTGCCGTTGAAATCGACCGTGTGGTCGGCGCGGTTCGCGATGTAAACGAAGCGCCCATTCGGATGCACGTGGATCGTGCTCGGCTGCTGGCGGGGCTTGGCGTTGGCACGATCGCGGAGAATATCGCACGTATACGCAGCTTCGGACTCGATGCGATCCCCGGGCATGCGGAACATGTAGAGCTGGCTGCGCTTCTCGTCCGAGACGTACATCCACGGTTTTTCCGGATGGAAGTCGACGTGACGCGGGCCGAAGCCGTAACCGCCGTTGGGCGCGACAACCTGGGGATTCGACAGCACGCCGTTTTCGAAGGCGAAAGCCCGCAGGGCGCCCGGATCCTCGGGCTTGCCGTGTTCCGCCTTGTTGCCGCGGTCGACGACCACGACCGTGCGCCCCGATGGCGCCACCCTCACCTGGTGCGGATAGGGACCGAACTCGAGGCCCGCAGGTTGCCCGACTTCCAATCCCAGCGTGCCGTCGCGACTGATGCTGTGGATCGTCAGCCCGCTCTGCGGTAGATTGTGCGCGTTGATCGCGTAACTGCCCGACGGATCGAGACAGACGTTGACTGCGCGATGCGGGAGCGGCTTCGGCAGTCCGTCAGGCGTAAGGCCGCCCGTCGCCGCGTCGATGCGGTACGCGCTGACGTGGTTCATGTCCCCCTTCAGCCCCGGGCCACGATTGCTGGTGGTCAGGTACAGATGCTTGCGCGACGGATGCACCCATCCCTCTTGCACGAACGAAGGCACGCGGATGGAACTGCGTGGCGTAAGGGTAGCGGCCTCGACATCGACGTCGTACTGCGTGACTTCGTCGTCGACTGCGCTGTAGAGCATCACTCTGGCGTTCACGTTGAATCCCTCCCCTACTGTCAGTATACAGATTCAGGCAAGCTTGAACCACCGGACGTATGTGTTCATGCCCGACGCAGATTGCCGCTATATTCAAGAGGGACGCTTGAGAGACCGCTTAGGGTCGGAGTACGCATTCGCGGAACCAGTAAACAGCCGTCCGCCAGGCCTGTTTTGCAATCCTCGCTGATCGGCGGCTTCGGTCGAAATGCCGCCGCACAGATGAACTGCAGCGGCCGTCTACTCCTCGGCCAATGGCGACGCTGGCACTTCAATCCGTCAACGTCCGCAATGCTGTCTAGAGTTGACGTTGATCCGGATAATTGTGTCGGAGTACAGCATTGGAGGCGAGCATCTGGCGCGGCTGCTGCATCAAATTGCGCACGGCGCACCAAGGGACCGATGCTCACATAGGCAAAATAATCTTTTCAGAGCTAAAAGTAGGAAGAAATCATCTTCGTTACAGATAACTTGATATGTCCGTGTAATGTCTTTGACGAGAGTCTTGGTTACTGTCCGACCCGATTCAGATCGGTCCACACGGTAAAGCGCCATTGTTATAGTTTCACTAATCCCGGATACATCCAAAAACCAAGTCACAGTACCAGAGAAATCAAGCTCCCCTCCAACCCCCGCGGTCTCTATGGAAAACGGGTGAAAATGATTCT
>JANMXV010000675.1:0-1106 GCA_031381325.1 Betaproteobacteria bacterium | reverse complement strand
TCGACGCCGATCTCGTCACGCGATTACCCGAAGGCGTCTCCTTCGAGGCGGGCGCCTGCCTCGGCATTCCCTGCATGACCGCACATCGTTGCGTCACCTTATTTGGCAACAGCGGTGGCGATCTCAAAGGCAAGATTGTTCTAGTCACCGGCGGCGCCGGCGCGGTAGGTCACTATGCCGTGCAATGGGCAAAACGCTTTGGCGCACGCGTTATCGCCACCATCAGTTCACCTGAGAAGGCGGCACATGCAACAAGCGCCGGCGCGGATTTCACCGTCAACTATCACAGCGAAGACGTGGTTGCGCGCGTGCGCGAATTCACCGCGAATGTTGGCGTGCATCACGTAGTCGACGTCGACTTCGGTGGTAATCTTGCAACGACACTGCCCCTGCTTGCTATCAACGGCTCTATTGCCTACTACGCTACCAAGGGCAATGTCACGCCAACTATTACCGCACCAGATTTGATGCGCAAGAACGTCTCCGTACATGGCGTGCTACTCAACGGCGCACCGCATGCTGCACGCAAGCGCGCGCAAAATGACATCGTGCAATGGCTGAAAGAAGGCGGCATGCAACACACTGTGTCAGCCGTCTATCCGCTCGCGCGCACAGGCGAGGCGCATGAAGCGGTTGAGTTTCAGCGCAAGCACGGTACTGTCATCGTCGATTGCACGAGTTGACTCTATACAGCGTAAGTATTTGTTTTTATTGATAAATTTAGCATGATCACTCTCGAATCTATCACCCCCGGCCTTTCGCTCACCGGTCTTGACCCCACCGGCATTGGCAGCGTAATTGCCGTTGTGCCGATTGCCGAGGGCGCAGTGCAGGTCCTTTATAAAACGCCCGACGGCGTGCTCAAGGAACGTCTGCTCAATCGGGGCGATGAACCTAACATCTCCATTGCCACGGTCGAGCGTCCCTGGTCTTTCGATGGTGATGGCGAGGCGTTCAAGCTCACTGTCGAGGCCAAGCGCATTGATCTCGCTTTTCTGTTCGACCCGATGATGGCCGTCCACACTTCGAATGTGGAGCCGCTCCCGCATCAGATCACTGCGGTTTACGAATCCATGCTCCCACGCCAACCGCTGAGGTTTGTTCTC
>JANMXV010000668.1:0-3662 GCA_031381325.1 Betaproteobacteria bacterium | reverse complement strand
GCGTTTCAATGCGGCTATTGCACACCGGGATTTATTCTGATGACACGGCAATTGCTGGATGAGCATCGTGATCCGTCCGAGGACGAGATACGGCATTACCTGTCGGGCAATCTGTGCCGTTGCGCGGCGTATCCCGAAATCGTTAAAGCGGTTAAGGTGGCCGCAACGACGATAAAGGGTAGCGCCAGTTGATCATTCACTACAACATTGAATGCATAAAGCGGTATTCTTAGCATGAATCGAATGTTAGAAGGAACTTGGTGATGCGCAATTCGGTTTTTCTAACGAGAGTAGTGCTCCGCAACTACAAGAGCGTTGGTTACTGCGATGTTCGTCTGGGGCCTCTCACCTACCTCGTAGGGCCCAATGGCTCCGGGAAGAGCAATTTCCTTGATTCTCTGCATTTGGTACGTGATTCTCTGGCAGGGTCGCTCGATAACGCACTCAATGAGCGCGGCGGTTTGAGTGAGGTTCGGAGGCGGTCGAGCGGTCATCCGACGAATTTTGGTATTCGTATGGAATTCCTGTTGCCTTCCGGACAGGGAGGACACTACGCATTCAATATAGGTGCATTGGCTGGGCGTGGATACGAAGTTCAGACTGAGGAGTGTGCAATAGGTAGCTCAGGTCAAGGGCCGGCATTCAAGGTTAGTCGCGGTACGTTGTTACAAAGTAGTGAAGCCACATTTCCAGTGGTAACTGCAGATCGGCTTGCTTTGTCAGCAGTGTCTGGATTGGCGGCATTTCGCCCGGTGTTTGATGCGTTAACGACGATGGGGTTCTATAACCTTGATCCCAATGTGATGCGTGATCTGCAAAAGCCTCAAGAAGGGCGCTTACTTAAGCCTACAGGAGAGAATATCGCCAGCGTCATAGGTCATCTAGAGCGTGTGGCGCCAGAGCAGTTGAAAATTGTGCACGAATACTTGCACACAGTCGTGCCGAGTGTTCATGGGGTAGAACGCAAGCAAATTGGCCCAATGGAAACCATCGAGTTTCGTCAGGAGATGGGTGGGGCAAAGTATCCGTGGCGATTTTTGGCGCAAAACATGTCTGACGGTACGTTACGCGCCTTGGGTGTACTGGCGGCCCTCTTTCAGGGAAACCGCGACTACGCGCCGACTCTGGTGGGTATTGAGGAGCCAGAGACGGCGTTGCATCCTGCCGCAAGCGCGGCGCTGCGTGAGGCCCTATCCAGGGCGTCTACGAAGACCCAGGTGATTGTTACCAGCCACAGTCCGGATCTTTTGGATGATCGCCATCTCAGTGCAGATGCATTGCTTGCTGTAACGTTGGAAGGAGGAGAAACTCGTATGGCAGCCCTTGATGAAGCGTCGCGCAATGCAATGCGTGACCACCTATTTTCAGCCGGAGAGTTGTTACGACTGAACCAGCTTGAACCGGACCGGACGCTACTTGACGCGCAGGCGCGAAATCAAGGGGATTTATTTGGCGAGGATGGACAATGAGGGTTGCAAGTATCGTGGAGGGTGATGGAGAGGTAGCTGCGTTACCGATACTGCTGAGACGTCTGAGTGAATGGCAAACCCCTGGCAATTACCCTGAATGCGTTATGCCTATTCGCGTTCACCGAGACAGATTTCTGAATCGCAAAGAGGAATTCAGGCGGCATGTTCTTTTGGCGGCCGATAAGTGCGGTGATGATGGATGGATACTGATACTGCTGGATGCTGATGATGCTTGCCCCGCGAACCTTGGGAGGGAGATACTCGATCGGGCGAAAGTTCATGTTCCCCATCGTCAAGTGTCTGTGGTCTTGGCTAACCGTGAATATGAAGCTTGGTACATCGCTGCCGCCGCTTCGCTGCATGGCTATCGGGGATTTGAATTTGATCCAGCGGGTATGGTTGACCCTGAGTCACCACGAGACGCAAAGGGATGGATTAGGCAGCGCATGTCGGGTGGCACATACGGCGAGACTACTGACCAGCCGGCATTTTCGGCATTGATCGATTTACAGCAGGCGCATGACCAGAGCCGTTCGTTTAGAAAGCTGTGCGCTGAATGGGTGCGGCAATCCAATAGGCCCGTGGAAACAGTATAGATGTGAACTCAAAAATTCGTTACTTCGCGCAAATTGGTTTGCATTCTGGCGCTTTTGCTTAGTCTTGTGATTGAGTGACGGCGCGCTTCATAGGGAAACTGAATTGGTAAGTTCCACAATAGGCAATCCGCTTGATCTGCGCGCATGGCTGGATGCCGCGCGCAAGCTCGGCGAGTTGAAAGACGTGCGCGGCGCGGATTGGAATCTTGAGCTTGGCGCGATCAGCGAACTTAACGTCAAGATCGATTCCGCACCCGCGCTGTTGTTTGACGATATCAAAGATTATGCGCCCGGTTTTCGCGTGCTGACTTGCAGCACTGCCAGCCCGGCGCGCTTGTCGAGCCTGCTGCGGCTGGGCGAGGAAAGAACGCACGCCAGCCTGGTGCATAAACTGCGCGGCCGTCCCAGGACGTGGCAGGCGGATGCGCCGAAGTTCGAGCCGGTGATCACCGAAAAAGGCCCGGTGTTCGAGAACATTCAATCGGGCGACGCGGTTGATCTGAACACGTTTCCCGCGCCGCTGTGGCACGAGAAAGATGGCGGGCGTTATATCGGCACCGGCTGCATGGTGGTGACGCGTGATCTCGACAGTGATTGGGTAAACGTCGGCGCCTATCGCGTGATGATTCACGACCGCAATACCGTCGGACTCGACATGATTCCCGGCAAGCACGGCGCGATGCAGTACGACAAACACATGAAAGCCGGCAAGCCGTTTCCGGTGGCGATTGTGTGCGGCGCCGATCCGCTGGGCTATCTGATTTCCGGCATCGAAGTGCCGTACGGCATGTGCGAATACAACTACATCGGCGCGATACTGAACGAGCCGGTGTCGGTGGTGCGCGGCGAAGTCACCGGCTTGCCGTTTCCGAGCGCTGCGGAAATCGTGCTCGAAGGCTGGGCGCATCCGGGTGACGAACGCATCGAAGGCCCGTTCGGCGAATTCCATGGCTACTATCCGGGCAAGGCGGCAACTGCGCCTGCAGTGAAGATTGAAAAAATTTACTACCGAAACAATCCGATTATTGTAGGTAGCCCGCCCGCGAAACCGCCCAATGATTATTCCTATTCCAAAGCGGTGATGCGCTCGGCGCTGCTGCTGGATGCCCTCGCGGCAGCGGGCGTGCCCGACGTGGCGAACGTCTGGGCGCATGAAATCGGCGGCGCGCGCATGTTCAATGTGGTATCGATTCAGCAGCGTTACGCGGGGCACGCGCGTCAGGCCGGGCATATCTTGAGTCAGTGTGGTGTCGGCGCGTACATGTCGCGCTACTCGGTGGTGGTGGATGAAGACATCGATCCGTCGAATCTGCAGGAAGTGATGTGGGCGGTGGCCACGCGCACCGATCCCGATATCGACATCGACATCATCAAGCGCGGCATGGGTTCGAAGAATGATCCGATGTCGATTGCGTATCGTTATGATGCGCCTTTGACTTCTAAAGCGGTGATTGATGCTTGCCGGCCTTATGATTTTTTAAAAACGTTTCCGGAAGTGGCTGAGGCGAGTAAGGCGCTGCAGGATGAGGTGCGGGTGAAGTGGAAGGAATTGTTTAAATAGGCAGTTGGATTATTGATACGAAGCATGGTGCTTTTT
>JANMXV010000610.1:0-1708 GCA_031381325.1 Betaproteobacteria bacterium | reverse complement strand
CTTTCACTACCTCGTTCAGCGCGTCCTTGTTTTCCCGCGCGATGAGTATCAGGTCCGCGCCTTCCCGGGCGAACGCGATCGAGATGGCCTTGCCGTTGTTGCGCCCCGCGCCGGCGACCAGCGCTGTCTTGCCTGTCAGTTGTCCCATGAGATTCCCCTGAGCGATTAGAGTGCAGTTGAGTCGTCACTGCGCGCGGATATTGCGCTCGCGTATGACTTTCGCCCAGCGTGCGGATTCGCTACGGATGAATTGGGCAAAGCGCTCGAGCGTCATCGCCTCGTGCTCCGCGCCCTCGCTCGACAGGCGCGCCTGAAACTCCGGTTGCGCGGCAATGCGCCCGATATCGGCGTGAATGCGTGTGACCGTGTCCTTCGGCAGCGCGGACGGACCGAAGAAGGCGTACCAACTGGTCATCTCGAAACCGGGCACGCCGGATTCCGCAAGCGTCGGGAGATCAGGCCAGGCCTGCGCTCGCTTCGCTGTTGATACCCCCAGGGCGCGCACGCGTCCGGCCTTGGCCGGGCCCTGCGTGGCAGGCAACGAACCAAACGCGAGATCGATGTCGCCGGTCATCAGCGCCAGCACGCTCGGGCCCGCGCCTTTGAACGGAATGTGCGTCATGCGGGTGCCCGTGAGCGACATGAAGAGCTCGGCGGCGAGATGCGTGGGTACGCCGTTGCCGCCCGAACCGACGTTAAGTTTGTCGGGCCGGGCTTTTGCCAGCGCGATCAGCTCTCTGGCAGATTTGGCCGGAACCGACGGGTGGGTTACCAGCAGCATGGCGGTATGCACCAGAAACGCCACCGGCGCAAGATCGACGAGCGGGTCAAAGTTGAGCTTCAGCAGATGAGGATTGATCACGATCTGTCCCGCGGTGACGAACACCAGGGTATGACCGTCTGGTGGCGATTTCACGGTCAGCTCCACGGCGATCGAGCCGGATGCGCCGGGACGATGCTCGATGATCACAGGTTGTTTCCAGATTTCGTTCAGTTTTTGCGCGACCATGCGCGCAAAAAAATCAGTTGCACCGCCCGGTGGCTGTCCTGAGAGGAAGCGTACCGGTTTGGACGGATACGCTTGAGCAAGCGTTGCGCTACCGTGCGTAAGAAGCGCGCATAGGGGTAGCGCCCGCACGAGCACGCGGACGATTGCACGCACTAAGCGCAAGGCAGAATTCAGCCCGGCTGCATGCAGAGACGAAGTTTGCATCGTGAGCTCGCACAAAGTGTCACGCCGCCGCCGGCTGATGCGCCTTCAGGAAGGCGCGCACCCGGTTAATGGTCCGGGCCTTCAGTTCCGGCGGGTCCTTCCAGGGATAGACCGTCACTTCGGCATTCGGCGCCAGCGATGCGACGTCGACCGCTGTTTGGTACGCGTGCGCCGGGGTGTCATCCGGCAGGACAAGCATCGGCGTCTGGCAGGTACGCACGAAGTCGCGCGACACGCTGTGCACGAAGTCGGGCCGGACGCGGTAAAGATTGTGCAGGTACTCGTTCTTGAAGACCTCCATCACATTGATCACCGCGGTCTGCCAATTGCTGATTCGCGAATTCAAGCCTCCGTCCGGTGTGGCCAGCAGCGGAAAGCCGGAGCCGATCTCCTGGTAACGGATGCGGACATTACCTTTTTCGTAGAACGAGGTAGCAAGCCCTCCTTGCCCAGCCTGCTGCGCAAACACGCGAGGCGTAGCAGCAGCGGCAGCAG
>JANMXV010000781.1:0-1526 GCA_031381325.1 Betaproteobacteria bacterium | reverse complement strand
GGGATGACCATGGCTTTCGTGCAATCAATCAGGTGCTGCTGGATCATGGTATATTTTTCCGTGACCAGAAGATTACGCCCGCGCAACAGATGGCTTTCGCCAAGCATTGGGGCGAGGTCCATCTGCATCCGCATATGCCCTGTTTGCCGGATCACCCGGGCATTATCGAGATCGTGAAAAAGGAGGATGACACCACGGTATTCGGCGAGTACTGGCACACCGACCAGATGTTCACACCGACCCCCGCGCGCGTCACCATCCTCTACGCAAAACAGGTGCCACCCGTCGGCGGCGACACCTTGTTCGCCAATCTTCACCTGGCCTACGACGCGCTGTCGGATGGCATGAAGGCAATGATCGCCAATTTGCGCACCATCAGCATCTACGACAAAAAGAAAAAAAGGCCGGCGGCCATGGCGCCGACCGCCCCCGAGGTTGATGCAGAACCCGCCGAGCATCCGCTGGTGCGGCAGCACCCCGAAACCGGCCGCAAAGCGCTGTACCTTTGCCACATCGGCATCACACGCCAGATCGTTGGCATGAGCGAAGAAGAAAGCCGGCCCCTGCTGACCTATCTGATCAATCATGCGACGAAGCCGGAATTCACCTGCCGCTTCCGCTGGGAAGCCGGTTCGCTGGCGGTGTGGGACAACCGCCGCGCGCTGCACTATCCGGTGAACGACTACTTCGGATACCGCAGGGTCATGCACCGCATCACGATTGAGGGCGAGCGCACGTTTTGAATTTTCCTGAGTCACTGATAGTGGATATGAGATACACAACGTATGTATATGGAGGGATTCATGCGAGTAGCCAAATGGGGGAACAGCCCTGCGGTCCGGTTGCCAGATGCGATAGTGAAGGCCCTCAAGCTCAAACCGGGCGATGAGATCGAAATCGTCGTGAGCGGGGAGCGCGAGTTTCAGGTGGGCCGCGACAAGGGCCGCGAGCGGGCGCTGGCGCGGTTGCGCGCGCTGAAAAAGCCGCTGCCACAGGGGTTCCGCTTTGTTCGAGAAGAGGCTAATGCACGATAGATCCGGTAGCCGGTTCTTCGATACCAATGGTAGCAAACGATCCCATCGCTCCAATGCGTTCGGTCCGTAGCGCATCTTTTGGGGCAGCGACGCAACCGCCTGCGTGGACCGTATGCTGAGTGCGTCACCATGTTTACGGAGCAGATGACGTGGCTTTCCCACGACAATCTCTATGAAAACAGAGGCAAGAATGAGCAAGAAACTGAAAGCCGCAGCATCTCACCGTGATCGCGAAGTGGCCGAACTGCGTGCGGATCTCGAATTGGCCGTTGAATATCTGAATGCCGCCATGGAGTCACAGGACAATCCCGATGACCGTGCAGCAGGTTTGCTTGCGCTTCGCACTGTTGCGGAGGCGTATGGCGGCCTTGGTGCGGCAGCCGCCGAAGCTGGGATCAGTCGTGAATCCCTTTATCGAACACTGTCGGCCGATGGGAATCCGACGCAAAAACCCCTGCTTGCAGTGCTGAAAGCGGTGGGCATGAAACTCTC
>JANMXV010000595.1:0-2097 GCA_031381325.1 Betaproteobacteria bacterium | reverse complement strand
TCAGGTTGTTGCCCGATAGCGCAGCCGGGTCACGAACGATCAGCAGGCGGTCTTCACGGGTCAACGCGCTGCCCAGCAAGATTTGATCGCGCGACAATGCCGCTGACGCTTGGGCAGCATCATCTACAGGCAAACGGTTGTTGTACTGGCACACGCCGCCGTGCGGGTAGGTCACTGCAAAAATCGGGTTGGCTGGGGCGGTCAGGTCAAAGCGCTGTAGCTTGGCTTTTTCCAGCGTGGCAAACAAGCTTTGCATCAAGCCTTTGAAATTTTCCCTCCGAAAGTCGTTGCAACTGGCGGGCTTGCCCACCAGCCCCAAACCTGCCAGGCCAAAGCTGTGCTGCAACAAGCATCGAGTGAAATGCTTAAACACGCGGGCGTTGAAAACTAACGCCAGTTAACATATCGTGTCCGGTCCCATTACTCCGCATGTGAAAGCGATAAAGCGATGACAAAGAAAACCCATCCTAACCGTGGCTCCACGCTGAACGCATTCCTTGATAAAGAGGGCGTGCGCGAAGCATTTGAGGCGCAGGCCATCAAAGAAGTCATCGCCCGGCAACTCACACAGGCGATGGAAGAAAAAAACTTTCCAAAAATCGCGTAGCGCAATTGATGAAAACCAGCCGTACGCAACTTGACCGGTTGCTCGATCCGCAGAGCGACGTTACGTTAAGCACCCTGCAACGGGCTGCGGAAATTGTGGGGCGGCGAGTGCGGGTTGAACTGGCGTGAACGGACGGGGTACATAGTTGAAAGTGCTGCGTTTGCCCGGTCGGAATGTTATCCGGCGGTTTTGCTGATACTTTTATCTAAATGCCCATGCTTCTCGAAAAAATAGATGCGGCAGTGCCGAAGCTAAGTGAGTTCATTAAATGGCTTTTGACTCGCAAGATAATGGTTACTATTGGACTGGCATTACTACCGTTACCCTTTTTCTTAGCATACGTCGGGCGCTTTTCAGTCCGTGTAGGTTGGGCTGAGAAGCCCAACACCTCAAAGATCACACTCCTGACATTGTAAGCATGACCCGCTCCACCCCCATGCGGCGCGCTTTAGCGTTGCCTGCGCAAGCGATGTTGGGCTTCCTGCGTCAGCCCAACCTACGCGAGCTTGCCGCACACACACCGCTCGCACAAGAAAAGCCCTCCGCACCATGAACCGCAATCTCTGGCTGATGGCCGCAGCGCAAGGCCTTTTCCTCACCAACAATGTCTTGTTCGTTGCCGTCAACGGGCTGGTGGGCCTGTCACTGGCGCCTTATGGCTGGATGGCGACGCTGCCGATATTGGGTTACGTGGTCGGCGGTGCGCTGTCCACGGGGCCGGTGGCCTCAACCCAAGCACGCTGGGGACGCAAGGTGTCTTTTCAGATCGGGCTTGCAGTCGCATTTTTCTCGGCGCTGCTGGCAACCTATGCGGTGCTAGACAAAAACTTCTGGCTGCTGGTGGCGGCCACTGTTGTGGCCGGCTACTACAACGCCAACGGGCAGTTGTACCGTTTTGCCGCCACCGAGCTCGCCAACCCCGAATACCGAGAGCGCGCGGTGTCGATGGTGCTGGCCGGCGGCATCGTCGGCGGCGTGATCGGCCCCAATCTGGCGAAGTGGACGCAGCACATGGGCGATGCGCCTTTCGCCGGCGCATACGCTGCGCTGGCGGTAATCGCGCTGATTGCAATGGGCGTGATATCGATGGTGTCGTTTCCGCCCGTGCCGCCCAGGAAGCCGGGCGCTGATGGCGGACGCCCGTTGATGGTCATCATGCGTCAGCCGGTTTTTATTGTCAGCACGGCAGCGGCGGCGCTGGGTTATGGCGTGATGAATATTCTGATGGCGGCTTCACCCATCGCCATGCAGGTATGCGGCCACCCGTTCAGGGATGCGGCGCTGGTACTCGAATGGCACGTCATCGGCATGTTCGCACCGGGATTCTTCACCGGGCATTTGATCAAGCGCTTCGGCGTCATCCGCATTCTGTCTGCAGGTGTGGTGCTCAACCTGTTGAGCATCGCCATTGCGCTGTCGGGCGTTGAGGTGATGCACTTCCTGATATCGATGTTTCTGGTGGGCGTGGGCTGGAACTTCCTGTTCACCGC
>JANMXV010000538.1:0-5368 GCA_031381325.1 Betaproteobacteria bacterium | reverse complement strand
CAAGCGAAACTCAAAATCCATGAAGACGAATTCCGTGCGTGCGGAGGCGGCGCAATACGCACTCTTATGCAAAATTGCCCCTGCGCTCCGTCACCGGCTGGTTGGACGGTTACATCCGCTCGGCCTCACCGCAGGACTGGCCGACCGGCAACTGAGTAGCGACAGACTGAACCTTGCAAACGCCCGAGATTCTATTGCTAAACTCCAACTCCAGACTCGTGAAGCGATTGTGTCCGCAATAGCGACGCTCGCCTGGCTTACAGGTGAGGAAGCGGCCTCAGTCACATTGAAAACAGGCGTGGACCTATGTGTAGCATTGGTACGCACCGACTGCGAGATGCGGGGCGTCGCGATTTCTTCGAATATCGCGGCGATGGACGTGCTGGTTTCACAGCGTGCGCTACGCATTGTTTTAACGGCCTCGCTCCTCGCCATGGTCGACATGTTGCCACACCTCTACCGCATTGAGTTGCGGTCTGCCATTGCAGGGGAAACGATTGAAATACACTTTGATCTGCATTTCGCGGATGCCACTCAGGCGCCCCCGGGCGTAACCGAACGCCGGCCTATGAGGTGGGACGATGTGGAAGCGCTCGCGGACCATGAGGGGGCCGAAGTTTTTAGAACTGGCAAACCGCCCAGGATTAGCTGCCGGTTTGACGCCGTTTCCACAACCCGTAGCGAGCAGGGAAAAAGCGCGTTGGCCTACAACCCGTGAATGCGGAGGAATGTATGCAGGAAACAACTGCGGAAGGATCTTCGGATAGGATCGGCAACACGTTGAAAACGGAAGCGGCGCACAAAAGTCGTATTCTGGTGGTAGACGACAATGAGGATTCCGCGACTTCCCTGGCCGCGATGTTCGAGATATTGGGTCATGAAGCGCGAGCGGTATTTGATGGAATCGCGGCCGTGGAAACCGCCGAATCTTTCAGGCCCGATGTTGTTTTACTCGACATAGGGTTGCCGAAAATGAATGGCCTTGCCGCCGCGCGCAAAATTCGCGGGCAATCGTGGGGGCAAGCCATGCTCCTGATTGCCGTAACGGGCTGGGGCGGCGAAAAGGATAGGCGCCAATCGGCAGAGGCGGGATTTGATTTGCACTTCGTCAAACCCGTCGATCCCGCGGCTTTGGAAAATGTACTCGCCCAACGGCAGCGAACCTTACCCATCAGCGAATCAATGCGGAGAAACCATGATGCCCGGTAAGCGCCGTTCCCCTTCGTCTTCTGCATTCATGCGCCGGCAAAGCGGCGCGGCAGGCGCTTGGCTGCTGCTGATTATTCTCTTGGGCTTACTTTTTTGGTGGCTCAATCCGTTGAAGCCTGAAGCGCCGGCCAGGCCGGCTGTTATCCTGAGTGAACCGCGGACAGTAGCTGCCCGCGGTTCTCTCGCCGAGGACGAGCAAAATAACATCGCGGTATTCAAGGCGGCATCGCCGATGACCGTGAACATCACCACGCTGGAATCGGCGCGCGGTTTATTTTCGCTCGACGCGACGCAGGTGCCGCGAGGTACCGGCAGCGGCTTCATTTGGGATGGGCAAGGACACGTGGTGACAAATTTTCACGTCATCCAGGGCGCCAATGCAGCGCTGGTCACGCTGTCCGACCATAGCACGTGGAAGGCAGCGCTGGTCGGTGTGTTTCCCGACCGCGATCTGGCGGTGCTGCGTATCGACGCGCCACCCGAGAAACTCAAGCCGATTGCCGTGGGCACCAGCAAGGATTTGCAGGTGGGGCAGAAAGTGTATGCGATCGGCAATCCGTTTGGGCTCGACCAGACGTTGACTACCGGCGTTGTCAGCGCGTTGAACCGTGAGATCGAATCGGTGACGCAGCGCTTGATCCGCGGTGTGATCCAGACCGATGCCGCGATCAATCCCGGCAACTCCGGAGGGCCGCTGCTGGATTCCGCCGGACGGCTGATCGGCGTCAACACCGCGATCTACAGTCCCTCGGGCGCGTCCTCGGGAATCGGCTTTGCGATCCCCGTAGACGAAGTAAGCCGCGTGGTGCCGCGGCTGATCAAGGACGGGAAATTTATCCGCCCGGCGTTAGGAATTCAAGCGGCGCCGCCGCAGTTTCTGGAGTCGCTGGGGCTGCCCAAGGGCGTGGCCGTCGTCGGGGTAGTACCGCGCGGCGCGGCACAGGCGGCAGGTATTAAACCGTTTATGCGCGGTGCGGCGGGCGAAACCGTCGCCGGCGACGTCATCACGGCTCTCGCGGGAACGCCAGTCACCAATCTGGACGAATTGCTGGGGGCGCTTGAGAAGCACCAGCCCGGCGAAACCATCACTTTGTCCGTGCTGCGCGCAGGCAAGCCGACGGAGGTGTCGGTGCGGCTGAGTTTGGCAGAGTGACAGGGGTGCCGCGGCAATCACTGTGGCTCGATTCAATCGGTCGATGCATCAAGCCCGGGCGCCGACTGCTCCAGTCAATGCGCCAGTCACGGCGCAAGGAAAACGGCGAATCGCTCCATAGCAGGTACGCGGTCACAAACTACTTTCATCACGCCCAACAAGGGCGCCGCAAGCAAGACACCCCAGGCGCCCCATAGCCATCCAAATAACAGCAATCCCATGAACAGCGCGGTTGCGCTCACGCGATATAATCGGGCTTGCATCCACGTCATTACACCAACGCCTATGGCGCCGTTCACGGCCAATGCAACCAACGCCACCGTAATAGCCTGGGTATAGAGCCCGGTGTACAGCAAGGTTGCCACACCGCTCGTTATCGCCAAAATTAGTGGTCCGGCGTAGGGAATAAAGTGGAATAACGCGGCAGCTACACCCCAGAACCCGGCGTTCTCCACACCCAGCAATGAAAATGCCGCCCAAATTGCCAAGCCGATCAAAGCGTTGGTGGCCGTCAGCCACAGCAGGTACGATTGCATGCGCACCTGGATTTCCTCAAGCGTGCGCAGCACTTCCTTTTTTTCCGAAAGGCTCGGACCGACGATCGAGATCAGCTTTCGGCGGAACAGAGGTCCGGCCGCCAATAGCGAGTAGGCGAGCATGACGATAAGAACGGCTTGCGCGATGCCGTGCATCAGCAAATAAAAATTCTCGGCCATCCAGGATTTCAAAGTTGAACTGACGGGAGCAGGTGCAGCAGAGGGGGGCGCAGGGGCGATTTTTGTCCCCTTGGGAGCGATGGATTCGGCAGTCGCTCCCACCTTATCCAGTTCATTGGCGGCATCGCCAATTTTGCGCAATATATTTTCTTCATTGGCGCTCGCTTCCCCAATTTTGTCGCGTAGCTTGCGGGCTAATTCAGGCAACTGCGTGACTACCGACTGCAACTCCCCGCTCAGCGCCACCCCTATCCAACCCGCACCGCCCAAAAATACAGAGAGCACCAGCACTGCGCCGACAGAACGATGGATACGCCGGTTTTCCAGCCAATTTACAAACGGCGCCAAGGTATAGGCAAGCATAATGCCGACCAGAAGCGACACCAGAATACTTCCAGCCCATTTCAGGAAAACAAGTAGCGCAATCCCCGCCAGAATCCACAGCGTAATGGCGATGGGTCGCCGCAAAGCGGTTATCTCCGCGGCACTACTCTTGTTGGAAGCGGCAACAGCCGCGCGCCGGCGCCATAGCGGCATCCGCGAATAAAGCCGTTCCTTTTTCATGACACTTTTTGCCACTCGCAAGCACTACATGAAATTACCATGGGCGCGCGGCTTTTCATAGGCGCGCGCATTTGTCGCTTCGCAATACAGGCCATGCGAAGCTGAAACAGATTCTACCGGGTATCCGCAGACGGCGTATCTATGGCGCGAAGCAAGGTTAGCCCTTTACAGCTATCAAATTATTCACTTGCTGACCGACTGTCTCACCGGACTTTGTATATTTGTCGCACCCGCTCAGCAAGACTAACGTGCCAATTACGACGGCGATTGCCAACTGTTTCCAGAGATAGTCTTCACGGGATATGGAGTCCATATTCATTCTCCGAGTTGCAACAGCCCAACGGCTGATACTGCCAAAGATGGTTTCCAGGTTTTCATGGATGCTCTCCTTAAAAAACGTGTAATAACTTGCAGTTTGCGCGAACGCCGTTAATGCCTGCATCCCCGTGCGTCCTAATCACGCGTCGGAATCCGCTGACGCCGGGCGAAAAGCGCGTGCAATCTGTAAGCGGATTCCTACAAGCTGCACGCTATGGACCGATGGGCAACGTTTATCTGTAGCTAAACGAATTTTTCGTGCATTGCCGCGGAGACAAATCGGCGCACCGGTGCGGCCCGGTATCAGTCAGGCAATAACCACAGTTGGCGGTTTACTCAAGTCGTGCAAACGACAGGGCTCGAGGCATCGATTTTCGCACTGGCGACGCATGCCTCGTTCTTTTTAAGCGGAATAATCGCTCGCGTGCGGCACCCCTGTTCCGGATTGCTCGAAATCTCGAAGCTGCCGCCCCGCGCCTGCACGCGCTGTCGCATACCCACAATGCCGAGAGCCTTGGGCCGGATATCGCGCAGTCGAAATCCAACGCCGTCATCCACTACCTCAAGTATCAGCTCCCGCTCGCTACAGGCGAGTTTGATGCTCACGTGTTTCGCCTGGGCGTACTTGCTGGCGTTGTTAAGCGTTTCCTGAAGCACGCGATAGAGTGCGGTGGCGGTATCCGGCCCGATATCGGGCTCTGCGTCCGGAACGTCAAACGCCAGATTCCACTCGTTGCGCGCAGCGCAATCCTCGGCCAGCTCCCTCGCAGCCACAATCAGACCAAAGCTGGACAATGTACTGGGACGCAAGTCCTCGATCAAGCGCCGCTTGACCAGAATTCCCTGGTCGATATTCTTTAATGTACGCTCAAGCTTTTCGTCCATTGCATGCGGGCTTTTACCCAGCTTGCCGCGCACCCAGGTGACATCCATCTTCGCCGCCGTCAGAATGGATCCCAGTTCATCGTGCAACTCACGCGCCAGCCGGATTTTCTCCGCCTCAAGTACATCCTGCAAATGGATAGACAATTGCTCCAGTTGCGCGGTGCGTTCCCGCACCTGGGTATCCAACCACTCCTGCTGGGATTTTAGCTGCGCCGCCTCCCGCTCCTTTTGACGCCAGCCTTCGCTCAAGCGGCGAAACACGATTACCAGTAGTACCATATTGATCGCCGTGATGATCACAACGCTCAGACGTGAAAACTTTATAATCTGAATAGATTCCTGGCGCAGACGGTTTACGCGAGCTTCATTGTGGTCGAGCAATTCGATAATCTCTTTACGCAAAATGGTCATTTTATTGAGGCCAATGTCCGCATTTATAATCTCCATTGCCTGTTCCATTTGATCCCGTTTGACACGCCAAACAGTCATTTCCAGTTCGGCAAACTTCTCCCCGGCCAGAGTG